>NZER01000470.1 GCA_002690445.1 Candidatus Pacearchaeota archaeon
CTAATTCCTTAAGGACTAATTTCGCTAGTTCTTCGCTTTTCTGTACAGCCTCAAGGTTCTCGTCGGAGCGATATCCCTTAAGTCCTTGAAATATGGTTGCATCCCCCAACTTAACGGCTTCCCACCAATCTTCCCACCATGGAAAATCATATTCTTCTTGCATATTGTTTAGTTCTTTAATCGCGCTAATAACACTAGCGGGAGGATCTTGAATAACGCCGTCGTCAACAAGCCACCCATAATATTGAACGGATTGTTCCAAGAAGGCATACCAGAATTCCTCATCTTTAAAGGGACTGAAAAATTCCCAGTGATCGGCCTGGGCGTCTTTGAAACCCTCTTCCATTACTTCAACAATATATTGAGAATATAAAGAACTATAGTTCTCAGGAAATTTGGGCATAATTTTTGAAAAAGTTCCAATTGCCTTGAAGAAGTGGGTGCTAGCATAAATACGAATTGCTGCTTCAATGAGGCCTCCCATGCTTGCGCGCGCACTGCGGCTCATAATTCTATTGTAGGGGTTTTCAACTGCACAATCCGGATCTGATTTCAATCTTGGGTCTTCCGGAATGCGTGGATATCTTTCATTTATTTTATCTTGAATTTCATCAAAATCAACTAGTTCTACGTTGTGAGGCTTACAAGCAGTATACTCCGGGAAAAGTACTTGTACGAGGCCCATCCACCCTTCATAAGCAAGTGGTTTAATATAGATGGGAGGCTTCATATAATTGCCTCCAAACTTAGATGGGTCTAAATAGAAGACTCGGGTGTTCTCGGGTGTGCCCTTTGCTTCGTTGTCAAACTGATCGCGGCTTATTCCCAAAATCATGTCGTCGTTAGAGACTGGCATGCCATCAACAGTCTGATCTTGATAGGGTTTCCCTTCGGAGTCGAGGTAATCCTTGTCGCTCTTGGTTAAATAATCATAGGAGGCTCCGTGCTTCCAGGCGATAGTGTTTGTTCCTATCTCGCCGGCTATTTTCTTAAAGAACTGAGTCATAAAATCATCATGCTGGGTCTTGACTGACGCCAAATCAGTGCTTCCGATCATCTCGGCTAACGCAACGACTTGGGGAATGTATTCTCCCCTTGTTTCAAACGCGTCTAACAATGCTGGGAACTCGGCAAGATCTACATCATCTAACCCATCATCAATAGTTAGAAATTCAAATTCTCGCACACGCATAATACTTTCACTTGTTAATCCAATTCCAGGCGCCGACTCGGGGCGCACCAAATTCGAAAATGGCCACATAATTATATTAACCAGTGCCTGGAGAGCCCACCCTACAATTGGTATCTTTTCAATGTAGCCAGGCAGATCAAATGCATCTGATTTTTCTAACTCTTCTTGAACAAGCTCAGCAAAAGGAGACTCAACGGTTGCATCCATATTGACTTTTTCTATAATTTTGATCCGCGCATTATCATCAGGCCTGTTTTTATAAACTGGAATGGTGGTTCCTGCGTTGTCATGGCCGGCAGCTTGTGCGGCTGCTTTTGCGGCTTCCCATGCATCGGCATATTCTCCGGCATCTTCTGCGTTAAATATTTGAAAACCAGCGCCCTTTAATTCATCCGGCAAAAACTCATCGGGGACAGGTATATATTCGGTGCCATCTTCTATTATGTCTGACAAAAAGAGTTGCACTTCAAATCCATAACTCCACTCGGATTGCATGCGGTTTTCGACACCCGCCTGTCCCGACATTCCACGACCACATGTGTATCTTTTGCCGGCCGCATTGTCTTTATAATCTAAGGAGATGTCGGAACCTCCCTTCGTATACGTCGCTTCGTCGGCGCCGGAAGAGGTGGACAGCCCGCTGGCGGTCTCACCCCCCTTTCTTGCTCGCCGGGTTATTACAATATTTTGATTTGCATAATCAACGCCCAATCTCACATTATAACCAAAATCTGGTACCCTCAATAGATCGACGCCGCCGCCCATGTACGTACTAAAATCTAGATCTTCAAATGAAATCCGATATTTTTTTGGTCCAATCGAGTCATTTTTAGATACAAACTTTATAGAATTGTAGAGATTGCGGCCGGTTCCATCCGAGCCAATCGTTCCGCCGCGAGGTTTATAATCCTCTAGATCGATATAATCCTCGCCTGCATTCAAAAATTGCCTCATTAGCCATTCTCCCACATAATAGGGGAATTGACCATGTTGAGAAGAAAATCCGGCTCGTGGCTGAAGCGCTGAGAAAAATCCAGTTGCTGCTTCGCCCCCGTTAGGAAGGTTGGTGGCAAAGTGCACATAAGATTTTCTGTTAAATGCCTTTCTCCAGTGCGCCGTGAGGGGGTTGCCTTCGGTGTCGGATAGAACCAAATTGATGAGACCCCAGCCGGCATCGCCTTGGAAAAGGCCGCCGTTCCCTAGCATGTCTTTCGCATAATCAATCTTAAGCTGTTCAAAGTCATTTCCCATTGCTTGCGCGGCGACGGCTGCTTCGGCATCGCTCATAAACGGGATGAGTCCATCGTCGCAGCCCGGGGCCGATACCAACGGTGGCATATTGTCCATTATATATCCTTCAATTCCTGGTTGGCCCGGGGTTCCCTGAAGGGCTCCACTAAGGGTTTCTAGATCTTCTAGAAATCCACTTCTCAAGTTGTCATACATCACATCGCATTGCTCTTTTGAGGCACGGCCGGCTAGCAGTTCGCATCTTAAGTTTTTGAAATTTTCGAGTTGCTCTGGCGTAGCACAAAGAGTGGGGTTGGCGGGCAACAGTTCGTTTTCTGGGTCAGACTCAGACAAGTCTTGTAGTTGCTTCCTGAAGTCCAGCGGCATTAAGTTGCCCATATTCTTGAATAAATTTCCAATTGAGTCGGGAGTGGGCATTGCCTTTTCATATTCGGGATATTCAAACTCAATTAATTGAGAAACTATCTCAGTGAACTCACGAGAAGGGGTACCCAATATTGCGTCAGTCAACTCTCTACGCGTGACGGAAGATGAAACGTCCTCAGCAAATTGAAGGACCTGATCTCGGTTGCTAAAGGCCGCGGCGCCTGGGCCCATTGTACCCATGATCTCTACTATCGTATCCTCTACTTGTTGCTCCGACGCGTTCGGCCCACAAATAGATTCCTTGATGACGTCCTTAAGTGTGGTGGATCCTTGCAATATTTCAGGCATTGAAGCTGCAATATCTCCCACAACCTCCAAGGCTCTACATATAGCGTCCCCTATTATTTGACAAATCTTAACCATCAATTTAATAATGATAGTCATTACAAGCTGCATAAGGGCTTCTTTGATTAGTTGCCACAATAGCCATGTAAGATCTTTTAATCTGGGCAGGTAAGCGAAGGGGTTTTCTAGTCGGGGAAGTCGAATTTCATTTTTATTGCGACACCAGGGAAGCTGAATGTCCTTTAGGAAGTCTAGAATACTCGGGTTGAACAAGGGGGGACGCGGACAATCCATCATAGCCAGCACACCCGCAATGATTGGTGCACCAGGGAACTTGTTTAACTGATCCAAAAGAGACATGAGATTATCGGAATATACCTCCATTAAGGCCAATATATAAGCTTCCATAACAATATCAGTATCAAGTTCTTCTTCGGCCGAGCCGGCTACATCGAATTGCTTGGCCAAAGTTCTTCTCGTTTCTTGAGATTGTTCTTGGGCTGATTGACCGTATTTCCCGGCTTCACTATTGCCTCGATTCTTGCGCTCTTTGTCAATAATATCTTGATTTTCCCATGGTCGAGGAGGGGTGTCAACCCCAATGCCGGCGGCCTGCAGTGAGGCTTCCTCGCGTTGGCGCGTTACACCCAACTCGCCGCTAGCTAGTTTCTCGCTTACTTTTGCTGCGAGTTCCGATTGTTTCTCGGGGGGTATTCCAATAAATAATTCGCCGAAGTTCTCGATTCCCATTGAGTCTAGTGCGGCTTTGAGCATCGCGGCCATCATCTCATCAATGGAAAGGCCGCCTAGCAAACATGCTATAGCTTCCATCATTAAGTCAAAAAGTCCACATTGCTTTATACGCTCGAATCCATATTCCCACATCTGATCCATCTTAGATTGGGCGGGGCCCCAGCCGATCATGCTGGCCAATATTCGACCACACAGTTGAGCGAACACCTGATCTTGAGCATCCAACTGCTTAAATGCCTGCATCTGGGCCATTCCAAACATGTTGGCTTTGTTGCCTTTGCCCAAAACTGAGTCAGGGCCAGTCAGAGGGCCCACACCTGAATATTTTTCTAGGGTGGTGCCGGCACCAAACTCGTCTGCCGGGAGCAGTCCCATTTCAATATTATCCGCTCTGGTTTCGGTGATGTCATATCGGCATATATTTTTATGGAAGAGGTACGCAATTGCGTCTCCGAGCCCAAATACATCATCTAAAATATCTTGTCCTAATTCTTTGGCTTCATTTGCCAGAGCGTCTGCTATACAGCTACCAACAGTTTCAAGATCCTCGGGACTCGACTGATCAAGGGTGGAGTATACTGGAGGGTATGTAAATTTAATGATAAATTCTTGCCACGGATCGGGGACTCTTGCCATAATGGCGCTTTCCATTGGGAACAATTGCATCAAATATGCGATCGCGGTCTCGTCTTTCCATGCCGGCTGGGCCAGAAGCGCCTTGAGCTTCTTTTTGTGAAACCATATGGGCCGTTCTCCGCACCCTTCAGTCCATATTCTTATTCTTTTAAGTTTATAATTATTTGTTTTAAATTCGACACTTATAATTTTATCTTTAAAAAAAGTTATACCGCCAACACCGGGCATTTGATAATCTTTGGTGTTGAAAAAAGATTCTAATGTTGTCAACAAATTAGACAGTATAGAATGAGTAAAAAGAGCGGGGTCTCCATAAGACTCTAGATTAAAAATTCGATTGTCATCTGAGAAAAATATATTGCCACCGTCCATGGCTCGATAAACCTTAAGATATCGTGCATATAAATTTAACGCCTTGCGAATTCTAATCATTTTGGTCGTTAAATCTGCCGCATCATATTTGACGATCATTTCTCCTGGTTCTTCTTCTTCCTCTTCTTCCGGCTCAGGGGCTCGTTCGGGCAAATCAAAAATGGTATCGAAGGGAACTGAATATAGTAACTTCAGGCGCGAATTTGGCCTAGGCGGCAATTCATATTTATAATATTTTATATCATTTTTTACTTTGGCTTTGGACTCATCTGAATCATCTTTCTCTGTAAATTCTAGGAGCGAGTCGATGGCTTCATCAACAAACTCGTCATATCTTCCCTCAAGGGCCGCTTTTATTTCGACAACGTTTTCTTCTTCATTCTCTAAAAGCGCAGAATCAACAGTGGTCGTGTGGGGAGTGACTTTTGTGATCTGGTATTCACACAATTTTTCATTTAAAAAAGGCTGTGTTACACGAAACCCACGCCAATCAGGAACGAGAGCCTTGGGATTGGGACTACAATTTAAACAAAGTGGTAATTCTGGAGCTTCTATTAAATCATCGCACTCGTCGATGAGGCCGTCGCCATCTTGATCTTGCCACTTAAGAAATTTTGATTCTGCCATATAACTACCTCAAATAATTAGCATATTTTAACATTTGTGCTGCAAATGTATTTATATCCGTAGGGTTCTAAATAATTCCACCACCAGAAAGTGGCATTAGCTCTAGTCTGCCAGAGGCTTGAAATTACAGAATCTAATGCTGCAGTGGTTTTCGCCGGGGCTGCAGCCGCAATCCATGGATGAATATTAACTCCAACCAAAGAATCAAAGCCGCCCTGAATTAGAGCCAAGTTGAAAACGGCACTCCAGAGTCCGCCTACTACATCGGCGAACTCCTTAAAACCATCCAGAGTATTGCTCCCCAAACAGGCGCGTTGGAGGGTGTTTATTCTTTCTATTGGATTAAACATCCCTCCCCACACAATTCGTTCTTCTGAATGGTTTCCGGCTATTAATTCAATCGTTGGAGACGGCTGGTGCATCCATCCTCCTAAAGAGTTTGGTTCTCCGCTAGGGCCGTCGCCTGAAGATCCTTGGGTCTTTCCGGTAACAATCTTGATGCTCCTTCTGCCTATGAGTCGCACATCATCTGCTTTAATTCCAATACCAGAACCAAGCGGCGAAACTCCAGAAACACCTTGAGCGAGTCCAAAGCTCTTATCGAGATTAGTTAACTGGCTAATAATAATGCGTGCGGCGTCTCCAGAATAACTATTATCTACTTCAGCGCCTTCTTTGGGGCCTTTGCCACCGCGTGCGGAGGCTAGGCGCCCTACCACAAGATCAATTGAGCTTGCACCCTGATATCCTGTGGCCCCGGATCCGTCTGCTAAAGTAGCTGGACGATCTGTCCCAAATACTATAAATGAACCACCGTTCTGAATGACTGTTTCGTTTGGAGCCATCTTAAAGGTTAAGTTCTTCATCGGAACAATGGTATGATATAAACCACTATCTTGAGGCACCAGATTAACTGGGTCGCCTCGCTTTATTCGTGCTTCTGTTGTGGGCCTGTCTTCTTGCCCTTTTGGTTGGTCCTCTGTTGAAAACGCGGCTTTTTTCTTCATCTCTTATCCTATTCTAAATAGACTTGTTTGCATTTATTTATTATACACTTAAACAGTGGCGGGGGGTGCCGGTGGAATCCACTCCCAATCTCCAGCAGCTTCGTCAATCCACTTCCAATCAGCCCCTTCCTTGCCGTGGCTAGTGGTGTCTCCATCATCAGCAGTACCGGACTGATCATCTTCGACCGCTGCGGCATCAGTCACTGCATCATTTGCGGTTGTGTATCTTCCTTCCATGTAGTCTTCAGGAACACCAATGTGGATATGTTCGTTTCCGCAACTTTTGAGTCGCGGAGTACTTTGGCCTTTGTTGGTCCAACAGCTGCCCGGTTCCATTCCAACTTTGGCTCCCAAGCTGCGGGCGGCACTAACAATTTCGGCCACTTGTGCATCGGTGAGATTCTTGCTTCTCAAATCGAGCCCTGCTTTATAAAGGTGTCTGGAAAGATACTGACGTCTGTCTACTTGGCCTTGAATCACAGTGGCCATGCTGCTTACATTCTTGCCGGCAGCCATAACTTCTGTTACGAGAGGTTTTCTATATAATCTTCTTAGTTCTCCCTCGCCGGTGCCGGTCCAAATATTAAGCATAGCAGCAGCCTGTCGTTCGGGAGACCGATAGCCAGATGTCACATGTATAGGGGTCGTGGGTGATATCATCGTACGCAGCCGAGTTAAAAAGTCTTTTTGGCCCTGGAAGAGATCGACACCACTACTGAAAGTTATTCCTTCCACATCGTCCGTGCTTACTGAATTACCGGCATTAATATTAGGCATACCCGGGCCATATAACGGAAGCACACCAAAATGATCTGCTATACTCTGACAGCTAGTTCCACTATAGGTTGAGGCGGGGCCCCTTTGAACAACACGAATAAAGCGACCTTGCTGTAAATTATACGAGAAGGCGCCTTTTTCTAGTTCAACTTCAACAATATCTCCAGTGTTTACAACAGATGTCAAATTGGCTTGAGGATCATTATAAGATACAAAAGTGGTGTGTTGTTTAACGGCCGCGATAGCAGCCTCTTTGTCGCCAGCTTGCGCCAAGGCGCACGGATCTGGCAAAAATGAATGAGGCGAGTTTTCATCAATTATTCTCGCCTTAAAGATGAAGGCTGCGACTTTATTGCCACTGGAGACATCTACATGTGCCCCATACCCATCAGCCTCTAGCGGAGTTAAATTAACGGCGGTCTCCACCGCAATTGCATTAAATTTTCTTTTGCCTGCAAAAAAATCAAACGACAAGGCGCTTCTAACAGACTGATTTAGAAGTCCGAAAGCTGCCTTGTTGTCGCTGAATCTCGTCCAATCCAAAAAACTTCTATTTTGCGACATGTCAGTGGTCTCCCTGTATTAAGTCGAATAGTTGATTCTTATCATCATCCGATAAGTCCACAACAGTCGTTCTTCCTTTAAGCTGCAGGTTTATTAGTTTCACTAATTGTTCATTGGATCTCTGCATGGATTCAACGTGTTTTGCTGCTACAGGGCTTAGGTGCCTGTTTTGTTCTGCATCTAAGGCAATTTGATTTGCTATTTCATTTAAAAATTCTTGAGCTAGCTTGCGATCATGACGTATATTATCAAGCGCTTCGTCGATTAGTGTGTCTAAATCTTTTTTGCTCATAGATCTCCAGCTTCCCAGTCTTGTTTAAAATTAGAATATTTCTTTCTAAATTTTTTCAATGAATTAACGATTTGTTTTGTATTCAAACCTGTAATCTCTCGAAGGTATAGATAAATAGCTTTTTTATTAAAAATTTCGATGTCTTCTCGTGAATCAAAGAGAATCTTAATTGCCTGATATACTTTAAAATCATTTTCTTTCATTTGGGACGCATCCCATGACTTTAATTCTTCATAAAATAATTTCCAAAACTCTTCTTCTTCCCGATTGCTGACATACGATTCGGTGGTCGATAAATATTTCTCTTCATATCGTTTGGGAATATTATCATAATCAATCTCTCTTCTTTGTCGCTTTTGCTGTTTTTTGACCTTATTAATGAACCAATTTTTAGTTATGACTGAAAAATAAGAAAAGGCCCTGGAGCCTTTGTTGGGATCATATTTGTCAAGTACGGTCATTAACCATATCTTACATTCATCTCGCAAATAATCAATATTTGGAAGAGTGGTAAATTTATATGTATAAACAATTTTGTCTACCATTTCGTTAAACGCTGGTTGAATCAGTTGTACATAAAGATCTGTTCTCTCGCGGAGAGAGTTGGTGTTTGTATACCGTACTATGGCATCTTCGTGATCTAGCGTAAAATAATAATTCTTACGTTTCTTGGTTTTCTTCTTCGGTTGCATCTTCCTCCTCTTCTTCTTCTTCGTCTACTTCAACATTTTCTTTTTCAGTAAGTCCATATATATATTCAAATGTTTCTAGATGTTCATTGAACGATATGGCATGTTCTAATAAATGATGGAGAGTTTGATCTCCATAAAAAGTCTCCAACTCATAGACACCTTTTACATGTTTAGCAAAGGAGTTCACCATCTCCTGCAAGTCGCCCAATTCTTCTGATACAGAGAGAAGTCGCACAATTGCGGCTCGCGCATATACGAAAACTCCCACATTAAATATTATCGATAGTGCTGCTACACATGCTAGTATTATTTCAAGACGGGTCATAAGTTTGTTTTTGTGCCTCTTTTTGTTGTTGTTTTAAAATTTCTTTATTCTCTTCAATGTATTTTTTTGTCAATTCTCCGACTTTTTGATTAATGCCTCTAGTCTTCTTTTTAATGTAGCGCGGTTTTGATAACAGCTTTTGCATACATTCCTTACCGTCACATGCATCACAGTTTAATATAACTTCTGAGATGCCGTGATAAATGGTTGTTTCAATCTGACATGTATTACATTGATATTTGTATCGAGGCATTACTTGACCATATTGGCCAAATCTTTCTCAGTAACAGCGCTGTTATCGGTGAATCTCACGGTGGGGGGATTCTTTATAACAAGACCATCATCCGATTGCTGAAGTTCGAATCCCTTAAGAATCGGTACGATGTCCATCTCATTTAAAAGAGACTCCTGTAAAGCCAGCATGATAGCCCCCAGGGCTTGATTTGATAAGTGCATTTTATTTCTCCTTAATGTTGCTTATTGATCTGCCTATTTTTTCTAGCCAATCTAGATTATTTCTAACCTTTAAATTTTTATCCCAGACAGCGGATAAAACTTGGCAATCTATATTTTTTCTATTACAAAAATTTATTAATGCTTTCAAATCTTTTGGAAAACAAGTGCCCCCGAAGCCGCGGTCTCCGTCTGGACCCGGCACCAGAAAATGTGTTTTTGTTAAACGTTTATCGTAAAGAGCGAGTCTTAGCATCTCATCATATGAAACCCCTACTCTTTCACATATTCCCCACATTTCATTAGCAAAGGACACTTTAGTTGCTAAAAAGGTATTTAAAAAATATTTTACCATTTCTGCTGTTTGCCAATCTGTTCTTAAATAATCTTTTTCCGGAAAACTCTTTCTAAAAAGTTGTTCGCATGGTTCAATATCAGCTTCGGCGCCTCCAAAGATCACTCTATTACAATTTTTAAAATCTTCTATGGAATTTTTTTCTGTCAAAAACTCTGGGCTAAAGACTATTCTTAATTTATTATGAATATTTTTGATGCTCTCACACGTGCCGGGGGGTACCGTGGACTTAAGAATTATAATATTGTCGTCATACCAATATGAAATTTGAGCCATTACATTTAATATAATGGACAAATCGCACTTTCCATCTGGATACATAGGGGTAGGGAGCGCTACGAAAATTATCTTCGTGCGGTGGCACACTTCGCGAACGTGTGCGGCGGTCGAACGAGCAGGATCCTTATCATAAATTAAAAAATCATTATAACTTTTTAAATTATGGTAGATGGCGTTCCCGACAAATCCATTTCCGATCAATCCTACATTCATGTTCTAAGTTTCTTTAAATCCTCTTCATACATCATCGTTGCCAATTCTTTAAAACCAATTTTGGGCTCCCAGTTTAAAACTTTTTGTGCTTTAGACGCATCCCCAAGCAACAGCGGCACCTCTTGTGGTCTAAAAAGTCGTGGGTTAATTTCTACATGTTTCTCGATACTTAAGCCCGCGTATTCAAATACTGTTTCCAAAAAATCTCTTACACTGTGAGTTACACCAGTTGCTATGACATAATCATCTGCTTCATCTTGTTGAAGTATTTTCCACATCGCTTCAACGTAATCACCGGCGAATCCCCAATCTCTTTTGGCATCTAAGTTGCCGAGGTAAAGTGTGTCTTGTAAGCCTAGTTTTATTTTGGCGGCAGCCATCGTAATCTTTCTGGTTACAAATGTTTCTCCCCGTCTCGGTGATTCGTGATTAAATAATATCCCACTTGATGCGTGGAAGTTGTATGACTTTCTATAATTTCTTACTAGATTGTGCGCAAACACTTTAGCGCATGCATATGGAGACGCCGGCAACAATCGTGTTTCTTCGTTTTGTGGGGCCGTTGGGTTGTCTCCGAACATTTCGGAAGATGACGCCTGATAAAACCGAGCATCGGGAGAACAATTTCTGGCTGCCTCTAAAAGTCGTAAGGTACCCATCGCTACGACGTCAGCGGTTTCTTCGGGTGTATCGAACGACACACGCACATGAGATTGAGCCGCTAGATTATATATTTCATCCGGTTGATATTTCATCAGTAAACGATGCAAGTTTCCGGAATCATTCATGTTTCCATACACCAAATCAAATCTTAGCACGTGTTCGGTGTGGTCTAAAATATGGTCTATCCGATCTGTACTAATCAGTGAAGTACGCCTCTTGAGGCCTATGACACGATATCCCTTGGCCAATAGCAAATCGGCTAAATAGGAACCATCCTGCCCGGTTACTCCGGTGATTAAAGCTTTTTTCACATACCACCTCTTACATTTGGGTAATTTTCGATAAACCATTTACAGGACTTTTCTATTGCCTTCTCGAAATTGGTATACATTTCTGGGCGCCAACCTATTTGTATCAACTTTGAATTATCTGATGGCTTCCTATATTGGCCGCTGGGTTTATCTGTATCCCAAACTATTGTACCACTAAAGTTCATATATTTTGCAATTAATTCTGCTACTTCCTTAATTGAGTGTTCTCCAGTGTTTCCAACGTTAAGGGGTTCTTCTCCGTCATAGAAGTCTAAAAGGAACAATAATATGTTGGCGAGATCAAAGGAATACGTAAATTCTCTCAACGGGCTTCCATCTCCCCACAGAGTTACATCTTCTTTGTTTTGCTCCGCTAGAAACATCTTATGCATGATTGCGGGCATCACATGTGAGTCATTTAAATCATAATTATCATTTTCACCAAACAAATTGTTTGGGACTACTGTAATAAAATTACAACCGTATTGATCGCGATAAGCTTTCGATTGAATATCGAGCATCCTCTTGGCATATGCATATGCATAATTTGAAGAGTGTGGGGGTCCGTTATGGATCTGTTCTTCAGTCAGGGGATAAGTAACTTTATCTGGATAAATACAAGTGCTAAGCATCGATACCACCTTTTTGGCTTCATACTTTCTAGCTGCTTCTAAGACGTTTGAGTTTATTAAAATATTCTCTCTATAGAAATCACCTAGATTGTCCATATTTGCTTGGATGCCCCCCACCTTTGCTGCCAAGTGTATTACTTGATCTGGGGCATATTCAGCAAACATGCCCTCAGTTTGGGCCGCGATCCGTAGATCGAAATCACGTGATGACACATAAATTCCTTCGGGGTATACTCGTTTAAGTGCGGCGCCGACCATTCCCGATCCCCCTGTAATTAAAGTTCTTACCATTTTTTTAAATAATCCTTAAATTAACCTTTCTCAATTATGTGCTGGGCTATTTCAAAATCACCCTTTTCATCTATATCGATCCCTTCGACATCATCTATGCAATAAAGGAAAGGCGTTTCACCTATTCTGGAGTGCGTTTTTTCAAAAACTTCTTTTCTATACACATAAAACCCACTTGTTTCTACAAAAATAGGTTCCATATCTTGGGTTCTGGGTATTTTTTTTAAATTATAATTTGAAGTCTCGTTGAGCCAATAAAATACACTTTTTTTAAGTACAGAGAAAGAACTATCATATCCTTCGACTAACACTTTTTTTATAGCATTACTTATGCTTTCTGGCTTTATAAAAGGACTAGTTGCATGCGTATATAAATACAGATCACTATCTACCTCTTTAATAAAACTAGAAAAAATATCTGTATAGTTTGTAGAGTTTTGATCTAAGTTTTTTTCTCTTTGTAAAAATCTAATTCCTGGTAATAAGAATTTTTTAAACTTTTCGTCGCTACAGTAAACGAAAATTTCTAAATTTTTATATTGTTTTTTAACTTCCAACAAGGTTTCAAAAATATAATGACACAATGGTTTGTTTCCCAAAAGTTTTATATTTTTATCAACAAGTCTTTCATTTTTCAGTTTAATGGGAATAATGGCAGTTATTTTAACATTTGAAATGTCCTTTTTATAGCTTTTTCTATCTACCAATCTTTTTTCTGTTATATCCTTCACTACATCATTTAAAGAAGAACTCTTATCTCTCATAATAAATTCTCCATATCTCGAAGAAGCATTGTGAAGTCCGCAAATTAAATATTTATGCAAATACCCCCACTCATATTTTTTACGTAAATCTTTCATTTCATTTTCAATAAAAAGATTTACATATTTCAAATTATAATCATAATAACCCAACAATAATTCAGTTGGAAGATTCCCAGGCCCTTTCCCCATCCCCCATATTGTAGAATCAACTATATCAACGTTTTTTTCAATAGCTGTTAAAGTATTGGCAAATGCTAGTTGCAAATGATTGTGCCCATGAAATCCAACTTTAACATTATCTATGTTTTTTAAATATTTAACTATTTTTGGGATGTCGTTGGGTTTTAAATTTCCAAAACTATCTGCAATATACACGAATGTGGGCTTAAATTTGGATTGATTAAAAATGTTGATAACTTCCTGCCAATCTACATCTGTATAGTGCGAAGAAAACATTAAATTAATTGAAGTTTCATATCCTTTGAGTGATATTTCGCCAGTTAAGTCTATCATTTCTTTAAGTTTTTCTTTTGGGCCGGCGACCCTGATTAAATCCACAACAACACTGCTAGTTTTTTCAGGTATAAGGTTCGAACTAAATTTCCCCACATCTCCCATTACAGATAATTTAATTTTTGATTTTGGAATAATTCTAGATAATTCAGTAATGTCAATATTCTTCCAAAAATTATCATATGACATAACAAACTCTTTATCATGAATATAGCCTACTTCACAATAATCACAGCCACTTTTTTCTAGTGTTTCAACACACTTTTTTACAAAATCTATTGTGAAATTAAAATCATTTACAATTCCACCATCTCGAATCGTACAGTCTAAAATTAATGTTTTTTTATTCATTCCATATCCTTTTTAAATCTATTCTTATAATTTGGCAATCGTCTTCCGCGTATTTCCCAATCAACTGTATTTATGGATTTATCATCAATATAAAAGTCATAAGGCGGCTTGTTCAGCAACAAGTGATGATGCTTGGCTCCCCACTCTAACAACTGTTTTTCTGTCAAGTCTCTCCAATCAATTCCTGTCGCTGCCCCTCTTGCAGTCCAATATGTTATTTCGTGGCCTTCGTCATAATATTTGTTAATAACTTCAATATTTTTTCTATTTGGACAACTTAACGAATAATCTATGTTTTTTGATTTAAAATCACTATTGCAAATAGTCTCATCAATATCAACAAAAATTTTCATTTTTAATTTCATATTTACCATAAGTCTTTTTTATTAGGTCGACAATATAATCAGATGGTACCAGGCCACTTAAATTTAATAACGGATCTTCTTTATCTTCTAAAAAACACAAAGAAGCATCAATTATTTCATTTTGATGAAGCCAGCGTAAAATTTTAATTTCATTATCTGTATTATGACAAAAGGGCACCAATTCTGGTAGTCCTTTTCGTTTGTTTTCTTCGCTCTCAAATTCTTTCTCAATATGGCTTTTTTGCACATAATGAGAATGTCTAATCTCTTTCTTTATGCTAAAATTAGTAATAAATACTTTGTTATCTTTTAAAAGCTTTTCAATTACAATTGTAAGTCCCGTTCTGGGGATGGCTTCGAGAAGATGAGGGCACTCTATCGAACATAAAAAGGAGTTTTGTCTTGATGTGTTAAATCGGGCGTGATACACTTGATTATACCTGGATATATTTTCTCTATATCTATGATAATATTTTTTAATATGCCCAACATCATAAACATCGCCATAAATATCTATAATTTTTTTAACATCATAATCAGAAAGTACTAAATTCTCGTATTGATGACTACACAAGCCTAACTCATCAAAGATAGAGCCATTATTTAAATTAGGCAAACTAAAATTACATCGAACATTGTTACAAAAAGTATCTATTATTTTTGTTATAGGAAAACAAGAATAAGGCTTATTCCCTATAATTAAAATATTTTTATTTTCCATACTTACCTCCTCTTTTCAAATAATAAATCGCGATAAGTTAAATTGCTATTTAACTCATACCCCTTCTTTTCAAGAAGTTCTTTTATCAGATTTAAATTTAAATAGCGACTATCTTCAGGATCATTCCAACACTCAACACATATAAATGTTGGCGCATGCTTAGTAAAATCCAAACCAGATAAAACCTCTACTTCGTATCCTTCCACATCCAAACTAAAAAAATCAATTTTTGTTACATGAAATTCTTCTAATATATCACTTAATTTTTTGGCCGGAACAATAATCGGGCTCTTTGTGGCCCACCTTTTCTTTCTTTCGGGAGATTGATTTATATTTTCAACTTGAGCCATTAATCTATTTTCATAATCTTGTTCTGCGAAATATCCTTTTATATATTCTTTTTCGTAATCTTTTGATACTAGAGCACAATTGTAAAAAAAATTATTTTTGTTTTTTCTATTATTTCTACAATCTTCCAGCAATATAGAATTCGGCTCAATTAATAGTCCGTTCCAGCCCAACACTTTCTCTAAATAATATGTATTGCTTTGCCATATGCCGTTACTGGCTCCGGCCTCAATGAAAAATCCGCCCTCTTTTTCCAAAGAAATAAAAAATCTTAATATTTTTTCAGATAAACCATGTGGAGAACCTACATCTATCATTTGAGCCCCAATTGTATTAAAATAATTACCATATACACTATAACATAACCCCCATCTTTAATCAAGTTTTTTATTTATTAGACCTTTAAAAATTTTATAATCTCTAATATATTCTTCTTCATCATATTCGTGAGAACACAGACTTAACATTAAAGAATCTTTCTCTATAAAGTTTAACACAGCCCACTCTAAATTTTCATGCAAAAAGCTCTCGCCGGCGTATAGAACTACTGTGTCTTTAGAGCTTTTGTTCTCATACTGTATCTCTATCTTGCCCGATAAGCACGACAGTACTTGGCGGCATTTATGGTGGGCGTGGCTTCCGCGAGCGCAGTTTTCATTGTCGGCCGAGGAAACAAAAAATATTCTCTTTATCTCAAAGGGCACATTGTCTAAGTCATAGACTCCCAAATAGGAGCCATCTTCTCGCTCATGTGTTTTTAAAATGTCCATGTTCATTTATTAATCTAATCACTTTGTCGATTTCTTCATATGACATTTTTTCATTAAAGGGTATTGAAATAGTCGTCTCTGATTCGATTTCGCTCTTTTCCAATCTAATATCGTCTTCACAATATATCGGATCCCTGTGGATGGCCGAATAGTGAATCCCGATTTCTATTTCTTTTTCTTTGGCTTTCTCTAAAAATTCTTTTCTATTTTCAACATTTAGGCGATATAGGTGAAAGCTCATGTTGTTTAACCCAAGTTCTGCATTGTATTTGTTTCTAATGCGTGAAAGTATTTCATATTTCTCGGGAAGCTTTTTGTAGTTTTCGTTTGCTATATAAGCCTGGATGGCATTGAGATACATTTTAAAACCCGGCACAACTGCTTTACGCCTCCAACTTTGGTGATAAAACTCCATTCCGTTTTTGGTTAGAATCTTAAACCAGTCTATCTTCTCTTTGTCGTCGCTTACTATAAGGCCGCCGTCGAAGCTTCCAATTGGCTTTGTTGGATAAAAGCTAAATATCATTAAATCTTGCGGATTACATTCCAGCTTATATTGATTTTCTACAATCTTTTGGGCTGAATCTACAATCTTATAATCTCCGAAATCGTGCAGCGTATAGGAATCCCCAACCCAGGCAACATCATCTCTAAAAGCAACCTTGTTGCTGGAGGTTAAGATGGCATTGCAAACCACAGGCGGTATGATGGAGGGTACCTCCACAGTGATGTTCTTATTTAAAAGTGCCAAGAAGATGGCGTTTGTGGCACTTGAGACGCCGCATGCATATTTAGCTCCTACAAAATCTGCGATCTTCTGTTCAAATTCGTCTACTATCTCGTCGTGCAAACCGGAAAGGTGGGCTGTATCTATAACATAATCATTAATGTTAAAAAGCCTTATCACATTACTGTCCTATTAGGTGCTTTGTCCCTGCACCCGAAAAGTGAAGGGTGTTAAAGCGCACCCACTTCTCTTCTCTTAAGTTGAAACAATGGGGGATGCCTTCGCGAAACTCTATATCCTTTATACCATTTTTCATTCTATATTCGTCTTTATATCGATTCTCTGCTGAAACTATATTGTCGTCGAATGTTGCGCCGGCGTGGGTGGAACTTAGAATGCCGATTCCTTTTCCTTCTTTCAAGCGATGATATAACCAGAACAAAGTCATGTCGCATATGCCGCCGGGTTTGCTATTTTGAATGTGAAAACGCCACTTGTCTTTAAGGGTATTAAGTCCTTCCTCTGATGAGTAGGTCGCGTTCAAAAAGTCACAAAACTCTATCAGGGCTGCGCGGGTCCAATAAGAGTTGTGGCCACTTGCGCTCCATGCATACTCATTCTGTTCATCGGGCATCATGAAGGCGCATGCGAATTCCTTAAACTTTTTCCACTCTTCGGTAAGATCGCCATAAATCATAATATCACTGTCGGCATAAAAACAGACATCAATATCATTTTTAATCATGAAGTTTCTCAACACAAACCATCGGATAAAGCAAACCACCTCGAATTGCGCAGGATTGGTCGACATATGTTGGTACGCTTTGTTAAAGGTTTCGAAATCATAGAGGTACTCTTCAACGTTGTAGTGTTCAACATCGAGAGATTTATTAAGTGCGTCCCCAAGCAAAATCACGCGTGCATTGGTTTCTTTGGCTTGCGCTATTATTTTTTCTAGATATGGGGGATTTCCTAGATGAAAGAAAAATACAGGCACTTCTTCATTTAAGTTCGACATAATTAATCCAAGTATAATTTTTTAATTCTTCCAAGTATATCTTTTGATAATCTTCATTTGTTTCTTCGAGCAACGGTGCCGAAGTAGCATAAGTTTCCCATGGGAGACCCCATCGATTAGTATCGGCCTTCAACACAGGCGGAAACTCAAAATACGTTTTAATTATGTGAGCTGCGTAATCTCTTGCACGAAGGCCCGGGGCTACACAACGATTATCTTGAGGATGAAAAGCTTTCTTGAGGCTATAGCAATCTCCCTGGCCGAGAGGATAATTATCTTCAAAAATTATAGTCTTAAATCCAAGCTCACAGCAGCGTGCTAAGCGTGTTAACGCATCTTGGTGATCGTCAAAAAAGCACAAGGAGTTCTCTTTCTTTGCATGAGTCCAGTCTAATTGTAAAAAATCCTGTGAATAGTAGTTGGCGCGTTGGGAGTAGTACCCCTTTTCTTCTTTGTAATATGGGACTGGATCGAGGCAATGAATCTCTGCACGAGGGGCCGCTTGCTCAAAGGCCCATGTGCTCTGACCATACCATACCCCGCTTTCTATGATGACATCTGGCTGCATTTTCTTGGCCACAAACCACGCATAAAACATCTGGGCGGCCTTCATGCCTCCATCATTGTTTCTTATTGGGCGGTTTTCATAAAGCTCCGCAAATTCTTTTAGTCCATCTCTTAATTCGTCGTTGGTCCATGGAATAGAGCCTTGTTGGTGTGGTTCATTAATCATAAATTTTCCTTTTTCTTGAGTAGCATGCTAATCTCTTCAGGAGTGCTACTGTTTTGTTTTTTTACTATTTCGAATTGATACTTCTCAAGCAAACTCTCAAGATAAGAGGCCGATAAAACGGCACATGTATATCTTTTATTCAAATAACCTGAGTATTCTTTATATCTTACATTCGAATCTTCAAAATGTTCAATCTTTTGTCGATGAATTATTATATAGCCTCTTGCGGCCGATAAGACCTTTTCTAAAACATCGTCGGCGATGGCTAACTCGGAGATAAAAGCATTCATTAAGATGAGATCAGCTTCTCCTAAAAATGCGTAGTCGTCCTCATATACATTGAACTTAATATAGTTTAAATTGGGGTTTTTCTTTTTGGCTGTTTGTTCAATCACATGGGGCAAATCGACGCCCACATAATCAAAAAAGTTATAAATACGTCCGAACTCGGCCGCTCCACAGCCTAAATCTATAACAGAATCAATATCCCCAGCAGCCAAAAGAAACAATTCATTTAAAGTTGGAAAGTGATCAGATTCTTCAAGTTTTTTAAAACCCGGAATTTGGGCATTCGCGCCTCGAAGCATCTCATCAGCTATTGATGTGTCTGTAACCCACTTGTTCATTTATACCTCGAACGCCTCTTCTATTGCTTTGGGGTGGCACCCAATAAATCTTTCAGTACGGCACGGGCCTCGATACTCTGGCTTCCATTCGTGCACGCCTTTATACTCATTTTCGATCAGAAGGCGCTGAGTAAAGTCACCATTAACCCATGGCACAAAAACCCTTTCATAATACTGATCTATGCATTTGTGTTGGCTCACCTTGGCTTTGTAATATTCCACCTTGTTCTTCACTTGCTTGTCAAACACATAAGAATAATGATACATCATCACTCCCGTCAATTCATAAAATTGTTGACTATTGATGTGGCTCCGTTGAACTGTTTGTTTATATTTCATGGTTGGTGGACGATGAGTTAACCAATCACACCCTGGCTCATATTTAAAAATTCTAAGAAAGTTGTCAACATTTTGTTCAAAGCCTGTGAGGTAGTGGTCAAAGCCGCCGTAAAAAGAACAACTCTGTACACCCACACTGGTAGGCTTATACTCCTTCAAAAAGTCTATGGTCTTAAGAATGTCTGCAGTTTTGTAAACTTCGTCACTATCAATCATCCATAGATAGTCAGTGTCTTCGTTGATGAGGTTCATATAGGCGTTGCACTGTTGGTCTTTTTCTGAGAATTGACCATGGACCACTTTGATTTTATTCTCAGGATCTGGAAAATTGTCTATTATTTCGTTGGTTCTGTCTGTGGAGGTGTTGCGGCCCTTGCTTTGCCAAAATTTGACCGGGCCCTCCGCAATAACAATTTGAGAGGCATGGGGATATACTTGTTCTATGCACTGTTGGAGAACATAATCGCCCTCAAACACTATCATGCCAAATGCAATCTTCATTCAGTCTCTCCAAACAGTTATAATATTCTTCGTATAAAGCATGTACCGGGGATCCCGGCACTAGTTGTAACAGATTGTGTCTCCGTGCTGGTATGTATGCCCCCTTTTCAAAGTCATAGTTGAAATTGGAAAAATGATAAAACAGCATGTCTTGAGTTTTGCCTTCCCAGATCACCTTATCTGCTACAAATTGGTGATACGGGACACTCCATGGCGCCAAGTGGCCTATGAAGTCATCAAAAATAAACACATTTTCATATAATATGTGAAATAATTCAAGATATTTTTGATCTCCACAAACTCCGTATTCTTCTTTATATTCATTTTCTTCATTTAATAGGCAATTCTTCCAAAACTCACAACAAGGAAGGCCGCTTTGATCATTTTTAAAATATATGATTCCCACATTAAAGCGACCGTTTGCGGTGCTATTGGGGACTCGATTCTCAATCAGGCCAATGCTGCCGAATGTTTTTAGATCATCTAAATATTCAATATTATTGAAGAAATAGATGTCTGCATCAACATAAAAAATATCTTCCAGCTTCAGATTCTCTAGGCAATACCACGAAAAGTATGAAGCCAGAGCCCAAATGAACTGTAGTTCTTGAGCTTTGGTGCGATTACCTTGGGCCACGTTTAAGGCCTCATGGGATGGTTCATTTTCTTTCGCACGTGCTAGCTGTGTGTCTTCTTCGAGGAGGGTTCCGATATTAAAGCATCTCACGTCGGGATACTTGTTGTTTAAGCGGTTATAGATTTTGTCATCTAAACACAGCAAATTAAGAGTATAGTCCTTGGTATGTTTTGCTATACTTTCTCTTAAAGCGAGAACCCTTAACGCAAAGTTGCTGTCGGCTATGGTACAAACGTTAATCATCGCTCACAAAATTGTACATCTTATCGGGATATCCTACTTTCCAGCCGGTTGAAAGGAGCTTCTCATTGTTTATATAATATCTCAAATCTTGCCCCAGTCGGTTGGGAACAAGCTCTACGTGGTCTTCGTAATTCTCAACACCAAACCACTCACACACTTCTTTCACGACTTCTATATTGGTCATGTGATTTTTGGTGGAGATATTAAAAACCTCGTTCTTGTACCCGTTTATTATTAAATGATAGATAGCATCTACATTATCTTTTACATATAGCCAGTCGCGGATATAGGAACCATCGCCATGAATGGGAATCTTTCTCTCATTCTTAATGCTATCGATGATTTTTGGCACCAATTTTTCTTCGAATTGGCGCGAACCATAGTTATTGCTGCTGCGCGTTATGAGATAGTCGATACCATAGGTTTTATTATAAGCGAGCACCAGCATTTCTGCGGCGGCTTTGCTCGCTGAATAGGGGTTGCTGGGGTAAAGGGTGTCCGTCTCCTTGCACAGATAGTCCCGAATGTCTCCATAAACTTCATCAGTGCTAATGTGGACAAAAAATGGCCGGTCATATACTTTGGAGCGAATAAGCTCTAAAATGTTTTGAACACCGTTGTAATTGGACTTAGAAAATATGACCGGAGATGTGATCGAATTATCGACATGCGATTCGGCTGCAAAATTGACCAGGAAATCACACTGTGGTAAGTGCTCCAAATCATTGATGTCTTTTTTGATTAGTCTATAGCGCGAGTTATTATCCCACGGAAGTGTTCGGTGAGAACAATATGTCATCTTATCAACATCTATAACATAATGGCCGGCTGACAAAACCTTTTCTACAAAGTGACTCCCTATGAAGCCGCGACCACCAGTCACGAGAAATTTTAATTTCATATGGCATTATCCAACTTAAGGGGCTGCGGCTTGTTGGCCTTCCATGTATAGAGTTTGATACTTCTTGAAAATGGCTCTTTCTTGTTTTCTTTTCCAAGAATCGGTTTCGGGATTCGTGGAAACTCCTGTCGGGTTAAAGTGATACACCCCTAATATCTCTGGGTGTTTCTTGAATTTCTCTCCGCCAAATGAACACCGAAGCCAAAAGTCCCAATCTGCAGCAGAAGGATATTCTTGATTAAAATATCCATATGTTTCGTGCAGTTCTTTGCGCCACATGGGATTGTTATGAGGCAAGTTTGTTCTAAGCATTGCTTCTGTTGAGTATTGCTCAAAATCATAGTGCTGACAATCAGGAGGTATATTCTCCCACATAACATTAGGTTCTATAGTAACATAACTGTCATTATAGACGAGCGCAACATCGGGACTACTCGTGAGCAGTCTTGCTTGTTTCTCAAGTGCCCATGGGGCGCGACGGTCATCACAATTTATATTTGTGACAAACTCGCCGCTGCACATCTTAATGGCCATATTCCATGTATCATAGATACCCGGATCCTCCGTAAGTCTCTTATAAATGATATTCCCGGGATATTTTTCAACATACTTAAGAATAATTTTTTCATCGTAGTCGTCACCTTCCGGATCGGCATTTAAAATTATCCACTCACACTTATCCTTAAATACTGTTTGCCGTGTCACATCTTCCATTAGCTGTTCAATGTGTTTCTCTGCTTTATAAACCGAAGTTATTAAAGAAATTTTGGGAAGCTCTTCTCTGGAGACTTGTTGTCCCACATCTTGCTCCATAATTACCGCTTTTACAAATTGTGCATGCAACTTTTCTTCAGCAAATTTTTCTTTCAATTCTGCTGCGTATTCCCGCGCTTTTTGTAGGTGCTCCTCTCGTTGGGGGGAGCATAAATCATTATAACAATTTCTTAGTTGGACCTTGGTGGATTCCTCCCGAGCAAAAGACCACATCGATTCTTTAACAAGAACGCCATCCCACACCACTTCATCTTGAACCGGCTTAAGATCATAGGCCACTTCATAAAAGTGGGCTTCTCGCTTTTCATCGTATAAATAATCGTTTTGTCCCGACCACCCTACGGTAACAATGGGAAGACCGCTATAAGCCGCTTCATAAATCGGAAGCCCAAATCCTTCTCCATGAGGAATCACATAAAAGGCATCTATTTGGGGATGAATATATAGGGCATGCATTTCTTCATCAGTCATGTCTCCATGTAGGAGATATAACTTGCATTTTTTATCGGGATATTGTTGAACTATACCCTTAAGGGTTCCAAAGAGAACTTCGCGATCTATTAAACAATTTTTAGCCAAGTTACTCTTTAAGACTAATCCAACATTTTCATCATGAAATTCTTGTATAAATCTTTCTAGGGTAGTTCCAAGGTTTTTGCGGGCGCACCATTGGGCCACCGTTAAAAAATTGAAATCAGTATCGATATTTAAATCTAAATCAGGAATATTATCATATTCTTTCACCGGATATCCTATCGCTTCTACCGGCGTAGTTAATCTCAGATCTACTTCTTGCCCGGTGGCCTTGTGAACTGCTTTATATGAAGTGTTTTTGTATACTTCCTTAGAGTGATTGGACACAACAATGATGTTGTTCATAATCTCTCCTTTCTCCAGCCACTGCGGAGCAACCTTGGTGGTTTCGATACCAGCGGTAAAGCCAATGTTCGATTCGGCCCCAATTGATTCCCATTCGTTGGGGATTGTTACTTGTACTGATAATTCAAAAGTTCCTCCTTGCTGGATATATTCTATTGTTTTTTCAATTATCTTATCAATCCAGCCGCGTTCGTCGCTATCATATCCTACCCACGAAGTCGAACCCCAATTGATCGGTTGAATATATATATCAAATAAATCTGGTCGGCTTCTTAGGCTTCTCAGCGCAAACCGTGTTTGTTCGCCGTATCCCGAACGTGTTAGGAGTGGTCCTTTTAACAAAACTTTTTTCATTAGGCCACCTCCATCAATTGCCATCTTTCATAATTTTTCCTGGTTTCCCATGATCCGTGTTTCTCTACTATTTCATCCATTGTCTTAACCCACCTTTTTTCATAATCTTCAAAATTATAG
>NZER01000471.1 GCA_002690445.1 Candidatus Pacearchaeota archaeon
CAATTTGACGAGGTTGAAGCCGAAGAAGGGCTCTTTTACGACAAAATCAAGCTAAATCCCGAGACTTTGGCGGGTTTTGAGGCTTCTGACGACCCAAAAGCCAAGTATCCGCTTGAATTGACGCGATATGGGATGCCTAGCGACGAATATAGGGAAAAATACCCAAAAGGGATGCCAAATGAGGAAGATATTATACGACAGTTCGTCTCATACCTCGAAAGTCAGCCAAATCCGGTCTTAGTAGCCCAAAATGCCGAGTTTGACGTCAATTTCGTCCAAACTAGGGCTGATTTGTACAATATACCGGTTAATATGCGTGAATACCCCATCTTTGACACCATGCTGTTGATCAAGCTATGGCACAACTCCCTTATAAAGACCCTTGCTGATGAGGGCAATGAACAGGCCCAAATCATCCTTCAAGCCCTTACAATGACCGGAAAGTTCGGAGAATACACCTCAGCGTCGATGGGACCGGTCTCAAAAGCCTATGAAATCAGTACAGACGACTGGCACAACGCTCTAGCGGACGTAAAAATGATGATGGGGATGACGAGAGCTATATTCGTTGCTCTTTTGGACTCATCCGACGTAAACATCTCCAAATACCAAGATAGGATGGCTTGGGGGCTTCGAAAAAAGAAACACGGGTATCATCGGAGCGATAAATGAAATTCCGTCTTGAAAAAAACTTCTTGACATTGTTTTATAGTTTGGTATACTGTAAATGAGTAAAAAGGTATATTTATAAATATGAAACAGATATTAAACGAATGGCGAAGGTATCTTAAGGAGGAAGACCAGAGAGAGCAAAACGTCTATTCCTTCGATTTTGATAACACTCTCATCCGTTATCACACTTTAGAAGACGGAGACGTCGTATATCTCGGCCCTCACGAAGAAAACATCCAATTAGTTAAGGATTTGGCCGCTGATGGCAATAAAATTATCATTGTTACATCACGCTGTAAACTAAAAGGTGAAAAAAAGCCATGGGACGACACTCCAACCCCCGAAGAGGCTATAATCGAATTTGGATTGCCTATTGAAGAGGTTTATTACACCTATGGCGATTTTAAGGCAGATAAGCTTGTAGAATTGGGGGTTATAAAACATTGGGATGATGACGAAGAAGAAGTCGAAGCTGCAGAAGCAGCAGGTATTGAAGCTATTTTGGTCCCCGTAGAAGAAGGAATTACCGATAGATTACGAAATAAATGGTGTGATTATAACGAAGAGATGAAAAAGGTCTGGAAAACAACTAATTATAATGATGAAACTATCACGTGAAAAGCTAAAGAAGTTAATCCTTCAAGAGATAACTACTACTAAGCATCGCTCCCGGCAGCCTCGGGGGGAAAAAGCAGCTGAAATGGATTTTTTTGGAACACCTCTGGAACCATCGGAGGAAGTCCTCGACAATGCAGCAGAAAAAGAACTTTTAGCTATGACTATGAAAAGGGATGATAAGGCGGATGTTGCTTATCGAGCCTTGTTTGTCAACAAAGACCCAATTGCATGGAAAGTTTATAATAGATTTAAGGCACAAAACAAAAACATTTTCGGAAATGAGAAAGAATTTCTGGATGAGTACTGGGACGGGCCGGAAGCGAAAGCTCGGGGTAAAGAACTGTTTAGGCAGGCGCAGGCTACCAAAGCTGCGCAGCCGCCGGCGGAGGTCAGAAAAGGAAACCCAATGCTGGGGAAATTTGTGCGTGATACAATACGAGAAGCTTTTCGAAGTATTTCACTAGCGGAAACACTTAATAAAGAACTAATTAATGATGCACGGGAGATTTGTGTGATGAAGAAGTCTGAACTTTTGAAAATTATTAGAGAAGAGGTTGAAGTTATTTTAACTAACGAAGAAGCAGCTGAAATGTTTGATCTAGATGTGGGCGCTTTGCTGGACGAGATAATGGACGAAGCCGTTATGCGTCCATCAATGATCTCAGTAAGAAAGGATCCTCGCACAGGAAAACAAGACCCAATGCAGCAATTCCAGACACCCGGGAAGACGTACTCCGATGAAGACGTCGATGCGGGTGATTATAAAAAGGATCTCGAGCGACAAAGAAAACAGCACGCGGATTGGACCGCAACACAAGGATCCGGCGAGTTTGATATCGAGAAAGAGCGGAAACGTCGCGAGGCGGCGATCGCGCAGAACGATCGCGAACGGAAGGTGACCTGGAGATCGACGAAAACCGGGAGGCCCATCAAGGAAGAAGATCTTGAGGAAGATAAAGACTGGATTCAGAAGGCTGTCAACCCCGAACACGAAGGAGACTGCACCCCTATGACAAAAAAGACGTGTACGCCGGCGCGTAAGGCATTAGCCAAAAGATTTAAAAAGGCCGCTCGAAAGAAAAAGAAAGAAGGCGGCAGCGGATGGCAAGGGAAAGTCTAATGAGCGTTGATTATGAACAACTTAAAAGCTTCGTTAAAGAGGCAATGTTTACCAAAGGTGGTATTAACGAGCCTTCTGCACCGGATGGTGTTCCACATAGAATGCCAGCAGCAGAGCCAACTCCCGAAAGGGGAGACCCCAAGGCCAATAAGTTATACGATCTCGCCTTAGCTGCAAGAGAGGCCACAGAAGCCCTTGTAGAGGCTCTAGATGAGCCGATATATGATGGGGCATACGAACACGCCTTTAGGGCAGATGCATCCCTTAGACGGGCGCTTAATAACTTGGAACAGTCGGGCGCGCATCCTGTCCCCCAGCAACGGGTAGTGCCTCCGCCGCCGATGCAGCAAAAATATGCTAATTCATATAATTATATGCCGGTTACCTATTCGGGCGGCGAACTTGAAGAACAGGAAGACGCTTTTAAAGGTTTTGGCTCCAAACAAATGTCTCGAAGTGCCCAATCTATGGAAAAAAAGAAAATAGGGGCCCAAATCGGAGCCGGCGACATACTTAAAGGCGTTGATAATAAAGAAAGAGCAATGCTTCAACATATTGAAAAAGTATTAACTGATATTGCCGAGAAAGATGATCTAACGGTTTTTAGAGCATGGCTTAAAACAGTATTTGGAACTCTTATTAAGAAAGTTGAAGGAAGACAGACCGGTCAAGAACCAGAACAGGAAATACCAACATGAAAATAACCAGAAAAGAACTTGCTACCCTTATTGTCGAAGAAGCCCGCCGGGCTAATTCCATTCTTTTCGAAATGCCGGAAGATTCCACTGGTACTCACTCGTCTAGCGACATTAATGAGAATGATGGCGACGCATCAAAGCGCGCCCTTTATCATATGTCACAACAATCTCAACAGCTTCATGATATGCTAATGGGTGATGAAAATCTCGAGCCTTGGGTGCAAGATAAAATTGTTAAAGCTGCGAGAGATCTAGAAGAAGTATTCAAAGCCATTACTTATGACAAGGGCCCCGGCCAGGGGGCCATCAGAGAATAAATATGTGGGATTGGTCGCATTTGGGCACAGAAAGTTGGTTCGCACACACAAAAAGATCTGTAAAGCTGACTCTCCTTCTATTATTATCAGGGGGTACTATGATTTTACACTGTATAGTACCTTTTTGGCAACAGCCGCGATTTTTACAAGCATGTACGGTGGCTGAAATAATTTGTAGGGAGATGAACAAGCGAGAGTAAAGGAATGTGCGGAAGATTGTCAACCTAGTATATGTTTTAACATTTTTTATACTCGTTGATTTAATTGCCACACTTTATTGGGTTGTTAATGAACTAGGAACCGAAGCTAATCCAATAATGAATTTCTTTTTAAGCTGTTCTCCCTTGCTTTTTGTTGTTGCCAAACTTGGATTAAGTGCTGGTGGTGTTTATATACTCTATTTTTTTCGAAATAGATTTAAGGATACTATATTTAAAAGTCTTGTGGCCCTGAACCTTATCTATATCTCGGTATTTGTATATCATTTGTGGGGCTTGCTATTTCTGATATCTACAACTATTTAATAAGCCATGCATAAATGTGTTAATAACTCGGTGGGAAATGTATATCATCTGGAACAATTAGTCGGAGACTTTTTTCCGTATTCCCAAAAACAATTGGGCTTTGATAAACCCGTAACTGTTGTTTTTCAGAGTGATGAGGGTAATTCTTCTAAAATGTTGGGAAAGACAGCATATTATGACCCGAACAATCATCAAGTTGTTCTGTATGTGGATGGTAGGCATCCAAAAGATGTTATGAGATCATTATCTCATGAATTGGTGCATCATGCACAAAATTGTAGAGGGGATTTTACGGGAGATATAGCTACTGAAGAAGGCTATGCCCAAAAGAATCCACATCTGCGAAAAATGGAAAGAGAAGCGTATACCAAAGGTAATTTAATCTTTAGGGATTACGAAGACCTAATTAAAACAGGAAAAAAAGATGTCGATATTGACTTTACTAAATCGGGAGACCCAAAAATGTCATTAAAAGAATGGAAAAATAATGAACGTACGCGTTTGTTAATGGAAAAATGGGGGTATCGCCAAAAAGGTGCTCCGGAGAAGAAACTATTTACCGAAGGGTGGGGCTATCGCGACGAAGACGAGCTAGAGTCTCCGATTCATCCCAATGGCGCCGAAGACCTCGAAGAAAATGATGAAATTGAAGAGGGCGAAGCAAAATGGAAGGCCATGGCCGATGAGCCTGAGGATCCCACTGATGTGCCGACAGCTACCGGGGTCGAGGTGACCCGGACGAAGAAGCGCGGGGAATGGGGGCAGAAAGTTCGAGGAAAAAGTGGCATCCAGGGCAAACGTGACAAGCCTGTTACGGCTGGATCTAAGAATGTTATGACCATGGGCGAAGCGGGGGCCGATATGACGGATACCTCGTCCGATGACAACCTCGATGAGGGCGACCCCCTCATGCAGAAACACAAGGGAGGCCACGCGCACAGGTCGACGGACACCTCATCTCGTGAAAGATTAGCATATGAGAAAGATCCGGCGGCATGGATGAGTACTGATCAGGCCGTAAAACTGGGACTCTCTCCGGAGGAGGCCCGGGCCGCGATCGATTGGGGCCCCGGGGAACGAGAGCATGACCGCGGCCCCGGTGATGGGCCTGGGCTTGGGAAGGCCCGCCGTAAATGGAGAAAAGCATTTGCCGGGCAGTTCAAGGAAGGTAAAATCTCAGTTCAAGAAGCAAAAGAAATCACTCGTAGAATTATCGAGAGAATCAAAAAGGAAGGGAACTAATGTCTGCACTTTTAAGAAGGAGACGCCGGGAAGCGGCAGAAAAAGCAAAAGTTGCTGCATCCGATCGTGTGCCAGAAAAGATTTCTACCAAGATTGTAGAAAAAAAGTCAACCACGCCAGCAAGAGCGGCCGACGAAGAGGCGGCTCCAGTACGACGCGGGTGGTTGAAGGAACTTTTAAGTGCTGATGAAGATCCCGGAAAGGAGAAAACATAATATGGTTGCACCACATGTAAAAAGACGAAGGCTGGCCGCGGCGCTCGCGGCTGCGGCGAAGAAAAGATCGCGAGTCGAACCAAAGGTCGTCGCGAGCCCCGAAGTTGTCAAAGTTAAGACACCCCCGGCTATCGAGGCATTACCGGAGACGCAAAAAATAGAAGAGCCTTCGCAGGACCTCTCTAGGTTGAAGAAGGCTGAATTGGTGGCCTTAGCTGAAGAAAGAGAAATTGCAACAGCGGGCTTAACAAAATCTAAACTTATCGATCTCTTAGAAGCTGATTAAAAAGATGGCAGATTTACGACGTTTAACTCGTGAGTTTTTGCTTGGAGAAAGTAGAGCGCCGAGTGTTGCTAGCTATATCCAGTCGATCGGGGAAGTACTCCATTCGATCACACCAAGATCTCGCACAGATGAACGTCGAATTGAAGTAGCACGAGCAAATCTTAAAGAAGTACGGCGACACATGCGACGCTTGCAAGAGCGTGTTACTGTGCTTGAGGAACAAGTACAAGTATTAGAAGAATCCAAGGAGTGATATAATGGGTGGTGTCTTTGGACATATGTCCCACATTTATGATAATCCTGCAATGACCTTTGGTCAAATTAAGGATATTATGATAAAAGCTGCTGACGGCAAGCTAGAGAATGTAACTGAAAAAACAGATGGACAAAATTTGTTCGTTTCTTATAATATACAAGATGGTACTGTTCGCGCGGCAAGGAATAAAAGTAACCTAAAAAGCGGCGGCATGGATGCTGAGGCTTTAGCTGAAAAGTTCGGTGGCCGGGGTGCCTTAACTGATGCCTTTGTTAATGCTTTTAGGGCTTTTGATCTAGCTGTTCAGCAGTTTACTGATGAAGAAAAGCTTGAACTCTTTGGTCCGGACACAAATATTTTTTATAATGCTGAGGTTATGGATCCGGCGAATGCGAACGTTATTAACTATGACACTAAAACATTTTTAATCCATCGCGCTGGACATGCTGCATTTGATAGAGAAACTGGTAAGTCAGTAAAGTCCGAAGAGGGTTTTTCGGAACAAAAGGCCGCGGCCCTTCAAGCAGCACTGGAGCGTGCCCAAGATCAAATGGAAAAATCCGATTTTTCGGTTCAGGTTAATGCGATTCGGCGCGATTTAGAGCCCTTATCAGACGGAGCCATTTTAGATCGAGCTATTAGTGGGATTGATAGTGCTATGGCAACAGCCGGAATGTCAAACGAAGATACGATTGCTGACTATATCTTCGTTCAATGGAAAGCCTTAGTAGAATCCACATTCCCAGAACTTACAGACGAACAAGAGAAACTAATTATTGACCGTGTCATGACTGATTATTATGGTGCGCTAGAAGGAGAAGGGCCCCTCAAGTCTAGAGGGCTAGAGTCCCGGCAGATTATCAAGACGATTGGGCGCCCAGACCTCAATGAGGCGATTATTGCATTAATCAAGGATTATCCACGTCATTTTAAAGAGTTTATTTTTCCTATTGAAAGTGTAATCCATCGATTTGCAATTGAGATCCTTCGTGCCGTTAAAAGCGCCTATATTATTGCAGCCGGCGGCAACGAAATAGAGGTTGCCCGACTACAAGCGCAGGTAGGGAAAGCAATCGATACTATTGAGGCTTCCGGAAACGAAGAAGCCATGGAAATTATTAAAAACCAGGTAGAGAAACTTAGCCGACTCGAAGATGATGGCTCCATTGGCGCCGTTGATCTTAGTATGATTTCATCACCAGCGGAAGGTATCGTTTTCGATTATGATGGGCATACTTACAAATTTACTGGGGGGTTCGCACCGGCTAATCAGATCTTAGGTCTGTTTAAGTATGGGCGCAAGGGCATTCCTGCGTTTGATGATGAACTTCGGGAAGGCCATCTTTATGAACAGGAAAGCAAAAAAGTTATTGCGGTTTATCCCGGACGTTTTCAGCCAATGGGTCGTCACCACTTTCAAACCTATCAACAAATAGCCACCCAGGAAGGGATAGATGATACTTATGTTGCGACATCTGATAAAGTCTCATTACCGAAATCACCATTAAATTTTGATCAAAAGAAAAGTATAATGTTAATGCATGGGGTTCCCGAGAATCAGATTCTTAAGGTAAAAAATCCATATAATGCGGTCGAGCTGGCTCACCAATACGAACCAGGTGAAGTAGAAATGGTATATTTTGTTGGAGCCAAAGACATGGCAACCAATCCTCGATTTCAAAAAACAAGTGGCGTAACCAAAGATGGGTACGACTGGAGAATAGAAGTCGCACCGCATGCGGAGATTGACATTCCAGGATTTGGTGAAATGTGCGGAACTTCTCTACGTCAATGTTTGGGCAATGCAACACCCGAAGAGTTTGAAGCAGTGATGGGCTGGTTTGATGAAGACATATATCATATGCTGCGAGCAGGCCTAAATGAAGTAAACTTTGGCGAGATAATAAGTAAAATAACAAGCTTTTCGAATCCAAAAAAACCCTCAGGACGTCGAGAAGATGAAGAGGAACTTGATGAAATGTCCTCTATGGCGGGCGGCAACGTTGCCGGTTATTCGCTCCCTCTCGGGAGTCGCGCTCCAAAAGTAGCGGGTTCCGAAAAGAAGAAGAAAAGACATCCAAAGAATTTCCTTGAGGAAGAAGAGTTGGTAACCGAAGTAGTGGACTATTTACTAGGAATAACGGTGGGCTAAGGATGATTGATCGACAAGAATTTGCAGAAGAACTATTACTCCGCGAGAATATTCGTAAAGCAATTAAAATTGTCAAGAATAGTCGCACGAAAAGGCGTTTGAACGAGCAAAAACAAGAAACTGAATTGCGCGCTATCATCCAGGATCTTCTGAACGAAGCCCAAACAGCTGTTGCTACGACCGCTAAACACGCCAGCACCGGCATTAATACGCTTGAAGATCTTTTACGGAATTCGAATATTCTATCAGTATTAGAAATGGGATACAAGTCTTTAACTACAGATAAAATCCAACGAGAGTCATATCGCAACCATGTTTTAGTAGCTGTCGAGAAGGTTCTGGCCCCCGAAGAATCACGCAAAGAGGCTGGTGAAGAAATTGTTACTGCGCTTGAAGAAGATGTCAATATTGATATTGACCGACCGGAAGATGACCCGGATTTTATTGATGTTGACGAAGAAGAAGTTGAAAAATCGGATGGCGAAATTGAAAAAGAAGACTTCGCTCTCGCTGGTGAAGATAAAACTGGCCGTAACAAGGCCTTTACAGATTTCCAAACAATTGAAAAAGTTATTTTGAGAGCATTTGACGATCTAGACAACCCGGAAGATCGGGGCCTTTTTAGTGAATATCTTATAAAAAATTTAGCTCTGTATTTTGATAAATACGAGAGCGATCTGGATACCAACGTAGAGGAACCGGCTGTGGCGGCCGCGGCTGAGCCAACTTTAGAGCCCGGAGAGGAAGAAGAAATTGCAAATATCGAGCTGCAAGAGCTTATTAAACATCTTAACATAGACGATATAGTAGAAAACTTAGTATAAATGAAATCAAGGAAGTCAGCTTCCCGAGGTTTTTGCAAGGATTTATCTTTCTCACATAAACTGAGAAGTGAACGAAAATCTAACGAAGTATTTGAAATAATGCTTTCAGCATTAACGTTGGAAGAAATTATAGGTCTTAAATTAGAATGCGCCAGCAGACTAACTAATGGAAAATTATATGGGTTTAATCTTTGGTCAAATATAGTTAATATCATTAAAGAAGCACTATATAATGCAACTATTAGTGTTACTAGCACCAACAAAGAAGCATGCAGGGTGCTAGGTATTAATGAGAAAACATTTAAATCTTTGAAAAGAAAATACAAGATAAGAGAAGAATATGACATTGACTTAGAATAACTTATTTTAAGTCTCGTGTCAAGAATAAAATAGGGGGCGCCTGGTTTCGACAGGGTAGGGAGAATGGATAGTGCAGATCGTGCAAGCTGGAATTACCACGTAAATCTTTTTCCGGAACACTTAACTGCCAACGACGCAGATTACGATTTAGCTCTAGCAGCCTAATCCCTGGTTGCTCTTCGCCAGGTGTTCAAGAAGAGTATAACAAAAGACCGCGCTTTTGTCAATATGAGCGGAATAAATCAAATTGAATATTTTGTCTGTTTCGAAAAACTGACTAAGTCTGTGAATGACTTGAAATTATAACTGCTTTGGACGTGGGTTCGATTCCCACCGCCTCCACCAATTAAAATTTTATTTGTTACCTACAAATATATTATAGTAATAATGTGCGTTGTTGGTGACGGAGGTTTACTCAAAGTATGAACCAAACATCTCTAGAGCATCCTTTGCAGTTAGAAAGCCACTTTTAACACCAAACCAATTCTGTACGTCATTTTCTTTTACTATTTTAACCTTTATTCTTGAAGTATCATATTTGACCGATATCAACTTATCGTCTAGTATATTAGTAATATACATTGCAGTTAGTACAGCTACTCTATGGTGGCCGGCCGTAATCACAAACCTAAAGTCATCATTTTTTAATAATATGTATCCTTCGATTATATCTTTTGGCGATGGAATGTAGCCAAATTCTTTTATATTATTGATTAAATTTTTTAATCGCAAAATACGATGCTCTACTGCTGTTATATCTTTTGGTCCAAAGATGCCCCCGGTGAAATCGCCTGTTGGACTAGCTTGTCTCCATGGATGAAAAGAGTTAGTTGATTCTATAGTGTGTAACTTATTATTTTTATGTAAATGATAAAGGTCGCCACATGTTTTTGGTTGAAAATTATTATAATGATTAAATAAGTATGAGTCTTCTAATTTTAGATTTATATTTTTCAATAGTTGTAACGATGTATTCACAAGCGCGTCACTTTTATTAAAATAGTAATGACCCTCAAATCCAGAAAATTTTTCTATGTTAACTACGAAATATGCTTCATTGGTGTCTATGATAGTATCTATAGTAAATTCTTTATTTCTACTTACGTTTAATTCATGACCCTTTCTGGCGACCAGGTCAGATCTATTAAAATTAGATCTATGCTTATTTAGCTCATTTTCGGGCTTGATGCCCAATATCCTTCTATCCATAATATGATTATACCACACAATCAACGTTGTATGCAATCAGATAATTAATCCCTTTATTTAAATTTTTTTAATAGTATAATTACTACAGGGTGCGTTACTATTGTTTGCTTTTGTTGGTTTTGCTGTGTTCTTGCTCTAATAATTTAACTGAAGAAGACATAAGACAGCAAGAATATGGCGAACTTTACGCGACCATGGTTTGTTGGTGGAGCAGCCAAGAACTAATCTCTCCGGCCTTGTTTTGGTGCACCGAAAATTTGGAAACTGAACTAATCAGCGGTTATGTAAGTTTAGCAATAGAAGAAGATTTGGAGGGAGAACGATTTTTCTCTATTTGTGGGCGCGACGTCACCTTAAATACGGGCCACGATCTCCACGATAATCTTATCGCTTCTATGACCCAGTATACATATAATTGTTATGAGGCCTACGAAAGAAGCCTTGGAAACGAGTTTGACTGGATTTGGGACGACCCAACGAACACTCTTCAGCTTATTTGGCGCCCCGAAGACGAGCCAGACAAGGTTTTAACTCTATTTATACCAGAAAAAAAGGATTCACCACGAGTTTTAGGCTCTGTTTACTACAAAACTGGATATTTCAACTAAATATTACATGAGTAATATTCTACGGTTAGTCATATGTTGTGTTGCATATGTATTTTTATTTGGGTGGTCTGTCTGCATATTAGCTGAACCAGTGATTGCCAGTGAGTATATCTCTAATTATGATACAATTAGAGCTGTCCAAAAGATGCCCCTTCGCGCTGGCACCTGGAAAAAAACTCCTACTGTCATAGTGTGTGAATATGCACCGATAAGCGAAACTCAAGTTAAAAGTGCAGTCGGGTTTTGGAAAAGCCTAGGCCATCGATTTTTTAGAACGCAATATAAATACGATCCCCTTGAAAAATGCAAAAGCTCAAAACCGGTGGGATATATTATTATACATTTAGAAACATTGGGAATTCCAATGCACCCTGCTGCTGCCGCCGAAACTCATTTTTTTGTTAACAATGATACGAACGCTGTAGAATGGGCCATTATATATGTGCGCAACGATACTCGAGCCACTGTTTTAGAACACGAAATAGGTCACGCTTTGGGTTACCTACATTATGATAAGCCCGGCCATCTCATGAACTCAATGCTCGCTAAAGGCGGCTGGGGAACGGAAGGATTAGAGAGCAGCCATCAATAGGAGATTTAGTAATTTGTATTGATGTGGCCAAAAAAGACGAAGTGGGTCATACAAAAAGATTTGTTGGATTAGTGCTTGACAAATCTATTACAGTCTGTAAAATACAAGTAGTAGACACTGGTGAAGAACTTTATTGGCCATTGACTGCTACTTATTTATGGAAGGAAACGAATGAGGACTAAAGAACTAGAGGGCACCCACCAGGAAGGCCCTCCATGGAAAATTGTTGGAAAATTTTCAACATTTGAGGCAGCCGATGCCAAAAGGATTGAATTATCTGAGGATTTGGATTTTCAAGTGAAGATACATTATCAAGGAACAGAAAATAATCGTTATTTTGCGTTAAAGACCCGGGCAAATCCCGCGATCGCTCTAGAGGAAGCTCTTAATGTCAAACGAGCCGAGAAGAAGCGCCGAAAGGCGCGCCTTAATAAAAAGCGCCGAAAGAAGTGAGAGAAGAAACCAGACGACAACGCTATGATAACAAGCTTAAAAGTGCCACGAAGCATCCGATTAGCCTCTGCGCTATCAATTTTCGTGTTGATGACAATCTTGGCTATCTCATTAGGAGTGCTGCTTGCTTTGGCGCAGACCGGCTTTATGTTGTTGGACATGTTCCTGAGCGGAGCCAGTTAAAGGCCCGCTCAGGAAGTCTTATTGATTATGTGGAAATTATACAATTTGCAACACCACGAGATTTCGTGGAACATGCAAAAAATACAGGAATTCAAATCGTTGCTGCGGAGTTGGTGGAGCAGGCAAAGCCCCTCTCTTCTTATACTTTCTCTTTTAATAGCCACCTTTGTTTGGTGGTGGGTAACGAAGAAACCGGAATTCCCTCTGAAATAATAGAGAATTCTGATGTATTATATATAGAGATGCCTGGCGTGGGGTACTGTCTCAACACTTCACAAGCGGCTAATATATTGTTATATGAAACAGTAAAACAATACGGAAAAATGTACGAGGGCTCACAACAGTAATTATATACATCCAGAACTAATTATTTTAGGAACGATTCTGTTAGCTGGAAATAAAATGTTTGATAAAAATGATAAAAAGCCACTACCGTCCTTCCTTAAAACAGTTTATCTTTCGAATCGAGAGATACGTCTTATCCTCGCTGGTTTATACTCGTTAAATATGCCAGCAGAGGAAATAGAAGGGACTCTTTGGAAGAAACTTTTGTTCGAGAAATTACACAAGAAGAGCCGTAGAAAGAAAGATTAAGTGACAGACCCAGAAGATGAATTAATTTTAAAAGCAGCTCTCGAATTTGGTGCTGATTATACCTATAGTATTAAGACCGGGGGGCACGGTCGCACTTTAGTGGCGAATGCATATACGAAGCTTATAGCTTCTGCCCTTAGGGAGAAAATGCCCACCCATTGGGAAGGCCTTTACACTTTGGTGATTTATAATTCTTCGTTAAACGAGGAGATAAAAAATGGGTAAGAAAAAAATAATTTGTGTATCAGGGGGATTTGATCCTGTTCATATAGGACACTTACGTATGATGCAAAGCGCTGCCGAATATGGGGATGTAATGGTCATTGTTAATTCGGATAAATGGCTTATGCGCAAAAAGGGCTATATTTTCATGCCCTTTCAAGAAAGATGTGAAATTATTCGCGGCTTTGCCTGCGTTAATAGTACTACCTATGTCAACGATGCTGATGATACGGTCTGTGAAGCGCTGGAAAGAATCAAGCCTGACTATTTTGCAAACGGTGGAGATAGAAAAAAGAATAATACTCCGGAAATGGAAGTTTGTAGGAAACACGGCATCGAACTTCTTTGGAACATTGGTGGCCGAAAAATACAGAGTTCGTCAGATTTGATTGATGCAACCCCTCTTCTGGGAACAATAGAAACGGAATTTGACGGAATTGAACTAGCCCCCTCAAGGGTGGAAATACTTCAGGGTAGTGATGTCCCGAAGAACTAGATGGTTTCTATCCTATGTTCTATTTAATAATGGGTACCGAATGAGTCATTCATGAGCCGCAAAAAAATTTATGTGTTAGATACCAGTGTATACTTAACCAATGCAGATTGCATATATGCATTTAAGAATCACGATATACAGGTACCCTTAAAGGTCTTCGAAGAAATAGACAAACACAAAAAACGCCAAGATGCGGTCGGCGCCCAGGCTCGTAAAATTATTCGAATTTGGGACGAATTGCGTCTCAAGGGATCAATTCACCGGGGCGTTAGAATTCGTCGCGGCCTCGGAGTTCTAAAATCGGTTAGTGCCGGATTAGTGACGCGCGCCGACCTTCCGTGTGATTTGGACATGGCAGTTCCTGATCATATGATCATTGCAACTGCTCTAAAAATACAAAAAGAATCAGAACGGAAAGTTATTTTAGTCTCGCGCGATATTAATATGCGCGTTATTGCTGACGCAGTCGGCCTAACGTCCGAAGACTTTCAGAATAACCAAGTTGTTGATAATAGTGATAGCATTTTTGAAGGATACACCACCATTATGGTAGATGATCAGATTATCGATCAGTTTTATGAGAAAAAAAATATATATTTAGAAAATGAAAATCTTTTTCCTAATCAATATGTAATGCTCGTATCTAATGCGAATGAGAAAAAGTCTGCCCTCGGCCGTTTTATAAATAAAGTAACTCCCATTCGTCAGCTTTCGAGCGCCAACTTTAAAGTGTGGGGGGTTAGTCCGCGGAACAAAGAGCAATCATTCCTACTAGATGCATTAATGGATCCGTATATTCAAATTGTTACTGCCATTGGTAAAGCAGGTAGCGGTAAGACCCTCTGTGCGATTGCTGCGGCACTCGAACAGACCATAGACGAATCTTCCTCTCAGTACTCCAGGGTGATTGTCTCTAGGCCCGTACAGCCCCTAGGAAAGGACATAGGGTTCCTCCCCGGAACTATGGAAGAGAAGATGTCCCCGTGGCTGATGCCCATTCAGGACAACTTACAGTTTTTAATGGGAAATGATAAAACAACTCTTGACATTTATATGCAAAAGGGTATAATAGAAATGGAAGCGTTAACTTATATTCGTGGACGTTCAATATCAAATGCTTTTATTATAATTGATGAAGCACAAAACTTGACAACTCACGAATTAAAGACTATAATAACAAGAGTAGGAGAGGGTACAAAGATTGTGCTAACCGGGGATGTCGAACAAATTGATAATGTTTATATTGATGCTACATCTAATGGTCTTACTCATGCGGTAGAAAAATTTAAGAAATTTGAGCTCGCATCCCACGTTACACTTCATAAGGGCGAACGCTCTAAGGTGGCTACGTTTGCTGCCAAAAATCTATGAGAGGATAGAAAAAAATGGAAAACCCAGACCTTTTGGTCCAAGTAAAAAAAGACACGAAGCTAAAGGATATCATCGTTAACTACATCGGAGAAAAACTTAACCCCGACGACGGCGACGTAACTGTTCAGATGGCGGTTGAAGTGTTTGCCGAAGACTTTCCGGAGTTTCTCTTGGCAGTTGCAGAAGAGAATTTTTTGAGAGGATATCAACAAGCATTTGCTGATATGGACAACACCACTACAGAATAATGGAGTATTATATACACAATACTCCGGTTTTTGTGATGCACGAGCCGCCCCAAGAGATGAGTGTTCCTTCTTTTTGTGAGGAAGCTGAGGAAATTTTGTCGGCCCATCTCTTAAGTGGCGTAGATGTTGTGTATATCGGAGATTTTAAAGAGTTAGGTGATCGGAATGCTGCATTTATGAATGGGGGCATCTATATGACAGCGAATGAACCCACAGCCTTTGACATGTTAGAGAATTTCGTGCACGAAACTGCACACTCATTAGAGAATCAATATGCATGGCAAATTTATGATGACAGTTTGATCCAAGAATTTAAAGGCAAGCGCACCCGGCTGCGCGCCCTCCTTGAAGCTGAGGGATATAAAATCAACCCTCTTCTTTATGATTTTACTGAATATAATAAGAAATTTGATGAATTTTTAGCTCATGAGGTGGGGTATCCCACTCTTTTGTCTCTAACCATGGGATTATTTGTATCGCCATATGGAGCTACTTCTATTCAAGAGTATTTTGCAAACGGGTTTGAGAAGTATTTTCTTGATAATCGACGAGCGGTGCGAGACATAAGTCCGATTTTGTATAGAAAGATTGAAGAAATAATAAATGACGAAGACGCGTGAACACATATCATATTCTGAACTAAAAGACTGGGCAAAGTGCCCGCATTATCACAAAAAGGCTTGGGTTGAAAGGGTCGCTCCATTCGAGGGCAATGAATACACTGCTTTTGGAAGCGCCATCCACGACGTATGTGAAAAGAAGCTCCTAAAAGAGAACATTGACGAAGCAGAAGTATTCCAGATTGGCTTTAATAAAAAGCTCCAAGAACTAATGGAAAAGAATATTGAGGTAAATGGAGCAAACGTAAAGGCAATGCGATCCGCAGGCCCGGCAATTTTAGCAGAAGTTAAGGATGCTCTCGAAGACTATTTCGGTGATTATGAAGTATTCTCTTCGGAAGAGATGCTTTATGTGCCAATTGAGAACTTCAATATCAATTTCAAAGGCTTTGTAGATGCGGTTGTTAAAGTGGGAGATATATATCATTTGTTCGATTGGAAGACTTGCTCGTGGGGTTGGGATTCACGTAGAAAAGCAGAAAAGCTCGTTACATACCAGCTAACGCTCTATAAACATTTCTTCTGTCAAAAACACAAAATTGATCCTAAAAATGTTGAAACACACTTTGCGTTGTTGAAAAGAACAGCTAAAAAAGACAGGGTAGAAATATTTAGAGTTACGAGCGGCAAGAAAAAAACCAAAAATGCCCTTAAACTTTTGTATCAAGCAATTTATAATATCTCTAAAAGGTTTCATATCAAGAATCGGTTGGCCTGTATGAAACCATTTCCTTGTAAATTATACAAAACAAAACACTGTCCATAAAGGAGTAACATGTCAGACAAAATAAAGATATTCACTATTGGTGATCATCCTCTTTCCCCTTCGGGAGTAGGCACACAATCAAGATATATTATTGAGGGAATGTTAAAAACTGGAAAATATCAGTTTGTTTCGTTTGGAGGAGCGATTAAGCATCCCAATCATAAACCACAAAAGTTAGAAGAATGGGGCGACGATTGGGTTATTTGGCCCGTTGATAGTTACGGAACCCAGGACATGGTCCGAGCCATGATTCACCAACAAAAACCAGATATTTTATGGTTTATGACCGATCCTCGGTTTTATGGATGGCTGTGGCAGATTGAAAATGAGGTACGCCCTCATGTCCCGATGGTATATTATCACGTATGGGATAATTATCCTTATCCAACATTTAATAGCCCGCTATATCGCTCGAATGATCATATAGCTTGTATATCTAAATTAACTTATGACATCGTTCAAACGGTCGCCCCGGACGTCGATTGTTCTTATATTCCACATGCTGTAAAGCCTAATATTTTTAAGCCCCTAGAAGAAGAAATAGTAAAAGGATTTAAAGCTCAGAAAGGTCTGGCTGATAAATTTGTTTGCTTTTGGAACAGTCGGAATGCTCGAAGAAAGCAATCGGGAACACTAATTTGGTGGTTCAAAGAATTTTTGGACAAAGTCGGGCACGACAAGGCCACACTTATTATGCACACCGACGTAAAAGATCCTCATGGTCAAGATTTAGAAGCCATCATACACGAACTTGGGCTTACAAACGGGGAGATTCTTTTTTCTCGAGAGAAGATTGATCCGACCAGCCTAGCTATGCTGTATAATATGGCCGACGTTACTATAAACCTTTCGGACGCCGAAGGCTTCGGCCTATCGGCTCTTGAATCACTTTCTAGTGGCACCCCGGTAATTGTGACGATGACCGGAGGCCTCCAAGATCAAGTTACGGATGGTAAAAATTGGTATGGTATTGGTATTGAGCCGGCATCTAAAGCTATTATTGGCTCTCAACAAGTTCCATATATTTATGAGGATCGATTAAATAAAAATGATTTCATAGTTGCCTTGGAACAGATGTATGAGATAGGTTCTGACGGCCGCCGTGAGTGGGGTCTTAAGTGCAGAGACTGGGTGGAGAAGAATTTTAATTTTGAGAATTTTGTGGAAGCATGGGATGAATTATTTGAAAAGATTAATACCGAAAAGGGATCTTGGGATAGCAGAACTGGCTATACGCCCTATGAAGTGAGGACGTTCTAATGTTACAAAAAATTCTTGTTAAAGGGCCCGCGCTCTCCCGCTCGGGTTATGGAGAACAAACTAGGTTTGCATTGCGAGCACTAAAGTCTCGCGAAGATTTATTCGATATTTATGTTATTAACACCCCGTGGGGAAGTACGGGTCAAATTGTCGAAAATGGAGAAATGCAACAGTGGATCCACGAAGTTATGACCAAAACGAGTCACTATGTTTCCCAGCGCGGCCAATTCGATCTATCTTTACAAGTTACGATTCCTCCCGAGTTTGAAAAAATTGCTCCAATCAATATTGGGTATACGGCTGGGATCGAGACTACGAAAGTGGCCCCCCAGTGGATTGAAAAATCAAATGCGGTAGTTGATAAGATAATTACAGTATCGCAGCACTCAAAGACGGTTTTTGAAAACACCAAATATGATGCCACAAACAAACAGACCGGGGAACAGGTTACAGGGTGGGGGCTGCAAGTACCAGTCGAAGCTGTTGGTTATCCTGTGCGACTGGCTGAGGCTGAAGCCGTCGATATTAACTTAACAACAAGTAAGAATTTTTTGACCATTTCTCAGTGGGGCCCCCGAAAAAACTTAGATAATACCATAAAATGGTTTGTACAAGAGTTTGCAGACGACGAGGATGCTGGACTTATTATAAAAGCTAATACCGCTTCTGATTCAATTATTGATCGTGTACAAACCGTAAATCGCCTCGAAGCTTTGTTAAGCACCACCGGTGATCGAAAATGTAAGGTCTACCTAATTCACGGAGAACTGACTGAAGGCCAGCTGGGGTGGCTCTATCAGCACCCTACAATACAGGCTCTAATCAATATTGCTCATGGAGAAGGATATGGACTGCCTTTATTTGAGGCCGCTTATAATGGGCTGCCAGTCATAACTATCACGTGGGGAGGCCAACTAGACTTTCTTTGCAGGAGCAACAAGAAAGGTAAACAAGTGCCACACGTTATTCGTGTTGACTATGATATTTCGCCTGTGCAAAAAGAGGCGGTCTGGGAAGGGGTTATCCAAAAAGACTCTATGTGGGCATATGCTAAAGAAGCCTCCTACAAACGAGCGCTGCGTGAGGCCATAGAGAAACAAAAACACTATCGCTCCCGTGCCAAACTTCTTCAAAAGACGATACATCAGAACTTTTCTGAGGACGTTATGTTAGAGAAATTTGTAGCATGTGTCCATAAGGAGCCCGACGAAGAAGTAGTTGAGTGGCTTAAAAAGATCGAGGAAATGGACTCGCTGTGAGCCAAGTAATCTTTTTACAAGATTTCTTTGTTCATCAGCATCTTGGGGGAGGCGAACTGCATGACGCAGTTGTAATTAATTACTTCAAAAGCAGGGGTCTTCTCTATGATGAAGTAAATACATATAATGTTACGCCCGAGTACATTCTTCAAAACACCGATAAAGCGTGGTTTATAAGTAATTTTGTAGCACTAAAAAATGTTTGTAAAGCTTTGTTGGCAAAATACTGCAAATATGTGATATATGAACATGATTATAAGTTTCTAAAAAATAGAAACCCGATCGTTTACCCAAATTTTTTGGCTCCAGATAAAAGTCATAAATATAATTTTTCCTTTTATCAAAATGCAGAAAAGATAATTTGCTTAAGTAAATTTCACAAAAAGATATTTGATGATAATCTGGGTCTTTCAAACATTGATAACATCAATTGCAGTATGTGGGAGGATTCGGATCTAGAACTAATGAAGTCTCTCAACAATAGCCCGAAAAATGGAAAATATGCTGTTATTCAATCAGATAACAAAATAAAAAAAACGAAGGAGACTGTTTCATACTGCGAGAAGGCACAGATTAACTTTGATTTAATAAAGGCGGACAATCATCATGATTTTTTGAAGATCTTGGCGCCATATCAAGCGTTAGTATTCCAAACCGGACACCCAGAGCCAACGCCGCGTATAGCTGTGGAAGCTAAAATGCTTAATTGTAATTTTATGTCGCAGAAGAATTTGATCGGTGTTGCTCACGAAGACTGGTTTCATTTAAACGGAAATGCTTTGATTAAAGAAGTGAGAGATATGCGTGATAAGGCCTGTTTGAAACTAGAAAGCATTCTTTTGTGAGGCACAACATATTAACTGTAGTAAATGAGGGATATGCCGATTTTGGGAAGCTCTTTTTAAATTCATTATTTGAAAACGTAGACCTTCAACAAGTTGATAAAATATTAGTGCATGATACAGGACTCTCCCAGAGTACAATAGAATACTACAATTATTTTCCAAAAGTTGAGATTGTTCCGACCGGCGCCAATTACCGATCTAATGAAATACATGACAAAGGGTGGAAAGATAACACTTACTCTAAAACAAAATATTTACTCGAGTCGCTAGAAGAAAGAGGACTTCCTACTCTGATGATTGATTCCGATTGTATATTTGCTTCATCTTTTGACGATTTAATAGATGAGAAAGCAGACATAGTTGTTTGTTCTCGAAATCGAGAAGGTTTTTCAAAACATATTGGTTCTTTTTTTGGCGCGATAAATGTTGAAAAATCTAAGGATTTTTTATCGAAATGGATTGAGAACGTCGAACTACTGCAGAATACTACTGAAATGAAACATTGTGAAAGCCCGGCACTATCAAAAACCATTGATGAAGAACTAGTTGTTGTCCAAGAATTGCCCGAGCAATTAATATCAGCAGTCTTCCCCGATAACGACTCACGTATATATCACCTAAAGTCAGACTATTATGCCACCACCATCGAGCAGCGGCTGTCATTGCCTCATTCAACACCATTTAGAAAGAGATATTTGTAATGTCTCTATCGGTAGTAATAACCACGTTCAACCGAAGCGAAGTTCTAAGACAAAACCTTGATCAGTTTAAGAATCAGACAGACATGGATTTTGAGATTGTCGTAGCCATTGACGGCTCGACCGATGATACGAAGGAAATGCTAGCAGGCTACGATGCGCCATTCTCAATTAAATGGGTTGATACCGAAATAAAAGATAAATATTGCTTAGCAAAAGCAAGAAACATGGGTATAATAGAGACTACAAAGCCTATTATTGTAATATTAGATGATGATAGTTTTCCTGTGGGGGGTTTTGTGGCAGCACACAAATCTAGCGTCATGCCGAAAGTATTAACTGGCGGTTATCGTAACTCTCACGACCCAAAGGACTCTTTGCATCCCAAAATGAAAAAGACACTTTTAAAATATGGAATCAAAAAGCCACATCCTATTACTGAAAGAATTGTAGAAAATAATGCATGTATGCTGCGCAAGGATTGGGTTGGGTGTGGTATGTTTTCAGAAAGGTTTGAAGGGTACGGCGGGTGTGGACAGGAGTTCATAGCTCGTTTAGCCCATCAGGGGTTTAAATATCAATTCAACCCGG
>NZER01000472.1 GCA_002690445.1 Candidatus Pacearchaeota archaeon
GATTCCTGGGGCAAGCGACCCGCCTACGAGGCCTAGGATCGGCCCCCACGAGCCCTGAAGGGTGTCGGGCCAGAGGGGGAGCGATCCCATCGCACCGCCCAGGACAATCGCCGTCGCCCGGGTCAGCCACCGAAGAAGCGCCTCGGTGGTCCCCGAGAGCTTGCCGTCATCGTCCAGGTATTTGGCGATCATTCGGATGGCTGGCTTGCAAACCTGGCCTGTAAGCACGTAGCTGCCCATGCCGATCATCGACATCCGAATAGCTAGGTCAGGGTAGTCGCTCACGTTCATCTCTATCTCCTGCGTTCAAGGAACTCAACGCGCTGGTCTAGTAGCCGTATGTCGCTTCTGAGATCGCCAATCGCCCGCAAGTGATCCAGGTTGGTTGGCGGTGCCTGAACAGAAGACTCGACCCTGTGCAGGGAATCCTTGAGCGCTAATAGCTCCACCCGGATAGCCTGAATCTCGGCCATGGACACCAAGTCCTCGATATGCGGCTGGCCCTCTTGCAGGCTTCGGATATCGCCGCTTAGCTGGTAATAGAGCGTAGCCCCAGCGAGCGCCTGGCTGACCACCCACAAGACTAGCCCAATGACAACCTTGATGGGTAGCTTTGCTTCCGTTATGTCGCCTTGTCCCACTGCCTGGCTCACTGCCTCGCTTATTCGGTCCTGCCGCCTCGCGCGCCTTGCGGCGTCCTCGATTACAGCAACGGCCTCGGTGGTGTCCCAGGTCGGTTCCTCGTGGTCGTCTTCGGCCACGCCTAGTCTCCAGAGTCATCATCGCTCGCGCTGTCGTCATCACCCGCGTCGGTGTCTTGGACGCTATCGTCACCATCCTGGTCCGGCATGCCCTGGAATAGCGCTGTCAAGATTAGAGCAGCGCACAGCACAATGCAGCACCCCACTGTTACCGCCTGCCTCTTACGTGTCGTCATCCTCAACCCCTACAAGCTCGATGTGTGGCCCATCGAAAAACTCAGACTTGTCAAATGAGAGGTCTGCGTTCCAGTCGCACCCAAGCCGTACCTTGATGCCCATCTGGGACGCGATTCCCTTTGCGAAGTAGGCAGCAGCAATAAACCGTTCGCGCTCCCACCTCACCTTCCAGGGACTGAAGTCCACTGCTAGGCTGGGAACGTGGTTGTGCTTTGACATCTTGTTGACACCATCGAGCTTGCTCTTGCCCTGGCGATACAACTCCTTCTGCTCTTCTACTGATCTAGCCCCGCACAGAATTGTGATATCGACATGCTTGATCACCTCCTCCATCAACCGGATTAGGTCTGGATGACAGGTGTCGAGGCGGCCCCGACTAGCCTTGCTAAACTCAGACATCTGTCGTTCTGGCGAAGACAACAACCACCTCAAGGGTTGTGTCGTCTGGGTCTGTCGTTCTGGCAAACACCTCTGTGTCCGTTGCCGCCATACTAAAGGCCGTTCCAAACTTAACCCCAGTAGCAATGCTTACCGTCGTTCGCCCGCCATTCTGGGCGCTACCATTAAGCGCAATAACGATTGCTGGCGCAGTCGTGCCAACAGTAACCGACTTGGAGTCGTACAGCTTTAGCGTTGCCCTACTGGAATGACTGTTGTCTATGGTCGTTGCGAACAGCCTGCCGCCAGTCATAAAAACATTCTGGTCTGCGTCTCCGGCCCCGCCTCCAATGGCTGTCTGCGTAGCCATGTCTATGGCAAGGGGGTTCCCTCTAGTTAGGTTTGCTGTAAGGGCCATGGTTCACCTATGTTGACAGAATTTTTACAAGCACTTTACTTAGCGGCATCGTCGTGTCTGCGGTCGTATTCCCGGTCACTATCCAGACAGACAAGCCCGTTGTGTAGTAGACCCCGCCGGGAAATGCGTAGTTGACCACCTCCCTGGCTGGTGCCAGAAGCTGCATGTGCGCCTCGCCTCCAGAGATGGTAACGGACGCGGCAAACCGGAACTTAACGTAGGTGTCCGCTGTATTGAGGTGGTTGTCTATCTCCACCATGTGGATATACCCAGGTGCCGCCCCAGTCACGTTGTCGTTTGGATCCGCGACCCTGGCCGCGCTGCCTGTGGGGTCCGACTCAACAATAATCAGCTTGGTTGCTGTTGGGTTTACCTGATCCACATTTGAAAACGACATGAGCTACCTCGCTGGGATTATGACGCGACCAGTCTGGTCATGCTGGTGCGTTGCTAGGTTACGGTTTGTTCGCTCGATGCTAGCGAGAATGGTCACGAGCATGAAATAAACCTTCGCGGCCCACGCCGCAGCACCCACGAGAACGCCGAAAAGCGACACGATGAAGGGCCAGCTTGTGATGATTGTTTCGAGCATTGTTACGGCAGAGACAGCGCACTATCTTCGTCTTCCCTAATCAGGGTCCCAAGAAGAACCATGGATGGTGAGTAGAGCTTCACTATTCCCCGCCAGGCTGGATATCTGGAAACCAGCCGTCGTCCTTTAGACTTTGCGTTGTAACTAACGAATCCCGCTCTTGCTGCGTCAGTAGGCTAGCTACGTCTATGTGCGCGCCAGCAGAGGCAGACCAAACGCCGTCCTTTACCTTGAAGGCACCGCGACCATCTGTTGGATGTTCTATTGGAAGCGTTGTCTGAACCGTATCAGCGCTTGGACGTGGGTAGCCCATCAGCACGGAGATATCTTCTTCGCGCTGGTCAGCGTCGTCTATGGATGGAAAGACCAGCCACGGGATGTCGTAGATGCTCACGCTGCAATCCCGTATCTGATTGATAGATACCGCTCAACTAAGCCAATCTCTGACGAACCAAGTGCCCCGTTGAAAACAAGGACCTCCGACAGAGTTCCATCGTAGTACCCCGGCACCTTACTGGCGTCTCTTGTTCCTTTGCCGATGTTTACAGTGGTTGCACTTGCTTCGAGCGCCGCCATGTCTGTAATCACGGTACCAATCAGCCCGTTGACGCGAGTAAACCCATTGCTGCCGTCTGACACACACACAATCATCGCGTTAGACCCGGCAGCCAGGCTAGTCGCACCACTTCCGGTAATCCGCATCGCATCCGGCGCCGCCTCGTATACGTGGTAGCCAAAGCAGCCCTCTGGGCTTTGCCGAACGATGCCGATGTTGAAGTAGCTGCCGCCCCCCGATGGAGCGCCGAAAAGGCCCTCAGTGGCCCAGGGGTTGCCACCGACGCCAAAGCCCCAACCGCGAGTGACAAGGACTACAGTCCACTCGTCCTTGGCGGTGAGCGACCCATACAAGTTCAGACCAGTCATCGTGTCTGAAGAGCCGTCAAACTGAATCTCAGCCCGACTGCCGAGTCCAGATGATGCAAACGGGGGTTGATCGTCGGCAGTGGCTTGCGCCCAGTTAGTTCCGCCAACCAGATCTAGCCACGCAGACACGTTGGAGCCATTCAGCGTTGCTCCGATGTCTGCCCGTGCCCAGCCAATCAGCGGCACAGAGAGCGATCTCGGGTCAGTTGGAAGAAGCGGAGCGTTCCTAAGCACCCGCTCCTCCCTGGATGGAGACAGCCGGCGCGGGAACGACCTAGCCTGAGAGGTTCCGCCTGGGAACACCCTCGTTGAGGCGGTTCCTGATGGGAAGGCTCGGCCCATTCTAGGCAAGGCCCTTCATGTAAACGATGACTGAGTAGTTCATTTCTGTGGCACCAGAGGCAATCGGACCTATCACCACATAGGGCGTGGCAAAGACCGGGATAGGCAATCCAAGGGAGTCGAATGCCTGAAGGGGATCCGCGCGAAGGTCAAACGTTGCGCTGTAGATAAGGTTGTCTGTGTCTTTATCAGACCCGTCGTAAATCTTCACCGGCACCGCGCTGTTGTTCGCATCAGCCGATGCTGCGCGCACATGAATATGGGCGATCAAACCACGAGACACATCAGCCGTGCCGCTCTTCACTGCCATTTCAGAGGAGGATGCGGTTGCAGCCAGGCTCACTGTCGAGGTGTCTGTTGGGATCCAAAGCTCTTTGGAGTTGTATGCCACCGCTCCTCCTGCCCCTTATCTGGCTACCAAGCGATGGTGTGTTGCCAGTGGGTCTGTGGGGTTATTCTTAGGGCTCTACGCCACGACTATACTAATCACCTTGCTCAGAGTCCACGGGCTCCCCGGGGTACAGAAGTTTTCCTCTTCCATAGTCCAGGGTCCTGTTTAGGTAGCTTTGCTTTCTAACGAAGTTTTTGTTAACCCGGTCCCACTCGGTCTTAAGGGCCTCGTCCAGCATCCAGGCCATGGCTTCGCGCTGGCTCTCAAAGTCAACGTAGTACGGCTTGAGGCCAATGCTAAAGGCAAGCATCCGCTCCTCTGTAGTGGCCCTGGCTGAGGGGTCTCCGGCATCCAGCGCCCTCGCAATGAATGTGTCTTGGACTAGCTTCATGTACTCGTTCATAACGCGCCAGCCAGGAAGCCGGCTCACCATGTAGTACCGCTCTGGGTTGTTCGAGCGATAGTCAAGCCTCGTCCCGACAACCCTGCCCTTCTTGTAGACGGGCACCTCGACCGGCTTACTCGGAAAGCCGACGAACCACTTCAGCATTGGTGGCGCGTTCTTCATCTGCCGAACGTTGTCTAGCTTTTCCCACCCCTTCCCGTAGTACAGAGACTGGTTGCCAAGCATCAACTCTAGAAGAAGCAGAACGTCTGGCCTTCCCCTTGCAAAGAGGCCGATTGGCTTCCCGCCATGCGTCCCAAAGCCACGGCTAAGCTCGATGGCAGCCTGCTGTGGCAGGCCGCTTACGCTGAATATCTTGGCTCCGCCAGTCCGAACAATGGCCTTCCACCGAAGGTACTCTGGTAGGGACTGAATCTCGCTTTCTGTGAACTGGCCGTTGTAAACGCCGTTCATAAACTGGTTGAATATCCCAGCCTGTCGCGGGTTCTTGACCATCTGCCTCAACTGGAATCGGACGTTGCCGGCATCCCAGGTGTAGAAGAAGAACAGGCGTCGAAGAATGTTTCTCTCGAACGGCGTCAGATGCGAATAGTTACGCATCGTATCCTGAACGCCGAAGGCAACATCGTCCAACGTTTTGCCGCGAGACAGTTCCGCCAAACCAAGCAGCCGCCTAGCCTGAATCTCAACGTTCTGGTTAAGGGCCGACATCATCTTGATGTAGGAGGGGAACGACGCCTTTCCGATTGCGGCAGCTACGGCAGCCACACCAGGCCCACCAAGCGCCGTTGCAATCGCAGCCCCCGCGCCAGCGCCGACCACTCGCTCTCCAGTCGCCTGCACCAAATCCTTGAGCCGACCCTTCTTGGCGCTCTCAATCGCCTCAACGAACTTCCCGATCTCTGTCTTGTAGACGGCCCTCGCGCCTCGGCCAACGTCCAACTCTCTCTTCGACATAGGGCCGACAGCCAGCTTCTTGGTCTTTGGATCAATCGCCGTCTTCCAACTCTTGCCAAGGACTTCGCCACCGAGAGCGCCGACCCACGATCCAAGGACGCCTCCAGCCGCGCCACCAAGGGGGCCTGCAACCGCAGAGCCTGCGATCCATCCACCCGTAGCGCCAAGGCCAGACCCCAAAAGCATGGTTCCAAGTGGGGCCTTAGCCGCAGACACGTCGCCCTTGCCCAGGGCCTCCTCAAGGAAGGCTTGCGTCCGTGGGGACTCATCAATTCCATAGCTGCCAAACTGTCTCTTCAACTCACCTATCGTCTTTTTGTGAGCGCCTATGGTGATCACCTTGCTTTCTAGCTGTGGGAACGCATCGCTGCCCATCATCAACCACATATTGTAGTGGTGCCGTGGGTTGAATAGATCCACGCCGATCTTCTGGGCCACAGACGCATAGTTGCCTGTGTAGTTCATGCCTACATGGGCAAGGCTGGACACGGTAGCCATGGTCTTTGCCAAAGCGTGGAACCCGTCGGCCAAGTTCACTAGCGCCCCCCATGCCCCCTTGTGCTGCTCTGGGGTGCGGAGCCACTTCAAGTACTCAGCAACGGGCTCTGGAACGAAGACGTCTGGCATCGACCTGTGAAGCTCAATGTAGTTCCTCGACACGTTGACGCCCTTGCGGCGCAACCCTGCCATGACCTCCGGTACAGATGCACCGTCCACAAGCTGCTGGTTGACCCAGTTCTCGATGTTAGGCGTCAACTCGTCTGGCAGACTCATCCTGCCGATAGCCTCAATGTGGTCCCTCTTGTTCAGACGGACATAGCCAAACTCCCTGGCTAGGTCTGGGTTGTCGATGAACCTTGAGTCCATCCCCATTTCCTTGCCCATTGGGAACATCTCTAAGATGTCTTCAATGAACACCTGATCTGCTATCGACCTGTCTACCGACTCGCTGTATCGCTTGATCAAGGTGAAGTAGTCGGCCTCAAAGAACTCGTAGACGCTATCAAGATCGGCCTGTGTTCTCTTCTTATTGATGAGCGCTGACCACTCGTCTGGAGAGAAGTGTTCACGCAACTGCAATGACTGCGCGGCGTCGTATATGGCGGACAACTCTTCTGGCGACTTACCGCCAATCATGTTCCCAACTTCATCGTACTCGTGGAAGACGCTCTGGAACTCGGGGCCGTTGGACATCAGGCTTGTGACATCGTGGTAGAGCATGTCTTCTGCTAGCTCATCCCTAGCCTGCTCGTTCAGGTCGTCAAGAATGCTGGCCCTGGTCCGCATGCGCTCAAAACTAATCTTGTAATTGGCTGGCAGGAACCTGCCCTTAAGGCCATCTATCTTTCTTTGAGTGGCTATCCGCATCATGTGCGGGATGTAGCTGGCTACGTTCACCCGACGCAGGAACTCTTCCTTCGTCCAGGGGCGGAACTCCTCTTTCCTTAGCTCGTCTCGCTGTTTTAGTAACGAGTCTTTTGTCTCTCCGGGCGAAAGGTCTTCCTTGCCGTTTATCTTTCTTCCGATCAGGTCAATCTTGGCCCCAATCTTCTTGTCCCTGTACTTGGCTAGGCGGCCATGGTTCTGGAGCTTCTTGAGCTTGTCTTCCAAGAAGTCATCCATCAACGTTGCTACAGCGAGGGCCTGCTCCATCTCCTCGTCTGTGAAGTGGTCTCCTACCTTGACCTTCTTCACTCGAACGTCTGGACCGTATCGTCTGGTTATGTGTTCCCCATGCAGGTGGATGAAGATGTCATTCTTGCCACGGCTGGTCATCCCAAGGCTCTCTGCCATACCCCTGACCTTCTTGCTGGCTCCAGGGGGGACGCTGTACTTGCGCGGGTCCTTGACGATGTTGTAGACGACTGTCTTCTCCGTCTCTGGCATGGCGTCGAAAGCCCGCAGTCGGTCTGAATCTCGCACCGCCGCCATCGCAGCATTCCGCTTTTCTTCTGCCAAATCGCCGTATGACTTAGCCTTCTTGTTGTAGTTGACTATCCTCTCCCAGATTTCCCCTGGGTCGGTCGTGTCCCACTTCAGCTTCCTGGCAATGTCGAGCATCTCTTCCTGAGCGCCAGGAAGTGCCTCGATCCTCTTCTTCATGCTCTTCGTTAGCTGCTTTGGCACGACGGACGGAAGGTCTGCCGCGTCCTTCATCTTCCCAGGCTGGCCCTTCGTTAGGCCCTCTGCGATCTTCCTCTGGATGCGCTCGACTGATCCGGTGATCTCATCTTCGCCCCTGCCAGTTAAGACGCGCTTCCTTCGGCCCCCCTCACCAACTTCGTACTTGGCTAGCGGCGCTAGCTCCTCCTCAAAGGCAGCCTTAGACATGGCATCTGCCTTGACTCTTGCGTCTTTTCTTACCCCGTAGATCAGCGCCTCTTCCTTGGCGATCTCCGTTTCCAGCCACTTCAGTTGGGCCCTAGCGTTTTCCATCGCCTCTTCAGATACCGGGGCTCGCTTAGCCGACACCTCAGCCGCCTCAGCGAGGGAAGCCTCGTCGGGCGTGATGTCCATTGCCTTTAGCTCTTCTATGAGAGCGGCCCTGCTTTCTTGGAGCCTTTGCAGTGTTTCGGTTGCCTCGTCTATCGCGACCCGCGCCTTGACCGCTGCCCGTGCCACGTCGGGAAGCACACCGCCTTGGCCCTCCAAAAAGCTCTCCACGGCCTTTACGTTAAAGCGGTAGTCGTCTGGCCTTGCTGACCTTCTAAGCTCCTCTACGCGCTCTCGCACCCACCCTGCCGGATCTTCAAAGGCGTTCCTTACTACGCTAGAGGCCCTCTCGCCCTTTGTTCTTGCCGACCAATCACTTCCCTCATCCTTAATCAGCCTCTTCGCAGACCGCTCGCTGATTCCGTGGTCGCGCTTTAGCTTGTCTTCAACGATCTTCTTCAACCTGTGAACGACCACTGCTGGCTTACCTTGTTGCAGGCTAAGAACCTCACCAATCAGGTCGTCGTGAGGGTCTACGTTTCTTGCGCTCTGGTATGCCGAAGCCTGCCTAGATATGTCGTCAGGTATGTCTACTGGCTTGGGTTCGGCTGCGGCGTCCTCCGCAAGTCGCGCCCTTTCGCTCCATGTCCCGCCCTCGGGGTGAATGTTCTTTCCGTAGTTAGACAGATGCTGTTTGAGGTCGTCTTCAGCCGCCTTCTTTGTCCCAAAACCGCCCGACTCCATCAGGGCATCGTCAACGACCTCTCCACCCTTCTTGTCCAGCACATACCATTCCCAAGAACCGTCTACTCGCTCTACTACAAACCTTCCGTCTTCAGTCGCATACCTTCCTGGCGACTTTCTTTTTAGTTTGGACGGCAGCTTTTCAATGCCTGGGCCCTGTTTTGGCGGCACCGCTTCGGCAGCCCCCTCAACCACCGGCTTCTTGCCAGCCTTGAGCCCTGCTAGCTCGTCTTCAGCGGCCTTGATTTTGCCCTCTGTGTCCTTAATGGCTATCTCGTAGCTCTTGATCCTGCCCTCTACATCGGCGCGCCTCTTGTCCACCGGGATGCTCAGGCGCTCAACCGCCTCGTCTAGAGCCTTTTTAAGCTCGATTGCCGCTGGGCTTACGGGGGCTACCTCTACAGCCCTACCGAGAACCTCTTCCCCGATCTTGTCGCTGGGCGTGAGGTCTTGCGATAGGATTTTCCTTGCTAGCGTGTCTGCGTCTGGCCTTCCCGCCATCTTCAGGACTTGGCTCGCCGCCTTGTAGTAGTCGATTCGCAGCTTTTCGTAGTCGAACCTCAGTTCGTCGTCTACGTCCACCCTTGGCCGGCGCTGCTTCCATGCCGCCTGCGCTTCGCGAAGGTTGTTTTTGGCGTCGATGGCGGCCCTGCCCGGAACCTTGTAGACCATGCGCGGATAGACGGGGGCCTTGTCGGGGTTCAGTGCAACAAACCTCTTGGCAAACGCCAGGACGATCTCTTGGAAGTTGTTGCGCCCCTGGTTGTACGTGAACCTGCCCGCAGGGATGGCCGACGTAACGATGTCGTCAAACTCCGCCAACCGCACCATGTCGGCAGCCTCTTCGGCGGTGAGGCCGGCGTTCTCCTGAAGCGCGCCAGAGATGGCCGCCTTGAACTGCGCCTTGTTGTTCTTGAACTCGGGAGCCTTGATCTGGAACTTCCCTCGTGGCGGATTGAACCTACCCGAAAGCCGCTCCGAAACCTCTTCGTTGATGAACTTCCAAGCCTCTACGCTCTCCATCTTGTCTTTGGAGAACAGCTTGTCGTGAACCCAGCGCACCTTCGCAGGCGAATACTTTGCCGCCTCCATCATTGACGAAAGGACTTCGTTCAAAACAGCCTTGCCCAGTACGGAGATGTTCCCTCCGTAGCTCGTCATGTAGTTCCGGTACGCGACATCGAACTCCCGCACCATCGGGTGAGTCGCGTAGTGGGAGTCCTTAGTCAGGAGCCTGTCGAATATCTCCTCGACCTCTGGGCTGATCTTGAACTTGAACTCCTTCTGCCCAGACACAGCCCGGTACATCTTGAAGATCCAGTCCTTGAACTTGGCGAACACCTCGCGCAGGCCGTGGTTGGAAACCCTGCCGCTCTTAGTCCAGTTGGCAAAAGCCTGACCCCATGCCGACATCCCGGCCTCAGACCACTCGCCACCCTTTCGGAACCCTGCGTCACCTAGCTCGCGCCTAATCCAGTCAGACGCAATCTCGTAGTCCTTTACAGGCAAGTCCTTGGCGAAGACCCGGCCAGCGCCCTTGATCATTCCCTGGAACGTCTGGGACTGGAAGGCTGCCTTAATCTGGTCAGCCTCCTCAACAATATCGTCAAGCGGTAGGTCCCAAGTCCACCTTTTCTCTGGAAGCCCTGTCGTGGTGGCCTCAAGAAGGTCGTCGGTGAGCCTTATTACTTCCGTTAGCGCCGTTACCTCCCTGCCCTTTATTCCAAGGAGGTCCGCAATAAGCTCAACAAATCTAGTAAACCCGCTTTTGTTATCTATCTTGATCTGTTGCAGAACAATCTGAAACTCTCTGTTTGTCAGACCATAAGCAACAAGCTCGTCTATGTTGAAATCGTGCCGAGGGGGCCCAGGGCGACGAGACAGGGCGTCTTCCTGAAACTTCATCTCGTCCATGGCCCTGCCGACCGTGCCGACCAATTTGTGAAGCTCGCGCGTGGTCCTTCCAAGTGCGGTGTTGCTGTTTGCAGCAAGCCGACCGTCCGCCACGCGATTCATTGTTGCCGCGTGCACTAGCTCGTGAAGAACCGTTTCGGCGTTGATGCCGGTCCCAGTAAGGTCCGCTCCGCGCAACCACACCTCTACGGGCTCTCCCTGTCGGCTGATAGTGGCCCCTCGGGCTCCACCCCCTGCCACCGAAAAAGGCCCGTAGCCGCCACTATTTAGAACCCTGATCTTTACACTCGATAAATGAGGCGTAATTTTGTCGGCAATGGCTCTGTAGTCGCCATCCAGGGCAAATGTCCTTAACGTTTGAGCCAGTCCTGGGGCGTCCTCGGCGTGGGCCTTTAATATCCTCTCCAACTCCTCCCTGGTGGCCTCTATCGGATTTCCAGCAGCGTCCTGTGCCGTCTCACTGAACACCCCCACTGGTCTAGAAGAGAGGCCCGACGCTTCGGTCGCTTTTACTTCGCCAATTCCAAGCTCGCCCTCGATGTCACCCAGGTTCTTAGCGAACCAAGCGTCGGCATGATCAGCGGGTAGGTCGTTCCATGACGCCCAAGCCTCTGCCCTTGCCGTCAGGGTTGCCATCACCCCGTCAGCTTGCTCTGCGTATTCGCTAACGCCTGTTCCCTCAAGACGCCTCTCCACCCCCTCCCTCACGCTATCCTTGGTCTTGGCCCACGAGCGATTGGTGCCCTCTGGTATCAGGCCCCTAGTCCGCATTCTTTGCAGGAACTCGGCCTCTGTGCGGGCCATCTCTGGCACACCCTCGCGGATAGCGTCGATGCCCTCGTCCTGTATCTTCTTGATTTGACGAAGCTGCCTTAAGAGCGCGTCTAGAGACCCCGCCTCCGAGAAGTTCTCCTTGGTAGCCATCTTGTCTAGGTCTGCGCGTGCTTTGCGTAGGATCTTGAGCTTGTCTATATTTGACGACAACTCTACGACGGCCTCCATTTCCGCCTTAACGCGGAAGTCATCGACTAGGATCTTTTTCAGCAGCCAACTTGCGTCAGTTAGCTGAGCCTTGAACGTCTTCAGCGCCTCCCTACGCTCTGGGCCAATTTTCTCGTAAGCCTTTCTCAGAGCCCTGCCTAGAAACTCAAACTCGTCCGCCTGCTCGATAGCCCCAATGGACTCCTCAAGCAGCTTGGCGACCTCTGGCGGAAGGTCGTCTGTGATCCCCTTCTCAACGTTGTCCAGCAACTTTTGAGTCTTGGAGAACCAGGCAGCCAACTCTATGTTGGCTTCCGTTGCTGGTATATGCTTGCCTAGCTCCTTGTAGGCCATGGCTAGCTTTAGTACGTCGTTGCCCTCTGGCGTTGTCGTATCGACAATCCCCTCTATCTTTGCGATGTGATTTGCAAGTCGCTGGCGGTCAAGCGTCCTCTCCGCCTGATCCCGAAGCTCGCCACGCTCCACCCTTCTCCACATGGCGGCGTGCATCGGCTGCACCGGCTGCCACTCTCCGGCGACCTTACTGAAGTAGGGCTGCGCCTTTTCAAGGCCGACTATCGACTCCAGCACCATCCTAGACCGATCAAGCCCCCCAATATTCGCATGCTTCATGGCGGCAAAGCCCCAACGAACACGCCGGTTATCCCCCTTAGCGAAAACCTTCGTCTGCTTGTATGCGGCAGCCCGTGCCGCTTCCTCCGCAGCCTCTGCCGCTGCGGCAGTCTTGGGGGGCCTCTTTGTCAGCGCCTTCCCAGCAGCCCTGCCTAGCTTAGTGGCGAGGTCGGGCTTCGCCGTGGTCACCCCCCTGTTTAGGCGGAAGGTCATGTTGCCGTTAACATCAAGTGCTTCTCGTGGGTCTATCCAATGGATGAACGTCTTGATCGCCTCTACGCCCGTCTCTGGATCCACCTCCCCCGTCAGCTTGACTTCGATGTCGTAGAGCCTCTTTTGCCGGTTCGACTCCTTGTTAAGGGCGCTCCAGACTTCCTCAATCCTGTCGGTCGGCGTTGCGTTGGTTTTAAAGGTTACGTTTAGGTGCTTACCAATGCTTTCGATGGCAGCCATGTTGGGCTTGTCCATAACGAACTCGCCCGCAGCCTCTTTAGCCCACTCGTCGCTCCTATCTGGGAACTTGGCCTTCCAGTACGCGGGGTCCGTAGACTCGACCGTGGCGCGCCATTGCTTTAGTAGCTCAATCGGACCCCAGCCGTGTACATCTCCACCCTTTATGTACGAAGCGTTTGCCGCGTCGATCACTGAGTAGTTGACATCGGAGACGACTGCCTCCTCTGCGTCCTGAAGAATCCTCGCTTCGTCAATCTCCCCAGCCTCGTCTGCGTACTTGCCGCTCTTTCGTAGCTCCTTTGCGCGAGCCGCAATCTTGTAGGACGCGACATCCTTTATAAGGTGGTCAGCGCTCTCTGTGACCTTTGCGCCTGCGAGATCGAATGCCCTTGGCAGCTTAAGGAAGCTGAGGGGGTCGCTAACAACCAAGCCAACAAAACCAAGCGCCCCGTGCCCGAAGGACGAGCCCTCTTCAATATGCTTCTCCCTCGCCTCGGCCCAACCCTTGTAGTTGTCCCCGACAAACGGCAGGGCCTGATCCAGCACCCCCATGCCAGTCCAAGTAGCCCACTGAATCGCATCAGCACCAAAGTCGAACATCTTGTCGATGCCCTCGTCTACCGACCCAACCCAGTTGGCTTCCGTGAAGTCTTGGCCGCTAGCCTCTTGGTGGGCCCACGCCAGCGGTTGCCCACCCACCACGCTCAGGTACTTGACAGCGTTCTTCAGCGTCTCCTCGCCGTCATCGAAGCTGCCGTCGGAGTTCTTGTAGTTCTCAGAGATGGCCCGATGCATCTCCTCCAGATTGTATTCGCCGCCACCCTCAAGGCCCCTCTTCCTAGAGCCCCAAAGAGATTTAGTCAGAGAGCGAATCGGCCTTCCCGACCAGCTATCCACCCACTCAACTACGTGGGCAAGGCCCGTCAACGTCTTCATAAAGACGCCGGTCTTCTCCTCTGAGCGCTTCAAGATGTCCGGGTTCCACTCCTCGGTGAAACCCCGCATGATCTCGGCCTTGTCTTCGGTGGTCCTGGCCCTACCGTACTCGCGCACCATCTTTCGGTGCGCCCTGCTAAAGCCCTCAGGGTCGCTTTCCCAATCTACATCCTCCAAAAGCTCTGGAGGAGGTGTCTCGCTTAACGTTTTTGGCAGGTACCTCAGGGCCTCCTGATCGTCTAGATCGGAAATCTTGCTACGTGACCCCCGCCGAACCTCTTGCGGGACCATGGGCTTAGGCGGCTCGTCATAGCCTGGGGGGATGGCTGCTTTGGGAGCGGCAGTACCAAGGCCCCTAAGAATGTCTTGAGTTACTTGGTCAAGCTCTGTTTCAACGGCCCAGTATTGCGCCGGATCAGGAGATGGATCGGCCTCTTCTACCCCTGGCAACCTTCTTGGTGCCGTGGGCGCAGGCTCGCCAATCCCAGACAATACCTCTTGGGTTATGCGATCTAGCTCTTCCTGATTTGCTGGCACTACTGAGCCCGTCCCGGTTCACTTCGGGTCCCGGCGTGGGGAGTGTGTGGGAACCCTCCCCTTGGCACATAGGTTCTGCCAACTACCGAACTGTGTATCCTTGACAGATCGCTCAATAGTTGTCTCACATGTCTTCGGTCATCGCGGGACCTCCTTCCACGGAGTTCAAACCACGCGGGGGCACTAATATTGTTAAAGGACTCAGTAGCGTCCTCTAGCTTAGACAGTGCGTCCTTCACATCGTTAGGCTCTGCGGTTCCAGCTTGATGCTCTCTAATCACACTCTCTGCTGCGTCTACGGCCTCTGTGAAGTCGGTTAAGACCTCACTTGAGACTTTCCGAATGGACTCACTCTTTTCCTTCTGTCTTTCCAACTCCTTAGCTCTTCTTTCTGCGTCTCTCCTGGTTTTCCGCGCTTCTGGTGATGACCCCGGAGCATTTTTGATCCGGTCCTTCTGCGCCTCGATCTGCTGATCAATCGTAAACTCCGGCTCAGGTCTCGGTTCTTCTGCTGGCCCAAACAACTGAAGCTCGATCCACCGCTCGTCTTCTTCTGTAAGAGCGCCTGGGCTGGCCGCCCTTATGCGTTCAAACTGCCCCTTAACTTGTTTGGGGGTGAGGCCCTCTTGCGCCAACCAACCCTCTAAAAGACGATCCCTGACGCTCTTGCCCCCCCCCGTTCCCCCCGGGTCGTAAACCGGTGCCGGCGACAGACCCAGCGCCTCTCTGTGCCTGTCCCAAAGCTCTTGCCTGTCCTTCGTTGCGGCGTCGTACTCAAACTTAAAGGCTTCGTGGGTCTTTCTAAGGGCTTCTAGGCTCTTGGCTAGCTCTGGCGTCCGGTACTCCTCACTCGTATCGTCGTAATCGGCCTTCTTCTTGGTGTAGTTATTTAGCGCCGAAAGCATCTTGCCGCGAAGGGCGGTTGCATGCTTGTCCATTACCTTCAGGGTTGCCAAGGGATCTTGATCTCGTGTCGTATGGCTGATCCTCACCCGCTTTATCTGCGCCAACTTCACTTCTCTCAAATAGTCTGGAGCGCTTCTCAGATCAGCGATTGCCTTCTGACGCTCACTCTCGCTCAACTGGGCCAAGTCCTTAGATAGGTCCGTTAGCTGCTCGTCGTTAAAGCCCTCGATCCCAGCACTCTTCAGTCGAGCAAAGGTTGACCTCTCAAGCGCCGAGCGATCCTCCTCTTCCTTGTCGCCCATGAAGCGGGTAAGGGCTGAAGCCAACCTGCTCTGGTACTCGGCAGTCTTTCCCGCCGCACCGGGGGCAAACATCTTGTCCCGGTCAACGCCGAGCATGTTTGCGATGGTGGTAGGAATCCCGCTACCCCGGTTGTGCAACTCTGCCAGGCGCATCTGAGCCACTGGATCAAGAACCGTCCTGCCGTCAAAGCCAAAGGCTACGGCTGGGTTGATCAGGCCCTCGCCCATAAGCCCCTCCGGCCTAATCGGCCTTGGCGTCACGTCGAATGGCTTTTGGATGTCCGCGCCCGTAGCGGCTATCCCTGGCCCCGCATCGAGGCCAAGCTCCTGCATTGCAGCCGCCAAGGCTTCGTCTGCCACTGGCCCTTTTGCCGTGATCATTGGCGACAGGGCTTCGGCACGCTCGCTTCCTGGCTCTAGGCCCATGGCCTCAAGGGCAGCCCTAACCTCTGCCCCCGCGCCCGCCCTCTCGTCCCTCTCTTGCGGCACAAACGGATCAAGCTCTTCGCCCTCCCCAAGCGCCTGAACCAAGTCCGACAGGGGAGCGTCTTCGTCCTCTGTCGCCAGAAGTTCCTCCTCCGCGCTGAATCCGAGCCCGCCCGCTGCGGCTTGGCCCGCCCGATGTGGTGGCGTCCTGTCTGCTGCTACCGCCTTCTCATACTCAGCAATCGTGTTGAGCGCTGCTGCGATGTCTTCCGCTTCCGTAACAGACACCCCGTCCCTGCCAGTGCCAGCGCCAGCGCCAGCGCGAGTGCGGGTGCTACCCTTGGACACCGTGCCCCCCTCACCTGGACCCACCACATCAGACAGGCCGCCTTGCAGTGCGTCCATCTTGGCGTAGGCATCAGCGGCAGCATTGGCTCTGTTTTCTGCGTACTCCTCTTGCTTAATTTCCATGTTTAGAGCGCTGTCTGCAATCTTCTGCATGTTCATCACAAGGGCTAGCCCCTGAGACGCGCCCTCCATAGCGCCGGCTATGCCGTTCGCCTGACTTACATATCTAAGCGCGCGTTCGTAGTCGCCGCCTCTTGGAAGGTAGAGGGCCATTGTTTAATTCACTCCAGTGAACTGCATCCAGGGTTCCGCCTGTGTCGCCTGCCCCGCTGCCATTCCGCCTATGTTGCCCAGCCTTGACTGGACGCCAGCGCCGACGCCAGACCCTCCAGTGAACTGCGTTCCGACGTATCCCCCGGCACCCCTTTGGGCCGAACCTAGGGCAGTCTCGAAACTTACCTCCTTCACCTTGCTTGGGTCGTACTTATCTTTCGCGCTCTTTTGTCTGCCCCTTCTGCTTTCTCTTGCAGATCCGGCTGTAGCCGCACCAATTATCGCTCCGGTGATAGCGATGACTGCCCCGATGACCGCGACTATGCCTGCGGCGGGGCCCGCCGCTGGGGAGGCTGCGGCGGTCGCCGCTCCTGCCGCCTCGATAGCGGCTATGCTCGCGCCGGCCAGCATCACGCCGCCAGCGGTCGTACTAATCGTCGCTATGGCAGACCCTGCGGTTTCCTGATCCGCGATCTCCTCTTCGATCTTCAATAGCTCCTTCTCTCTTTGGGCAACAATCGGGGCCATCCTTGCTGGGTCCTGAACCTCCTTTTGGGCCTTTGCCCCACGCAGCGCCGACTCATAGCCGAGGGCCTCCCCAGCCTCTTGGGTGATTGAGCCGCGCAGAATATCTTCAAACCCAGTCGGCGCTGTCCCCTTTAGCCCCCTGGAAATGTCTCTTGCTCTTGCAGAGGCAGCGGCCTGCTCTGTGGATGAGGCTCGCTCCATAGCCCCAATCTGCTCTTCAACCGCCCTCACCTGGCCCGGAAGAATTGTCTTCTCGTAGATCCCTTGCGAGACGTTCTCGGGCGGTCGCTGCCCCTCAGGCGACATGCTTTGCCAACCACTCGCCCTTCTTCTGGCCTCTGCCGCCGGATCCGGGGCCCGCCTTACGTCGTATGCTGCTTCTCTACTTGTTCTTCTAGCCATCTTATTATCCTAGTCCGATAGCGCGTCTTCGTATCCGCCCATTAAAAATCCTGGCAACCCTAGCTTTTTTGCAAGCCTCGTGAACGCAGGAAGGCTTGTTAGGCTTTCGGGTAACTCGCCACGCAGGTATCGCGCCTTCAACTCATGTGCGGCCCGGTCGTTGCCCCCTCCAGGCGACATGACAGCCCTTAGAAGATCGAGCGTTCTCATTGCCTCCGGGGACAATGACATTGCCTCCATGTCAGACGCCGGGCCCAAGTCGGTACCCGGCCCCCATGCGCGCTCTGACGGGCCCAGTATCCCAAGCTCTCCTAACGCCTCTTCTGCGGGGCCCAAGACGCTGCCCCTCCTTCCCGCAGCGGCTTCAATCCTTGCGGCTACCTCCCCGCCACGAGCCGCGCTCTCCTCAAGTGCCGCCGCCTCCAGATCCGCTGCCTCATTAACAGCGAGCCTAACGCTCTCGTAGTCATCAACCGCTGGCGTGGGCACCTCTTCGGGCTCCTCCTTCTGAAGCGCGTCGTACTTGGCGTTGATTCTGCCGGCCTTGTACATCATGGCCGTTCCCATCGCACCAACCTGGCCGACAGCCTTTACAATCCCTTGCTCAAGCTGCTTCTTTGCCTTGATGGTCGCCCGTTGTGCGGCTATCTGATCCTCTAGCTGCTGGGCAAGATACTTCCTTTTATCTATTTGCTCCCTTGCCCTTGCGTCACCAGCGGCCCCCGCGCCCATGGCAGCCAACTCCGCCCTCCTACCGGCAAACCTCTTCACATCAGAACCATGGAGGTACGGCGACCTCCCACCGCGAGACCTAAATCCCGCTACCGCGCCCTCTGGCTCTAGGTCCCTGAGTTGTCGCGCCGCACTTGCCTTTTTCGCCAGAACCTCTCCATGCTCCCTCATACCGACCTCTGCGCCGAACGCAGAGTACGGCATCAGTGGCCCACCAAATTCGCCAAGTAGCTTTTCGTATTTTTCATATGCCATAGTTGGTTGCCTACGGTGCCGCTATGCTGCTTGTGGCACTCCCTTTGTAGCTTGCCGAATACGACGTTGCAGTCAGGTGCCTAGCCTTGCTTCTTACTACTGCCCAGCCAACGTCTACCGCGAGATAGGCGTCGTGAATAACGCCAGAGGAGTTCCTTGATTCCAGAAATTCGCCGTGAACCTCTACCCAATAGTCAACAGCGACCCCAACTCTGGTGTCTTCTTCGGCAATAGTTATCTGGTCTAAGGCGCAAAAGTTCACTGTTGCCCCGCGTCGTTTCTGCTGAACGGCGTCTGTGTCGGCTGCATCCGCCGTTATCTCCATAAGGCGCTTAATTATTCTCGTTTCCACCTCTGTTTTCACGGGGCTGCCCACCTCTGACTTGAACAGCTTGAATGTGAGTTGCAGCCCAGGATATGCGGCCTCTGCCACACTGAGGGTGCCAAGCGAGGTTGCCGAAAGCACGTCCGTCTGATCCTTGCCGTTCCAAAGAATTGCATCGATCTCAATCTGAGCCTGTATCTCAACCACACAGCTACTTGGAACCAAAACCCTTGTCGCCGCCTCTTCAACCGTGAACTTGTTGTCGTGTGCGCCAAGGTGTTCAAATGTGTTGGTCGAGGAAGCGGCCCGAAACTGAAAGACCCAAATGGCCTCTTCGTTCCATATAAGCTGCCTAGCCCTGTGCGTTTCCGTAAGCGACCTTTCGTGAAAACTTACAAGACTTAGAACCGCATCTTCCCCAAAGTTGCCCCTATCGACCTCCCCATCAATAGAGTCCTCAAGGTCTAAAAAGCACTGCGTTACCGGGCGATGAGAAAGCGCTTGCCCGTGCCAGACTTTGAACAACTGTGGGATGTATGTACTCATTACCTTCTAATGGCCCTTACCACGACCGTAGACCTCTTGATCTTTGCAGTTGATGCTGCCGCCGCGCCGGTTCCAGCGTAGTCAGTGGTCTGTGTATACAGAGACACCTTAAGCGATGTCATGTCGGCGCTTGGTGTCGCTGGAATATACGGGGCAGCAAGAACAAGCTGCTGCCTCTCCATGTATCCGGTGTAAAAATCTCCCGATCCGGGGACGGTCTCGTTCTTGGCCGATAGGGTTATTGATCGTATCGGGTTCTGTATGTAGGCCAGGTTGCTGTCGCGAACTTCCGGCAGAGCAACGGCACCCGAATGCGGCGTGATGACCCTCATTGCGAACCAGTACCGCGCGTCTATCGCCGTACCCGGCCCGTCCAAGAGGCTCATATCTTCTATCTCAAGGAATATCTCTATAAAGAGCGGAATGTTTGGAACGTCCCTCGTTGGATCTCCGAAGGTGCAGTTCCACCTCTCCGACCAACTGCTATTCGGTATTGCGAAGTCAGTGGTAACGGAATCGTAAAAGAACGACTTGTAGTAGCCGTCGGTAACAGTCGCTCCCGTGACAGCCGTGAGGTCATCTAGGTGGCGCGTGTTAATAGCCCCAGGCTCCACGCTGGCGTCCACCATCCCGTTAGCGGCAGCCTGGATGCGGTGGAAGTTCTCCCTTACCTTGGTCGCGTTAAGGTCTTCTCCAGGCTCTATGAGATGCCTTAGCCCAACATTGTGATCGAATGACGACGGAGCAGCCATTACCTTGTGTACCCGTAGCAGTAGAGGTATGTGTTGCTAATCTTCAGAACAGGCTCGGCGGCGTTAGCCCCCCTAAACGTCCTGTCTCTTATCTGGGCTCCGATTCTATTTACGCCTGGCCTTATAATTACTGTTCCATGTAGATGGAACGGCATCCAGCCCTCATTGGCAGTGCAAGAAAAGGATCCCATCTCGTCTAGCGGCCTGTTGTTGACCATTATTCGGACATCAAACTCGCTGATGTATCTGTTTTCCGCTGCTGTGGTCCCCTGGAGCGGAATCTCGGTCTGCCCGTTTAGAATGATATGTAGGCGCGTTGCCTCCCTGACCTCTAGGTTCATCTTAAGTCGCAGCACCGCGCTCTTTTGGAGCCACTCCCACACCGTGTTTCTGTTTGCCTCGCCTTCTGCGCCGCTGTACGCATTTGCCGCAGTCTGAAGTGACTGCGTGTAGGTCCCTGAGGGCTGCTGCACCTCCGCAAACAGGGTTCCTTCGGTGGGATCGTTTTCCCCAACCAAGGACGTGGACCTCATGTACGCGCTGCCGTATGAATCCCTAATCAACTCATACGGAATTGACGCGCCTTTGGCGTTGTTTTGATCCACGCCGCCATCAACAGCCGCCATTGCGCGGTTCATCTCGCGCATCAGGGCCTCTGCGTCAGCTATGTGACCGGGTAGCGGAAACTCCTTTGCCCTGTAGTGCATGGCTATCCCAACGCCCTTTCAAGGTTTCTCACGGCTCTAGATACCTGCGTGCTGTCCTCCAAGTCGCTAATCTTCGGAGACCCGTTCCTTGTTAGCGCCCTGTTTGCAGCAGACAGTAGATCCGACGTTACCAGCGAAACCGGAATGCCAAGGTCCGTCTCGGCAACGAGGCCTGCTAGCTTTTTAACATTGCGATCAGGCATTGCTACGAGCCCGCTTCTCTTATTCCGTCTGTTCCCCGGCTTCTTACCCCATGATCCTCCAAGAAGAGGTGCCAGCCAACTAGCCTCCACGGCTCATAGAGCGGCCTTGTGGCTGGCTGGATTTGCTGCATCTGGGTACCTGCGGGCGGATCGGGGGTATGTTCGCCAAACACGGCCCCCTGTTCCTGAAGCATCATTGAGCCTGGCGATGAGTCGTTTGTGTGAATCAAGTGCGGAAGCGGGATAGCCGACGTATGAACGGTGCTTGCAACAACATCGGGGTCCGGCTCTTTCTCAACGGACCCCGTGTGGAACCTAAACCTGATGCACTTCCCATGCGCCTCTTCTAGATCGATCATCTTGCAGACCACCCGACGCTTATCCCATTTCTGGCCGCCACCCGCGTCCCACAGCAAGGCGTCTCCATCAGAGTCCGCCATTGCCCACGTAGTCGCGTCGTCGGCCTGAAGGTTGACCGTGGTTGAGCCCGCCGCCTTTCTGTCGTCCCAGTCCAAACACCACTCAACGTTAAGATCAACGTTTCCCGTTTGAACGAAGTAGAGAGCGATCTTGTAGAAGCGCTTGTCTGTGTTTGGATCTCCAACCTCCATCCACTCGGTTTCGTAGTCTCCGAGTATTGGCCCGCCTATGTCGTACCTAATCCCGGCGTAGTCGTGGAGGTATGGAATCGGTTGCGGCGGGAAGCTCTCAGGCCAGGTTGGGGTTCCAGGCGAAACCGTCTCTGGCTCTTCCCCAGAGGCTGAAGACGACTCGGTTACAACCGTTGCCCCGGTGAGTGGGTCAACCGTAATAGTGTGTGTTGTCGTTTCTGTCCAAATACCGGATGCAACACCAGAGTAAGAAGCCTTGTCTATCTGATGACCGCCGCCCCAAAGGTACAGATCGGGGAAGCCGCTACCGTTGTTGTACAGCGCTACTATTGACTCGCCCTTGTAGGATATTCCGTGGGTCACTTCCCTGCCAGAAATGCGGCTAAACGCGCCAGTGTCTGTTTGTATTACCCAGACCTCATTGTTTTCTGAGCCTGGGTTTGCGCTGACAGCCAAGTAGACACGCTCGCTAGCCGCGTCGGCCCACATCACCGCATTGTCCCTGGAGAACTCGGGAAGGTTCCTAACCATCTTGTCTAGGATTTTTGAGATCCTAGTAAACTTGCTTCCGTCAAAAACGTGTATGCCCACGTCTGACATAAAGTATGTTCTGTTGTCTATGCTTGCTACAGCGCGGTCGCTTATCGAACCAAACGTAGCCTGCAACGGTGTCACGACCGGGTACTCTGCCTTGTCGTGCGTGACTAGGTAGGCGCTGTTTCTCTTAAACACAATGGCGTAGTCTTGGGCAACCCCCCAACCAGTCAACCGATCCGCATCGTTTGCGTTCACCTCGATGAACGAGGTCACACTCACGGCCTCTGGTCTGTGGAGGGTTGAGTAGTACAGAATCGACGGCTCGTTTGACACGCCGCCGTAGTACGTTCTGCCCCGAAACGGGAAGGCCCAGGACGCCATCGGAGGCGGCATGTTCTCACCGATTGGTGGCGCTGGGTCAACCGAGGACTCAGCCGGCCTTCTAACATCAAAGTGGGTTCTGGCCCTTGGCCCAAGACGCCTTGGCAGGGCGGTAGGAAGCTGGCCGTTTATGCTCCTGTAAATGGCCCTTTCAACAATGTCTTCCTGATCTGGCGAGTCGCCCAAATCCAAAAAGACCATCGCGGCCCTGTCGGCCCAGGGAACGGCGTCTCCTGGGTCTGCCGTTGTGTGTATAAAGCTGTCCGTGCTGGCACCCGACGTGTACTGATTTCCTTCGGCGCTGGCATTTGTTTCGCCAACAGACGCCAGTGGCCTAGGCTCTAGCTCTTGTTGCTCAGCCCGCCTCTGCTCTTGCCGGCGTTCGCCAATCAGTACCCCAACAGCCTTCTGCTGCTCTCCCTCCCCAATGGTGAGCCCGAAGTACTCGTTCATAAATATTACGTTGGACGCAGCAGATAGCTCCGACTCCTGGCCGTACTTGTTTATGAACGTCTGGTAGTAGCGAAGCCGTATTGACGCCGCGTCGTCTATTCCTATCGAAGATGTCTTGAAGAATATGTCCTTGGTTCCCCTAAGAAACCTGGCCCGAATCGGCTCCGGCGGGGCATTAATCCCAAGGCTGGTCAGCACCCTGCCATCCCACTTCAGGGCCGCATGCCCGCCAACCAAGATGATCACAAACTGACCGACATCCACAAACCTAGGGTAGACCCTGGGCCTAACGTCCTTGGTTTGGATCTCTATCGTCTTTAGCAGCCTGACATTGTTGCTTTCAAGAACGCCAATCTTGATGGTGTCCGCATCGCCCCAGGCGACCATAAGCTCTACGGTCTCGCCCCAGGTAAACGTCCCTACAGTGAATATCTTGTTCCTTGCGTTTGGCTCTGAAAACGGGTTGTCGCTTCTAGTCCACGTCGTCGTCGTAACATCGCTCTCGATGTGACCAGAAAGGGGCGGTTGAGACAGGCCGGATGCTCCGGTGATCTGCGCCTCAACCACTGTCGGGCCCTTGGCGGCCAGGGTCTCGCCCGGAACCCAGTTGGACATCCTCCTGCGGACTTCTTGCTGCTGCTCTTCTTGCGGCTCCCACTTAACAAGAAGCCTGCAACCGTCAACCTTGACGATCTCGCCTTCCATGGTGAAGACGGCACCTAGAATCTTGTTGGCAGAGCCTCGCTGCTGCCAGATGCGGGTATCTAGGCCGACAGTATTAGACGGCTCAAAATACTCTGTCCGACCCTTGGACCTAGCCACATCAGGGCCCAGTGCCGTCCCAGGATCCGTGCCAGGCCTGCGGCCTGCCGGCCACCCTGGTCCTGCCGCCCATCACAACTCGATGGTCGCCATCCAGCCGGTCGTTCTGAATCATCCTGGCTATCCCCAATTCAAAGCGCTGGCGGGCCTGGTTTGCTCGACTCTGCTCGTCCTCCGCCTCCAGCATAAGCGCCTCTGCGCCGTCTAGCACAAGGTGGTGGAACGAGGCGTCAAACAGCGGGATGTCTGCGTCTTCTATAAGCCTCTGCGCCTCAAGCTGGTACAGAACCTTGACCTGATACCTTGTTGAAGGAGCGGGCCACAGCGTCATGTATATAGTTGACGCGCTGTCTGGCGCTCTATTGCCCAGGTCTATGTCGGGTCGCGTGTCGTGCGCCCCGGTCCCAGAAAAGTCGCTGTCAACCAACGGCGCTGAGGTTACTACGTCACCGACAGTGTTTGGGAGAAGCGTGTCTGAGCGGTCAAGGCCGCCGGCTGCCGCGTTCACCTGCAAGTGAAGCGGCGTGCTGCCCCCATCCTTGCTCCTGTACAGCTTCACGGCAAGCCCATAGAGGCTTGGGTCGTAGTCAAGGGTAAGCACCCCAACCCCCAATCCCAGGTCTGTATTGTCCACCAGGAACTCGGGGCCAAGAGCCGACTCTGCTCCAGACTTGATGTCTACGTGTGCCGCCCAGTATCTGTACTTCGATCTTGCCCCGAGTGGGCTTGGGCCGGTGGCTGGCGTGTAAACGCCCAGGGGGTAGGTGGACGACTCCTTTATTGAGAGGGCGTTTAGCGGCGGAGGGATGGGCTCCTTCCTCACCACAGAATACGCACTCGGCCTACCCGTGGAGGTAAGGTCGCGCATAGTCATGTCTGCCGGTGAAATAGACCCCAGACCCGTGGTGCCGATGCCGCCGACAGTAACCGTTGCGCCACCAGGCGATACGTTGCGAGAATCGGACACAACGATAGCCTCAACGATCCTCTCTGCGCCAAGAGGCAGAGCAAGCTCGTCGTGGTAGACCGTGGCGGTGTATGTCCCAGACGAGCCTATAAACGGCTGGTCTAGCCACCAAATCTCCCTTGTTGTAGCCGCAGTTGGTGCCGCAGTTTCTACGTCCGTGTCCTCTACCCGAAGAGTGCGGTAGACGTGCCCGTTTATCTCTATCCGCCGATCCCTTGGTCTGCACTTGTAGCCCAACCTTGTGGTTGGCATCGACCCCTGCGGGACGGTCACCTTTGTCCAGTCTTGGGTGCAAACAACGTCGTCGTATGTCTCTGTGGCGAACGTTTGCGCCAAGTGGATTCGACGCAGCCATCCCCACTTGCGCCTAGAGCAGATGTCTAGGTAGGCCTGATTGATGCGCCTGTTGAGCTTGGCGCTAGACTGCGAGAAGTCTTCGCGCCGCTCTTGGAGGGCCGTCCTGAGATCCGAAAGGTTCACAACGACCCCCCAAGAATCATCGCGTGGTCAGTACGCGACTATGCTCTGCGACGGTAACGAATCTGAACCTTGGGCCGAGACAGAGCGGCAACGGTTCCTGCCTCTGTGCAGGTAATCGTAACGCACCGATCCTGTGGAACCACTCGGTTCTGATCCGGCGTCATCACATAGGGCACGTACCCAGTGATTGCCTTGTCTTCCGTTGAAACCGCAGCCGCGAACAGGTCTGCGCCTGGTCCGCCAGCAGCAGACTTGTAGTCAACCATGAACGTCCATTTATTAACCGCGTTAGCTGCGACTGTGTTCTCACAGATCAGCGTAACTGTCTCGATGTAGATGTCGGAGTCCGTGGACGCAAGGATAGCGAAGTCGGAAACAGTGGTGTCTATAGAGTGGTCTGTGTCGTCGCTATCAATCTCATAAAGATCAACAACGACATCTGTATAAATAGAAAACCCGTGAGGCGCGTATTCCTTTGACACGCGACTAACGTGTGGGGCTAGACTAGCCATTTAAATTCTCCTAGTCATGCTGCGGTGAGGGCCGAAGCCCCCACCGCGCACACGTTAGTGGTTAGCCCCAGCTACCGAGGCCGTTGAAGTAGACCTGAGCGGTGCCAGCGCCGGTCAAGGTCTCATGGGCAACAGCAACGATGTGAACGCTATTTGAGTTAGCCGCCCACGTTGCGTTGCCCGCACTGGTCAGGGTCCTGGCCGCGTTGGTCATAATTGCGACATGACCAGCAGTAACAGCACCAGCAAACGCCGCATCAACAATGCCGAGGACGCGGATAAGAACGTCTTCGCCAGTGACAAAGCTGCTCTTTCCCGACGAACCCAGCACAACGCCGACAGGGGCGATCTGTACAGGGCCCGTGCCAACGATACAATCCTGAGTCGTCATGCCGTCGTCGGTAGAGCCGACAAGGGGGTTAATCTGAACCACATCGCCCGCCGAGAGGGCTTGATGGGCTCGGGCTCCAATGTCCAGCGCGAGGGCCGAACCACCAAACATAAAATTAGACATTTGAGTGTCTCCTTTCCCAGCTTAAAACTGGACTGTGCCAGAGAAGTCGGTGCAACCCTGCCGCTTGAGACTAGAGGTAGTGATCATAGCGGTAAGGTAAGTGTGGGCGATAATAACATCCGAGTTAGGCGGGGTCATAAAGTCCGTCATGCGGAAGTCGTCGCTAGAAAGAATAGCAAGCTGCATACCGACGCCAGTGGCCGCGCCCTTAGCCAGGGGGTTCTTCCCAGGAACTGAGAAATGCTCTGGCTTGAGGTTGAAGTCGTTGACGCCACGCTTGCCGGTCGTGGTCAAGAAGTAGGTCTGACCGGTAGCAGACAACTCATCGTCAGGCACAACCGGGGTGCCGTTGAAGAGGAGGTTCTGGAAACCCTGGTCCCAGAGAGCCTTGTCCCGCTCTTCCTGATTCGGAGCCACCAGCCGCTTGAAGAAGCGGTAGACAGCCGGGTCGGTGATGATGATGTCTGGATGGGTGCCCTTGGCAGAGCAGTCCATGTACACCTGTTCCCAGGCGTCCAGGCCATCAGTACCGAAAGCGGTAATCTGACCGTAGCGGTTGCGCCAGTTCACGTAGGTGCGCTTGTTGATACCACCAACGCTCGTGTAACCAGCCGACTGCTGGTCAGCGCCAGTGCCGTCGTCTTCAGGCCGGAACTCAATCATCGACTGCAAGCCGTTAAGCTCCAGAACGTTGCCAGTTGCGAGTTCCGCACCACCAGCCGCATAAACCTGGCGGTTGAGGTCGTTGATCATGCTGATCTTCGCAATCGCCAACTTGGACTGGAGAAGGTTCACGATCTGCTGGGGACCACGGTTCTGAGCAAGCTCAGTGTTGTCCACGACGATTGACGAGCGGTTCTTGTACCACGTCGGGTACCGGGCCAAATCAGGTCCGTCTTCGGGAGTGGTCGAGAACGTTGCGTAGGTGCCGATGGCTCCCACGTTCTGCGACTCGGTGAGAACCACAGGGAGACGGCACTCGGTACCACCCTGGTACTGAACGGCCCCCTGCCGGTAAAAGTGCCAAAGGAGCGGGTTGGCCTGGACTATTTCCATAGCCACAGTGTCCCGCTGCACATGCATCGTTGTTGAATAAACACGATCCAGTGCGAGAGCAGCAATAGTTGTTGCAGGCATTAGATTTCCTTAGTTGCCAAAGTTAACTCCCTGCTCCTTTAGCGCCCTAGTTGCGGCTTCAAGCGGGCTTTCTCGCCTACCCTTCCTCACAACAGAGCCTTGCCTACTGGCAACAGGAGCAGCCTCTTTTCGCTTCTTAGACTTGGCCGTGTTCTTCGCAACCTTCCGGCTCGACTGAGCCATCTTTGCTGCAAGTCTTACGGCACGATCAGGGTTGACCTCTGCGAGGTCAGACAGATCGGGATCGGTGTCGAGAATGCGCCCAACCTCTGCCGCCATAGTGGCGTGATCAATGGCTGGGTTTTCTTTAGCGAATCGTTGGTATGAGGAAACGACCTTCTGCTGTTGCGCCATCGGCTCAAGGCTTGTCAACTTTTCGTTAAGACCGATCTCTGCGAGACGAGCCTCAACCTGCTTGTTGACGTAGTAAAGGATTACATCTTCCGGCTTTGCCCCTCTTGCCAAGTCTGGCGGGGGTGCCTTCTCTTCCTCTTTAGCCTTCTTTGCCTCTGACTTTTCAAGGATGATTTGATCAACGACTGATCGCTGATCATCCAGGCGACGTCGCTCGCTCGCGATTGCCTGGGTTTTCCTTGTGTAGTCAGATTGACGCAGGAATCCCTTACTGAGCGCACCCTTGACATCTTCGGGGATATCGTCCCTAGTCTGTAGGTACCCCAGGGGGTCAGTAGAGTAATCTACCTCTTCCTGCTCTTCGCTATCTTCATTTACGACGACCTCGTTTGCCGAAGCGCCGATCCCATCGGACGGAGTATCCTCATACTGGAGTCCATCACCTGGGGTATCGGTGGCATCTATTGGCATCAATACCTCTCCCGTTTTTCGGCATAGCCGATTGGTTTGACATTATGTCGCTGCATTTCGCAACCATTGTCAAGTATCCTGGCCACCATGTCCTCTAAAAAGATACGAATTAAAGACGACGAAGTGGTTGAGTGGCAGCAGAGGATTGATGCTGCCGAAAAGCGCCTAGAGGAAAACCTTCTTCCACGCTGGAAGCAGGTTCTCGATGACTACGTTGCCGAACACGGGCACGACGAGCTAAGCCTCGCTGTAGACGGGGGCGTAAACTTCAACTTCCTGCTAGCCACAGCAAACGTTCTCGTTCCAAACATAATCTCCGCAGAGCCATACGTTAGGTTTCTCCCACGAAGGCCCGGGGACGAAGAGAGCGCAAGGCTAGCCGAGGGCGCGGTCAACTATGTGTTTCGTGAGATAGACGTCAAGTCAGTCGTTCAAGACGTTGTTCTCGACGGCCTGATGTTTAACTTTGGCGTTGCCAAGGTTGGCTACGATCCGTCTGGAGCGTTTCTTCTGGACGAGGAATACGAAACGGGGCCAGAGCATACTGACGCGGAGGACGAGGGGGGGCTGGACGAATACGAAGCGAGAGAGCTTCGTCGGATCATGGCAGAGGAAGACATACCCTTTGACGACGGGCCCCAAGACAACCCGACCATTGAGCGCGTTCCGCCATGGAACCTACTCACCCCTCCCGGCTACTCCGACGTACAGAAGTGCCCGTGGGTTGCCGAGCGCCTTACTGTCCGTATCGAAGACCTCAGGGCCGATGATCGGTTTTCAATCCCCAGGGAACTCTCGCCTGATGCCTGGCTAACCGAGACGCTTCCAAGCGGGTACTCCGGCACTGCCCACGACAGGGGGCACGAATACGAAGACGAGCCCGAGTTCGTTACTATCTACGAGCTACGGTATTGGGCCAAAACCAAGTCCGGCCTTCGTCGCCGGATCTTGTGGCTAACCAAGACCCAGGACTACCTGAAGCCGCAAGAGTGCGTTATTCGCCACATCAACGATCCGCTTAACACTCGCGGATACCCATACAGGTCTCTTTCTTTCACGAGAATACCGGGCCGAATGCACTCCACCCAGGTTTCCGACCTAGCCGCGATTAGGGACATTGCCGCTAGGTTGAACCAAGAGTGGTCTCAGCTTTTGCACCACCACTCCATCTCGTCCAAGCGCAAGTGGGTTGGGCTGCCCGGGATCCTTGAGGACGGCTCGCTGTCCGCCCTGCTTACGTCTGATGCCGACATGGAGGTTGCAGAGATCCCGGCTAACGTGGGGGACATCAGAAACGCAATCATGCTTCTTCCAGAAGCGCCGCCCCCGTCAACCACCGTTTCCGTCATGCAGGGCCTACAGCGCCTAATGTACGAAATCAGTGGGGTTGATGTTTACCAACGCGGTGGCGTGGGGCGAAAGGGCACAACCGCCACAGAGGTGGCCATTGCCGCGCAGGGATCGTCAAACAGATCAGCCGTTCGCCTAGGAACCGTAGAGCGGTTCATTGAAAACATTGGCCGCCTAGTCCTGTCAATCATCCGCCAATACTGGGACGAGCCACGCTACCTTCGTGTCTCTGGCCCAGCCGGGAGCGACGACTTCATAACACTGAGCCCAGGTGACATATCTGGCATGTTTGATGTCCGCGTTGAGGCTGGCAGCACCATCGGCAAAGATCCCGGCACAGAGCAGCAGGCGTTTATGGGCCTACTGAACACAATCAACGCCACGGTCAACTCCTTGATCCCTCTTGTTCAGGCGGGTATCTCTAGCCCCGACACCATCACAAACTTCGTGGATCGCGCCTTCTCGATTTGGCAGCAAGACAAGAGGATGTTGATGGAGCCGCTCGCAGCGCTCCAGGCCGCATCTACGCCAGCGCCAGCCGGTGGTGGCGGCGGTGGTGGTCCTGTGGGCCCAGAGAGCGTCCAGGGTCGGGGCATGGGGGCTGATGGGCAGCCCCTAGCTGGCCCGCCAACAACCAGTGGCACGGGCGGCACAGCCGACGTGGCTACGCTTATGTCTAGAGTTAGGGGATAGAGTGCCTTACTACCCAATGCGCTGTCTGTTTGAAACCTGCGGCGCGGAGTTTGACTATTTCACGAAGCCTGATCTTTATGAGATCAGCAAGCGAGACGGGTTCCGAGACATCCGATGCACTCGATGTGGCAGCACCGGAACCCTGGATCGCTTCTACCCACGCGACTCAGCCCCAGCCAACCTGACCGTCAAGGGCACATGGGGCAAGCACGCCAGCCCAGAACTCAAGGGTCGCGACTTCTACACCAAGCAAGAGCGGGATCGTCAGCTTGCCGAGATTGGGCGCGTTGCAGTTCAAGACGACGAGGGCCTTGAGCCAAAGAAAAACCACGCAGCGAAAATCTTCGCCCCTGACGGCTCTGAGATTGTGAAGCCCAAGCCTAAGAAGGCGCGTCGTGTTGTGATTGACGCAAGGGTCGCGAAGAAGAGCAAGAAGAAGAGCAAGAAGAAGGCTGCTCCGACTGGCCCTCGCCCAACCGAGATCATCCAGCAGTATGCCAGCGAGCAGGGCGGCTCTTTTAGTTACGGCGATCTCATTCGTGACATCGACACCGATCCCAAGAGCCTCCTTGGAGGGATCATTAGCGGGATCAAGACAGGGTGGCTTCAGAAGGGCGAGGCCGAGAAGACATATCGCCTCACCTCCCCTTCATAAGCAACCTGCTCTTCGCCTTCTTAGTCCAGGTTTCGTAGGCGTCCCAGTCTTCGGAAGACCACAGGTTGTGGTTGCCTGAGGCGGCCCGCACCTCTTCCTTTCTCACGTCTGCCCCGCTTCCTGGGCAGTAGTGCGCGACCGCGTTTGCGATCATCAGAGCAACACAGGCGTCGTCGTGCTTGCCTGCCGGTGCGGACATTTTCGCGTGACCCTCATCGCCGTCTGGCGTCATCTTTAGCACGCGCCTATACGCCGCCATCTCCGACAAGACGGCCTGCGAGCGTATCTTTATGTAGTCGTCTTTAAGCGCCTTCTGGGTAAGCCCCACCATTGCGGACTTGCTCTTCCTGTTGGTGTCCCAGCCAAGCATCACGGAGTTCACCGTCAGGGTGTCTACAGAGCGGCGGCGGTATAGATTCCAGTATCTGGTTTGGTTCAACATCGCAACCAGGCCAGCCCCAAGCCCCGACACTTCTGGGGCCAGGACTGCGTTGTTGTAGTACAGGGCCAACATAAGCATCTGCTCCGCCAGCACATCCAAATCCACTTTCCCGCGCCATTCTGCAACCTGCTCCATACTTGCTATGTCTATGACTACGGCGTGGTCCCAGTCACGGCTAGCCGCGCCCTTGCTTACGTCTGTGCTTACAACATATCTTCTTCCTTGGTCGGGCTTTTTCCAAACCGACAGCCTGCCAGACCCCTCCATGGTCTCCTCAATATCCGGCCTGTAGTTTGTGAATAGCCTGGCCCTGCCGCCCTCGTTCCCCGACCTGTCTACAATCTCAAACCACTTGTGTTCTGGGCAGTCGTTGTCGTCGCCCTTTTTCTGAGACTTCGGGGCGCAAAGCTCGCACCAGCACCCACAGTTCTCTATCTGGTTGTAGATGATCTTCTGGTCAAACACGGGGCTTCCGGTGGCAGAGAATGCCTCCTCGTCAGTTGACGGGTACTCCATCTTGAAGCGCTCTAGGCTTCCGCCGCACTTGCTTACGAGCGTTTCGCGCCTCCACTGCAAGCTCTCAAGGTCTAGCCACTTCTCGAAGCGATCAAGCAACGACCGCTCTTCGGCGTCTAGGCTTGCGCGGAACTCCTTCTCAGGCACGTTCAGCTTTCGCTTGTACTCGTCCATGAGGAACCACGGAGTGAAGAGCGCGTACCAAGTGCTGTCTGGGTGCCCGGGAAAGCGCCTCTTCAACGCCATCCACGGCGGAATCTCATCCCACCAAACGTTGGCCGATAGGTACTGGCTGTGGTGGAAGTCTCCCGCGCCGTTACACGTAGACTCCACGTAGACCATTGTCCCTGGCTCGTCTGGCACGACCTGCAACGTCGCCAGGAAGAACGCCTCTGGGTTCTTGTAGAAGGCGACCTCTGAGCAATGAACCTGCCTAGCCGTAAACCCACGGGCGTCGTCAATGGACTTCGCCGTCATAACGATGAACCGTGATCGCAGGCCCGCAGGCCCAGACGGCGCTCTGAAGTCTAGCTCGTATACGTTGTTGTATCTGGTAAGCGGGCGCAGCCTCTCTGGCAAGAAGTCGTAGAACATCTTGCACTTGGTGAAGATGCTTCTAACAGAGGGCTCTGTGTGTGCCGCAACCAGCGCCACTTCGTCGTGGTTGGTTATGCAGCGATGGAACATCTTTGCCTGAACGTGGGTGGAGCAGCCTAGCTGTCTGGCCTTCGCCTCCCAAACCCGCACGGGGCGCTTGGCGTTCTCCATCTCTGTGATCAGGCCCTCGCGGAGAAGCTGCGATCTGTTAAGCGCTAGCTCCTTGAACTCTCCGCTCTTCGTCTGAATCCTGAGGTGCGCCTCTGCAAACTCAATGAAGTCGTCGTGTACCCCTGAAGTAAGCTCTTCAGTCGCCTCGTCTGCGTACTTTTTTCCAGCCCTTGCCATTGTAATCCCAGATCAGTCCCTTTTGCCGCATCCTCTGACTCGGAAGGGGTATTGCTCTGTCCTTGAACGCGGCCTTCAGCCTCGTTCTCCATTCGTCTAAGTTTTGGCCCAGATCAACAACATCGTCAATATGAAGCATTCGGCAGTTCCATATTGTGTTTGTGAGCCTGTTGTGCGGGTACTGCACGAAAGCTAGTCGCATGTGGCCGTGCATAACGTCCATCAGGCGCTTTGCCTCATACCTGCTGATGTCCACCATTTCAGCGACGTGTCTTGGGGCAGCGTACCCCTCCTTGTTGGCCTCCTTGAACGCTCTCTGCGCCACCTCGTTCCAGAATACCGGGGCGTCTGGGTGAACGGGGGGGCCTACGTGCCACTTGCTATCAGCGCCCATCCACTTCGTCCACCGCATCTTTGTAACGAATGCGTTCCTCCACTGCTCAACCTCCCACCCATATCTGGCGTGGTCGTCTTGAAACCCTGGGACACGGACGTTGGTTTGGGAGTCTGGGGTCCTGTCCTGCGCCCGTCTCACCGGGCGGTAGGTTGACACCCCATCGCTGCCAGCCGGAAGACGCCAGGAGTTGACGCCCCCGACTCTGGTGTTTCTCGGCACTACGCCTCAAACATGCCGTCTTGGCGACGAGTGAACTTCTTCCTGGCGTCGGGGCGTAGCTTGAGCAGCCGCTGAAGCGAAATTAACTGCTTGGGCCTCGCTGCAACCACCGCCTCTGCCTCAACCGGCTCCTCTACCTCAACCGGCTCCTCGACGGCTTCCTCAGCCTCGTCGGCTGTCTTAGCCGCATCAATGGCCCGCCCAAGCTCCGCAACAAGCGATGATCTGTGCTTGTTCTCTAGCTCAAGGGATAACACCGCAGAAAGGTCGTCAAGCGAAAGGTCGTCCAGCCTGCTGACCGCCTCCTTGACGCTATACTCGCTTGGATCAAAGGACACTGCACACTCCTGTTGATATGATTTAGCCTTATGCGAAAGTAGCATAACAGCTAAGACTGGCAAAACCGCCCCAATTCAAGGAGGTCGAAATGCCCGCAAAGAGATGCCCGGCCAAGGGGAGGCGCGGACGCAAGAGCGGAAAGAGCTACACAGGTAAACCAAGTAGGAGCAGGCCCGCAAAGGGGAGCCGCGCCACGAAAAGGAAGAAATACTAATGGCTTTTGAACAAGGCGGCGGGCAGCCCTCCCCTGAAGACTTCGGAACCCCCAACGAGATCGAGGAGTTCCTTCGCATGGCCGAGCAGCAGACCGGGCTCAGCAGAGACCAGTTCGCGCGCTACGGGCAACAGGGCATCGACTACCAAACCAAGCGGGCAGCCCGAGACCCCAAGGGTGCGGGAACGGTTGCCGGCAGGGGAGAGATTCAACGCTTCATGGCTGGGAGCAGAGAGCAGCTTTCCCGCCTAGCCCAGCAGAATGCCGCCGGAGGAGACCCCGCCTTTCAGACGGCTAGGCCAACCGACAGCGCCATTGGCCCGCTTCAGCCGCCCGTCTCGCAGTATGCAGAGGCCCAGGGCTTCCAGGCCCAAACCCCGAGCGCACAGGCGCTTCAGAGGCTGTACAGCGGCAGAATCACACAACTTGAGTTGGAACTAGGTCAGGAGCGAAAGAACAGCGTCGAAAACGCCGCCAAGGAAGCGTATGAATCGGGGCTAGCAGAGGGCCGGAGCAAGGTGCTTGAGGCTGGCGCGGAGCGCGGAGAGGGAAGCCCCGCCGCTCGCAACCGACTAGCCGAAGCGCAGCGCCGACGTGCGCTAGCAAGTAAGAGCCTGGAGCAGCGGCTAGGCAAGCTGGGCAGGGGCCGTGCCTAACAACGAGGGGGCCCTGGAGAGCATCTTCGGCAAGCCAGACTATGCGGGGTCGCGGCCTGAGGGAGAGTTCGACTTCATGCCGAAGAAGAGGCTGGCCCTGCTTCGCTCGCCCGAAGACATAGAAAACGACTACTACGGAAGACACCTTGCCGCGCTGTACCAGCCCAACAGGCCAAGCGCCCTTCCGTCGTATGAGCCGGAGCGCACGACCAGACTGGAGCCACTTCAGACCACTAGCTGGGCGAAGACCCTGGGAGAGGGGGCGCTGCTTGGCGCTGGGGCCGGGGCCTTTCTGTCAAGAGTGGGGCCGGAGGTTGAGTCCGCTGCATACCTGGCGACAGAGCATCCATTCCCGGCGTCGGCAAGAGAACCCTTTTCATCGAAGGAGGTGGCGTTTGCATCCGAGAACCCGTTCGTCGCCCTCTCGTATGCCAACGACTACGGTGACGCGGGTGCGGGCAGAGTCTACCCAATTAGGGTTGAGCCGAAAGAGGTCTTAGAGGTTCCGACTGAGCCAGCAAGGCGACCAGGAAGACACGCCTTCAATCTTGAGTCTAGCCTCTTTGGAGTCAAAGGCGAGAGGCCAACCGGACACAGGGAGTGGCCGACCGGGTTTTCATACAAGGCCGAGGGACTACGCCCGGGTCAGGCGAAAATGGTGCGCGGGGTTATAGACCCTAGCCCTAGGTATAACCCGGAGATCGATCCGCACCGCCTTTATGGTCTTCCTAGCGAACAGTGGGCCTGGGGGAAGGGCACTGAGGCTCGCAGGGCAGGCGCTGGCCTGTCGCACAAAGAGGTTGCAGAGCTAGGCCACGACGCGGCCAAGCGGGCAGGCATTGACATGCCAAGACAGGCCAAGCCGGTCCTGACAGGCGATTCAGTGTCGTGGGGGGATGGGTACTTGGCAAAGAGGAACCTGTACGAGGGCAGCAGCATCAGCCCGTGGTATAGCCAGAAAACCGGCATCCAGGCGATTGATCAGTATGACGCCCTGGATCCGAAAGAATATGCGGACATTCAAAAGTTATACGTCGATAAGCTAGGACTGTCGGACGACCAGGCGAAGGCCCTTGGGCTATCCTCTAAGCCTGGAGCCGCTGACGCTCTCGGCCCAGATAGACCACATTTCAATGTTGATTTTTGGAAATGGGACGACAAGTCTGGGCCAGCCTGGAAGAAGCCGTCATTAAGCGACGAGGACGCCAGAAAGATCATTGACGAGATAGCCAACGATCCACGCTTCAAAGGAGGCGAGGGCAAGCTGGTGTTCAGGGGGCTTCAGGGCGGATCCGGTGCCTGGCGGGATCGCGTCCTGAGAGCGGCAGCGAAGTTCGCCAAGGCGGCAAAGACCGCGCTAACCCCGGCCATGATAGCCAAGGGGGTGCTTGAGGGCGCTGCCGTTGGTGCCGTCTCGGCGGGTCTGGGAAGGGTGGCTGGCGGAGAGCCAGAGTCTGCCGGATTCCTCACCCCGCCAGAGAGGCTGCGGCTGGAGGGCGAGACTAGCCAGGAGAGGATACTGGAGGCTGTCGATAAAGAGGAGGGCCGGAAGGAAGAGTGGCGGGCCCACCTTCTAGACAAGGCAATCGAAGAGTTTGGGGAAGACGGGCTTAGAGACATGATCGAAGAAGACGCGGAGCTAGAGGATCTTCGCGTGGAAGAGTTGGTGGACATCCTGCCCTACGGCCCGACAAGAACAGAGGGGCGACCCCCAAGGCTGCCGATTGATGTGGCCGAAGAGGCGCTGGCCAAAGAGAGCGTCAAGGCAACGATCCGAGAACACAAAGACGTGCCGTTCGTCAAACGCATCCTGAACCCTGGCGACTACCTCGATTCGGACAGTGGGTTGGGATATATCGACAAGGGCGAAGATGTCTCCACTGTTCTTCTTTCCACTGCCGGATTTGACGGGAGGGAGTGGGTCTACCCAGAGATCGCGTATGAGGGCGGGAGGCTTGTTGAGAAAGAGCCCGGCGATGACGAGTGGGCCAAGCGCCAGGTTAAGGCCGGCAACGCCATCCCGTTCGACAGCTTTGAAGAGGCTGACGCTTTTGCCAGGGGGTCGTGGAAGGAACTCAGCCCAGAGGACTGGTCCGGGCTAAGGGCGGAACTAACCCCAGGGAGAGAGCGCGAAGCCCTCGACTGGAGGCCCGAAAGGGAGGACCGGCGTCCGGCCATGTCTAGGGCCCGGGACTAGCTGGTGGGCCTGCCAGGACTTGAACCTGGGACCATTCGGTTATGAGCCGACCGCTCTGACCAACTGAGCTACAGGCCCACCATCTAAACTAAAGACCCAGCCTGCACACAGGCGGACCTTCAGACCACGCGGCAAAGACGACAACGGCGGTGCCCTTGGGGCATGGCCCCTTGGCTGTCCCGTCTGGCTGTAGGAACCTAACCCTGCCAGTCATAAACGTGACCTCTGCTGCCTTCCAAACGTAGTCCCTCCAGTACCTAGTGTCGGTACATGATGGGATGAGGCAGCAAACGGTGACTCCCTTGCGTGACTCTTCGTAGGCCTTCTTCAGCCATCTAGAGATGCCCCTTCCCCACGGTGGGTTCAGGAACACGGCACCCATCTTGTCTACCGGAACGCTCGTCCAGGTGTCTCCGTGAGTACCCTTCTCTCTGACAACACCCGGCCTATCCCAAGACACGCTAAGCGCGTCTATGTTCTCGTCAAAGTAAAGCGGGCACTTCGCGCTATCCCTAGTAGCCGCAGCATCTAGATCAAAGTCGAAGCGCTCGTTTAGCTTGTCGAAGACCTCTGGTGGGGTAGCCCACAGGGCGTTGTCTGTGCCCTCCTCCGTTTCGGACCACAACTGCCGCACATTGTATGGGCTGCCCATCAGAACGGGATTTCTTCTTCAGGCAGCGTCTCGCTCGCTGCGGGGGCACCGAACACTTGAATGTCGCCGGCACTAATCTCGGAGATCCACTTGGTCTCTCCGTCCTTCTCATACTTCCGGTTCTCAAGACGCCCGTCCACGTACACCGTAGCGCCCGCCTTCAGGCTCTTGTGCTGTTCCGCCATCGAGCCCCATGCCACGATTCTGTGAACCGTAGAGAAGGTCTGCTCCTTCCACTGTCGCTCTGTGCGGAGCCTGAAGCCCAGCTTGCCCTTCGTTCCGTCGCCCACTAGGCGGTGATCGGCGTCAGACTCGACGCGACCCATAACCATCACCTTATTCATGCTAGCAATCATTGCTATAACGCTCCCATCAGCTTGTTGACAGCATCCTCGTCTATTGCATCCCAGCCATGCGAAAGGGCTGCTGCCAGCCTAGCCTTGCTAGGCTTTTGTTTAACTACTGTTAGCTCCACATAACCGCGCTCAATCGCGGCATGCTTTGCCAACTCCACTGGATCTAGGTTCAATGTCTTTGCGACTAGGGGGATCCTCCGCTGCGTGAAGGGCTTCCTCAGCCCACGCTCTACGTCGCAGATGTACACCTTCGACACCCCAATAACGGTAGCCAGGTCATCTAGGCTCATGCCCAGTTCCGTCCTGGCTTCTCGTATGCTGTTTCCGAACTTGCTCATTGCGGCCTCCCTAGCCAACTTGGCGCTCCGTAAAACGAAACTCTCTGTCTTCCAGCCAGCCAAAGGGCTCTGGAAGGTGCATGGTCAACGAGCCCGTAGTCCCGTTTCTCTGCTTCGCGATAATCACGTTGAAGTCGGTTGGGCTGGTGTTCATGTCGTGTGCGAACGGTCTGTCCACAAACAAGATCACGTCTGCATCCTGCTCAATCTGACCCGAGTCTCTTAGGTCGCTCATCTGTGGCCTCCTGTTGGCCCTATGCTCAATCTCTCTGTTCATCTGTACTACGGTGATAACCGGGACTAGCAGTTCGTTGGACATGGCCTTTATCGACCTAGAACATGCCGCCACCTCCTGCTCCCTAGTTCTTCCCTTTGTTCTGAGTAGCTGAAGATAGTCAATGGCAAGGATCCCAACCCCGTGCTTCCTCACGCCGGACGTGCAGCTTTCCAGCACCCGGTCAAGATCCGGCCTGCCAAAGTCAACCAGTATCGGAATGCCATCAAACGACCTTGCCGCCTCCTTCGCAGACTCCGCCAGCGATGTCCCAGACTTGTTCACGTCAAGCCCAAGCCGCATCTCAGCCTTTGCTATGCGCTTCGTGATGGACGGCCTGCTCATCTCTAGACTCACAAACAGGCTCGTCTTGCTGAACCTCTTCGCCATGCGCTGGAGTAGGCTAAGCACAAAGTGGCTCTTGCCGACGCTTGGCCTAGCCGCAACCACCACCATGTCGCCTGGCTGTAGCTCAAGCATCTTGTCCAGCATCGAATACCCGGTGAGGATTTGGTTCGACACCTTGTTGCCAGAGGCTATGTCCACAATCTCCTGAGCGCCTTCACGCATCAGGTCGCCCATCCAGGCCTCGGTCTCCAGCAACTGAACCTTTGGCTCTCGTATCTCTGGAGCCCCGCCGTCTTTGTTGGCCCGGAACCAGTCGCACCAGTCTCCGGCAAACCCCTCCGGCCACCGAACCGAGAGCGGGTCGGCACCCAGCGCGGCGAGGTCATCCACAATTCTCGACGTAGCTTTCTTCCCCGCCTCGTCCGCATCGAACGCAACCACGGGTCTCGTATGTCCCATCAGGCGCTCTACAAGGCTCTCCGAGCGATTTTTATTAAGCCACCCTACCCCCGGTATACCCAGCGCACACAAACCAATCTGGGCGAGGCTCAGGGCGTCTAGCGCACCTTCGACCAAGAAACACCTTCCACGGCCATCCTCCCCCAGCGGCGGTGCTGTGGTGGAGGGCAGGTTGAACGGGATCGGAACCGCGCCCCGGATGTGCATGTACTTCGGCCCATCGTTCTTCTCGTCGCCGCGATGAACCCTGCGGAACTGGATGTGCGCCACAGAGCCGCTGTCGGTCAGATATGGAATGGCAATGAAGTACGCAAAGCCCATCGGGCAGTACAGCTTGTCGCTGTGTGCGGATCGTTTCGCCAGCCCCAGCTTGACGCAGGTATCGACGCTCGTGGCGTGTATCGCTGCCCCCAGCGCATCCTCTGCCTTGCCGGAACTGATGTCCGTCAGCCGATACTTGCTAGCCGTCTCCCGCCTAATCCCTCGTTCCTTCTCCAGCCACTCGAACCCAAACTCGCCCATCTCTCCCAGCGCAGCGAGGAATGATGAGCAGGCTGCGATCCGCAACTGCGTCGGTACGGCTTCTGGCTCTTCCTTCGCCTCTGGGTACACCACTTTCAGCCCATTCAGTTTGGGTCCCATCAGCCAATCGACGGACTGGTTCACGTCCCGGTCGGTAAGCCACGAAACAAGGTCTACGTTGTCGCCAGACTTCTGACAGCCATGGCACTTGAACTTCCACTTGCCGCCCTTGACGTAGAAGCTAACCGACGGCGATCCCTTGCCAGGTCCGCGACTGTGTTCAGGGCAAAACGCCTTTCTCTTGTTGCGACTCAGCGCAACTCCAAGCGTCTCTGCAACCCCTCGTATGTCCCGGGTCAGAGCGTCGTCCAGCCGCGTCACGCCGCACCGCCCTTCAACTCTGCGACGATTTGGTCAATCGCGAACGTCAGGTTCTGCGAGTTCTCCGCCCTAGCCCCGAGGCTAACCAGTGCCTTGACATGTTGCTCATGGTCATACGGATCGCCACTCTCTCCCACCGCAGCTTCTGCGGCAGCACGGACGGCCTCCATATACGGTAGCTCTGGGTTCAATACATCTTGGGCAGACAGTACATATCCGTCGTCCCTCAGATCCCGCCAAAGGCTCACGCCATTCACGTTACTTCTATACGACGTATTCCCTGCGGCTATCTCCTGCTCGCGGGCAGACTTGTTCAGCCCTGACCAGTGGTCTGTACTGTTCTCAGCCTTGAACTTCTCTGCGTTGTTAAACCACCTGTTTAGCCCGAGGCGTGCGTTCTTGTAGTACTTGCCCTTTGACTCTTCGTATGCCCTGGCCTTCTTAGCCTCAACTAGGAGGTCTAGGTTGGGGTGCAAGTCATTCTGTGCAGCTACCCAATCCTCTAGCGGCTTCTTGTTCAACAGGCACTTATCGCCCCACGTAGCCCGCATATATTGAGAGAGGCTATCCTCAGACGACCCCTCTCCCCCAGACCCCCTCACCCTGGAAGGACAAGACAATACGGGACGGGACAGCGCGCGAGGAACAATATTAAAAATATTATCCTCTTTCTCCTCAGTTCTTTCTTTTTCTACTTCACTTCTCTCGACATCTGACGGGATTACACCGTTTCTAACAATAATCTCAGATGTGGATCGCGACGGCCCATTGCCCTTTTCAGCGAGCCTGGGAGTAACCCAACCAGCCTTGGATTTGTTCACTCCTTCACCCTTACCCTGGCTCGTCCACACACAGGAACCCTCTACGATCAACCCCACACTCCGGTAATGATCCAAGGCCCGAACCCACACCTCTCGGGGAATTCGCTCCACAACTGGGAACACCTCAAGGTCCCTGGCTGTCAATGCTCCGTCTGCACGCTTCAAGGCTGCGACAACCTGAGGCCATAACGCGACCGCCTCCCAACCGCCCATGACCAAATCAGGATCGTCACGGAAATCTACGTCTATTCGTACCCACGGTGTACCCACTGATATGCCCCTCCAAAGAGCCGCTGAAACCAACAAGGATGATGTTGTAACCTAAGCGGCTAATGAAGGTCAACGAAAGTGTTGAAAAAAGGCTGGGGAATGAAAGACGTGCTTACGTTCCTCCAATATTATTTACACGCGCAGACCCCCCGGGGGGGTGGGTTGGTCGATTCGGCTAGCGTGCGGGCTTGCCTGCGGATCGGTGGGTGACTCGCGGCTGACTAGATTCGGCGGGCTAGCGTCTAGCCTAGGGAGGGCAGCTGGCAGCAAGGGCAGCGACCGGAAGTTATGCCAGCTGTTGTCGGATGTTGCGCCGTGCCCAGGCCAGTAAATGGAAAGCTGTGGCTTTACTGACTAGCAGGGGAGACACGCGAGAAGGGCCCTCAGACGCTGTTAGAGGCGCTTTGGGAGGCTAGGCTTGCCGTGATACCTGGGAGGCGCTGGGGCTAGAATCCAGGGCAGTAGTGCGAACGGCAGCGGGGCCCGTGTGTCCGCCCCAGGTACTGCCCTCCGCCCTATTGACCCGGACACAAAAAAACCCCGCGTGGCTGTTACACCGCGCGGGGCTCTCTTGGTTGGGGTTGTGCTGTTAGCTTCGGGACGCCGTTGCTGCCTTGGCAAGATCGGAACGACTCATGTTGGCAAACACCGTTTCAAGTACCGGGTCACCGTGGGACAGTTCAGCGATCAAGTCCACGCTGCTGGTCTTATGGACGGGTCGAAGGACAGGCGGGGCCTTCTGCCCAAGCATTGCCTGGGCCTGTACCAGGGGAATCCCGCAATTGATCAATTGGGCGATCCTATCGTCCAGGCCAGCCAGGCCGGCACCGGGAGAAGGTGCGGCGGTCTCGGTCTTGGTCTTGGTCTCAGGAGTGGATCGGCCAGCTTCGCTAGCCTCGACTCGGGAAAGCAGATCCTTGTACTCGGCGCCGTTGACCCACTTCCGCAGGTCAGTCAAGCCTTCAGAATCGATCTTGAGGAAGGATCCGCGAGTGCCAGTCTTGCGACAAGCCAGGAAGAAAGACTCCTCAGGATACTGTGTAGAGGGAGCGCCGCGGAATACCTCGATCTCTGCTCGTTCGCCTACATCGATAACGCTACCGATCGAGGTGAAGTCGCTGCTTGCTGCTTTTTTCTTATTACGTGCCATTGTCTCTATCCTATCGTTATGCCGGGGGGGAATCCCTCAGCGGTGATACCAGCATAGCAGCCCGCTATTCTCCAATGATTCCGGGCACCTAGCCATCTGGTCTAGCTTCGACCACCAGACCGGGACCGTATGCCCCAGCCTAGTAGCCGTCTATCTCTAACTGTACACAGCACCCCTAAGCTACGAGACGTCTTGCGACCTGTAGCGCCCAGTCTTGCCGGGGGCAAAGTGCCATTGTGCATTGTGTGATCCGTAGAGCCACAACTCGATCAGCCCAGTCTCGTCGTTTAGCATGACGAAGCTAGCGCCAACGGAGTCGGCCCATTCATCTAGCTCTAGAAGTAGCTTAGTTACTAGGTCTAAGTAGCCTGCTCTATAAGATGCTGCCATCTCATCGACCAGTCTCATAATGGGCCTTGGTGGCCTAGGATATGAGTGCGCTACGAATCTACCCAGTAGTTACCTCCTCTCTGCCGCTCTTGCTGTCCGGCATTGCAACGACCATATCGAAGGCGACAAGCTGTAGCCCTGTATTGACTACGATCTGCCCGTCGCTGTCTTCTGTAAGCGTTGCCCTTGGGAACAGGGCAAGCACCTCCTTGTATAGCTCGTCTACTGTCACCACCGATCCGCCAGCTTCCAAGTTAGGTTCACTTCTTCCGGCTCTTTCTTGCTTGGCTGATTAGACAGCAGCACTTCGCCAGAGGAGGAGTCAAGTAGGATGTTATCCACGTTGTATTCACGCATCCACTCGACAACTTTGACTAGCTCCTTGGTTACCGGGCCAGTGATCCCATCGTAGTGGGCCCTCTTTGGCTCTCTTGCGCTTTCGGCTAGGCCAACATCAGCCCGCTGGCTCTTGCCCCGCCGTGGATGCACACCCATTTGCCTTGGCAGGCCAACAGACACCCTGTAGTCGCCCACCACTCGGTAGTAGTTGGGCCTTGAATAGCCAGCAGAGCCAGCCACTCCCCATACAGCAGCAAGCGCTTCGTAGACGGAGCCGGTAATGCTTGGGTCCGTAGACACCAGCTTTGCTATCCATTCCTGCCCCGTTCCACTGGGCGCTACATTTAGCAACCGTCCCAGAGTCTCTCGCTCTTCCCTGCTCAGCCTCGCTGCCGATGGGTGCGTCTCCATTATCTCGGCCAGTCGGTGTGCTGGGGTAGCAGCGCCTGCCCCGTTTCCTGCTCGCTGCGAATCAATCGCTCTGCGTCTAGACTTCACTACGCAGTCGAAGTTGTGCCTGCTGTAGCCTCGCTCCTTTGTCCTGCCCCAGAAATCAACCAGGGAAGTAAACGTTCCGAGTGTAACGGTTGGATCTGCATCGGTTAGCGCTCTGATCCACTGCGTTGCATTGCGCCAGTTGCCCGGGTCTATCCCACGCAGCCTTACAAAGCTGCTTCTTTCGTCATCGGACAGCGCTATTCGGCGCGCTCCCTTTCTTAGCTTCGTATTTGTCATCTCTACATCCTTTGGTTGCGGGCTTCACTTGCCCTTGGTTACTTTCCGCAAACCCTGCACGCAGGTCTTTGCATCCACTACGTTTGAAACAATCCACAACTTGCCGTTTCGGTCCAATACCTCCTTTGGCTGATACAGCGAAAGCAACTCCTTCGCATAGTCTTCTTTCTCTGGAAACAGCCAGACCATCGGTGTGTACTTAGCGAGCAGCGCATACAGGCTGGCAGCGTCACCGTCTCCAAAGGCGATCACCCCAGAGATGTCCGCTGTAGCTGCCCACTTCTCTATTTCCTCGATAAGGTCCGGTCCAAAGTGCGGTACCTCTTTCTGCCTTGCCCCAACTAGCATTGTGCTGGCTGTCACGTCGCCAATGCTTGCTGTGTACTCTGTCTGCGTGTAGCCGTTGAAGTGGCAGACCACTACAGCGTCCTTATCTAGATCGGATATCGCCAGGGCTGCTGCATAGCAGGCGTCCCGAATCTCTGAGCAGCTAGGGGAGATGTCTACCAGGATCAACTTGAGCCCAGTCTGTAGCTCTTCCCGATGGCACCGTGCCATTCTGTAGCTGCTGCCAACTAGCTCCTTCACTAGCCGCTTGCCTGATTGGCGCGGCGAAGGGTCAAGCCCAGCGCCGATGTCCAGTGCAACCAGGCAGGCCTCCATACTTGCCTGAATAGAAGCGGCATGCTTCTTTAGCGTCTTGCTCATTGAGCCAGCCTCAATAGCGTTGACCATGCCGCCAGGGTTCTCATTGCGGAAGCTGTCTTCTACCGAGATAGAAGCCGTGTCGCAGTTCCATTCCGCCTTGCTGGTTACCGGTCTAATCTTGCCCGTGCCAAGGCCCAGCGACCCATAGAAGTAGCTTGGCTTGAAGGCGTTAGGGCTAAACAAGCTAAACCCCTTATATGCGTTTACCGCACCATAAGAGGAGTAGCCTCCCCCCCAAAGCCAGTCGTCATCGGTAGCGGCAAAGCCGTTCCCGTAGCTTTCGCCTGAGACACCGGGTTTGGGGGGGAGATGGCTACCGGGTGAGGCTACATCCCCGGTACTACATCCAAAGGGCAACTTGGTTTCTAGACCGCTTCCAAGAGACTGCAAAGGCCGACCGGTGCCCCGGTACGAAGTAGCCGCAGGGATGCCAACACCCTGCTTGTCGCCTTTGTCGCCTGTTGTAACAGTCTTGGGTTGGAGTGACCCTAGCAGTCTTGCGTTTCCAGTTAGCTTCTCCTCTGCGCTGAGGGCTTGCTTGCGGAAACTCCTCGACTGCACATCGCCTCCTGCTGCTTGTCTCCTACCACTACCCTTGCGGGCAGCAGGAACACTAGACCCCCCGTCCACCGACTGATCGCGAGAGGGATCCGACTCTCCGTTACCAGTAGCACTAGGTGCCCTGGGTTCCGGCCTTCTCATAGCTCTGAGCAAGCCGGCCAGATCGGTGGTTATGGGCGTGTCAATGCCCTGAGCAGCGGAAGGCCCCGCCCTACCGCCCTTGTTCGTTTCGCATATGCTCTCTCCTTCCGTAATGTCAAATGTCCACTGGTGCCCGTCTCGCCGCCTTATTACGGTGTCTGGGCCGTGTTGCTCGATCATTTGGTCGAGCTTGGACACGAATTTGTTTCCAGTGAATTCCGGCCTTGATATCTTCGCTCTCTCTGACTTGGGCAGGCAAGACCACTCTTTCCAGGCCGAGTGCCGCCACCGTCTGTAGCGCCAGCCGCTTTGGAAGAGGTGTGGCAGGGGGGTGCTTCTCCGGCCAGTCCTTGCCAGGAGCGGGCCGTCCGAAGATAGCTTTACTGACTCTGAACGTGTCTTCGCTGCCTTGCCGATCATCCGTCGCATATCTCTTAGCGTAAAGCTGTCTTTGTCTTCCTTGCCCATGTCTCAGCTCCTACTCGTCTATGCCGCCTCCGGCGACGGTTACTATGTTCAGATTCCCTATAACCGTTACAGGGAACCAGTCTTCTGCCTCTACAACGCCTCCAACAACGTCCCCAACCCAGTGCATGTCCGCTATCTCTGCGTCCAGGTCTAGGCTCCCCGCTGTACCAAACATCGGGTAGACAACCAGCAGCCTGCCGTCTGGCATAGAGATAAACTCGAACATCTCCCTAGCTATAATCCAGGCTCTCTCAGGGTGTTCTCTCTGGAAGCTGCAAATCTGCTCGTCAACACGCTGGAAGGCTGGCGGATTTACCACCACTTCTTCCTTTCTAAGGGCACTGGGGTGCTGCCTATCCGTCCTGAATGCGCCCCGTTCCATTGCATCGGCAGTCCTCTTGGCAAGCGACTGCGCCTTGGTTAGTTGTTCAAACATCTCATCTAGGAGGCCTTCTATGGTGTTAGACGGCATGCCTTGCCTCCTCCTTCTCTGCCTCTGCCTTCACCAGTTGCCTAGCTCTGCAAAGCTCAGACCATGCTGCGCTTAGGTTTCTGCTTCCGATTACCTTGTCTCTAACGTAGTCCCTGCCTTTGTTGTTCCTTGCTGCCCAGCCAGTCAGGGTCAACGCAAGGTCTCCTTGGTCGCCGGAGAAGGAGAAGGCTTCGTGCAGGGCCCTAACTCCCTCTTGCAGGCTAAGAGCGTTGTTGCCCTCATGTACTGCTATCTCCCTAGCCAGCTTCCAAAGCACACGAACAAACCCAGGAGGAAGGTTCGTTCTAACCATCAGCAAGCGCTCCTGCTGTGCAATCGGCAGGGGCTGCATCATTACCCTGCGAACCCTACGCATAAGGGCATCGGATAGTTCACGGTGTGCGTTGCTGGTAATGAAGCAAAGCACGTTGTTCATGGTCGTTTGTATCTGCACACCGGGACGCACCGGGACACGACCAGACTGCAACCAGTCCAGCAGCAGAGCCTCTGTACGCTGCATTGTTTTGTCTATCTCATCGAGCAGCAGCACAACCATCCCGCGCTCCGATGCCCTAGCCACCTTGGCAAGCACGCCGTCCTGCCTAACGGACCCAGAGTCGCCAGCAACAGCAGCAGCAACGTCTACACCAACAAACAGTTCATCTGCATCGGACCAGCTATGGCACTGGTAGACAATGAACTCCACTCGGTCTCCATTGCCCCTAATCACCTGGAACACTGCTTCTGCAAAGGCAGACTTTCCTGTTCCCGGTGGCCCCTCTAGCAGTACAGCCCGGAGCCCTGCTTGCCCTGGTGCTGTAAGGACACCGGCTAGTGCCAAAACATCAGAGCGCCTAGGTACATATCCAACGCTTATCAATTTTTCCGTTAGTTCCTCAGTAAGGTTCGGAAGAGTCACGATCAAAATCCTTTCTATCTAGCTATTTCGTAGCCCAGAGCGACCATCGCTAAGAGCAGGGTGAAGGTTAGTGGGATCACTGCTTTCGCCTAGGAAGAAGGGCGTGCCCAAAGCAGGGAGGGTTTGTAATGATTAGCTTCTGCCCTCTGCCAGGGCCGAGCTTGCAGTCCAAGTGATTGAAGTGTGATTTGCAGACATACCCCCAAGTACCTCCGTATCTAGGGATCGCAGCATCAGCAAATGCCCTTCTCTCGCACTCTGGTATTTGACAGTTAGGTAACGAACTAACAGCTACCTCTGTGCCTTTCTTAGCCATCTCTCTCTCTCCTAAGCTACGTCGTGACGGCATGTCCCGACTACGAAACCAGCATACCAAACCGGAAAAAGCCGGTGATTTCGGGGGGTTACGGATTCCGCCCACTTCGGCTGCATATATATGTATATATAGTAAGAATAGATATAGACAGCCATAAGCAGCAGCAAATCAGGGGCGCGCGCTAGGCAGTAGCGATAGCCCTTCGTGCCCACGCGACGTGTTGCAATTTACTGGACGCGACGTGTTGCCGGCTCGAACCCCGACGGGTCGGGGCGACGACGACCGACGCCGTAACCCGGCGGAATCGTTGGGGAATTTTCGGGGCTTGACTTCCGTTAGCCGGTCGGTTTATGATGCTCCGTCGAGGTCCCGAGAAGTTCGGCGGACCACCACCACAGCAACAGCTAAGGAGGCTATATGGAGCTTGTTAGTTCTAGGTGTAAGGGCTTGTTTGAAACAGGGAGGCTGCTAATCACCCCAGGTGCATTGGAAGCTACTAAGAAAGCAGGACAGGGGCTAGAGCCTCTGATAGACAGGCACAAGTCAGGAGACTGGGGCGATATGTGTGAGGCAGACGTGGAGTCAAACAACGCAGCCATTGATGGTGGCACCAGGATCATGTCTTCGTATGAGATGTCCACAGGAAGGGTCGTCTGGCTGATCACAGAGTCAGACAGAAGCGCAACAACGATCCTTATGCCAGATGAGTATTAAGTGGTTCAACCGAAGGCCAGGGGAGCCGCCCATTTCGCAAGAGGAAGACGGCTCGTTCTGCACGGTCTTCGGAGACACTAGGCCAGATTGGGTAGAGCTTCCGCCACAGCTAGGTGGTGGAAAGAGAAGGGTTGAGGGGGTCTTCCACTCAGCCTGTCCATGTAACCAACAGCACTCAGTTAGACACCTAGACATTGGGCGGGGTCTCCATGTGGCTGAGTGCAAACACAAAGGCTTCCTCTGGTACGAGGTAGCTGGAAAGGATTGAGATGTACGAAACAATCACAGTGAGCGACTTTGAAGGCTACGAAATTGAAAGCGATTCTGACTACATAGAACACGAAATAGACCTTGGTGATGCCGGCTATCACACCGTGACCATAGACACAGACGAACACACTGACTGCTACCAAACGTCAAGCGTAGACATAACGCTGGATACCATCGCATCCACAGTAAGCAGCGATTCGCTGCTCAAGGAAATGCTTTGGGAGCTTGTTGGCTACTGCGGCATGGATTCTGTGCTTGATGCGCTTGCCGAAATGGAGGAAAGGGGGGAGGCGGCATGACTACTGCTGAAAAGTCCCGCAGACAACTCTTCGTTGAAGAGCTTGAGAGCAAAGGAATCTTTGTCAGAACCTACGACGAGCCTGGAATGGACAGGCTTGTAAGCGCAGTTGACGGGCTGCATCGAGAGCTTTGCAAGTACGACAACTCAAACATTCAACTGTGGAAGGGCGTCACTGTGCTTGAGCTTGTGGACGCTTACGCAAAACACCAACACCTTGCGGTCCTTGGAGACAGAGTATGAGCTTCTTCCCAGACAATAAGCTGGACCCCGCCTTCCACATCACCCTCCCCGAAAGCATTGAAGGGGAAGTCCTCAAGGCGCTGCTAGACGTTTTGGCAAAGCGAGGCCTGCGCGTTCACGTTTACGTGAGCAGGAACAACCAAGAGCAAGAGGTCGATGGCATTGGCCTTCGCTGTGTCAGAGAGGAGGAAGCATGAGCAAAGCACCAACACCTAGCCATCCTTGGATGGGAAGGAGGGGAAATGAGCGACATACACCAGTGGGTAAACGTTAGGTTTAACTGCGTTCCGCTTGACCTGTTAGCAGACAAGGACGGAAGGCACGACTTTGAGGAGTGGGAGAGGCTAAACCCACCTGACTACGAGGCCATTTGCAACAGGATATGTGGCGACACAGACTGCAAAGGAGACTGCGAAGAAGAGGCTGAGGAGTATCTACACGCCTTCCCATTCGCTTGGGGTACTGCCTTTCTTCCAGACTACGATGTGCAGCCAGATGAGGCTACAGCAGCAGGCTTCCTGCTCTATGAGTTCAGGGGGCAGCAAGTACTTGGGATTGATGGCGGCGGCTACGACTTCTATGAGCAGCACTGGGCACCGCTAAAGAGCGGCCTGATGGGCAGGCGGTACGAGGGGCAGGAAGCATGAGCATCGAATGTCCAAGCGAAGCGTGGGATAGATACGTCACTCAGCACGAAGAAGGGTGCGAGGTTTGTCACCAGCACATAGACAACTGCGACTGCCCTGAGTGTCCAAAGTGTGGCGAGATAGGTGACTCCGACTGCTACGAGAAGCACGACCTAGAGCCAGCGCATGACAGCATTGACTCTTACTGTGATTGGGTTGGTGTGGCACCCATTCGCTCATGCCTTAGAGCTACTGACAGGTATTGCGACGATGGCTTGCTCCTTGTGATGCGTGACGGCAGGAGGTTCCA
>NZER01000473.1 GCA_002690445.1 Candidatus Pacearchaeota archaeon
CCCCAATCAGTTGTAAGTTTGTCAAATGTCATTGAAACAGTTAAGTCAGAATCTTGCTTTGGTAAAAAATCTAACTTATCTCTTTCTGTTAGTAATTCTATTGTTCTATCAGTAGTAAGAGGTTGTGTAAGCAACCTTAAATATTCAGATGTTTCTTTTATTCTTTGAGATAAAGTTTTATCATCAGCATTTAGAAGCCACTGCGCATTCTGAGGCTTCCATATATTATATTTTTTTAGTAACTCTATTACTTTTGTAGTGTTTCCCATCTGGTTAAATAGACTATTATGAACTGTAGCAAGAAACTCCTTGTGCTCTGCAACTTTAGTAGTATCATATATATCCTGTATAGAGCTCAAGAGTCTATTGTAATTAGATTTTACCGCGCCACTCCTTATAGCTTCAAACTGAGTAACGATCCTATACATAAAATCTTCTGTTGGTACTCCCTTATAATGACTCTCTTTAAGTATACCATTCCCTTTACCATCTATCCATAGAGGTTTTAACGTCTTTTCGTATAAAGAAAGATAGTCACCAATTAACCAAGCTACCGACTCTTTAGAAGTTCCTTCTTGCCTGGCTTGTTCAGCTAAACTTTTAAATATACTATGTAATTCAACATCAACTTTATCAGTAGACTTTGACAACTCATCAAATACCTTATCTACCTTATCAAAATTTCTCATTACCCAAGCAGAAACATCTGAATTAATGGCTTTAGCATCAGCTGCACTAGTGATATCAGATTTCTTTATTGTCTCTTTCAGACTCGTAACATAATCCTTTAAGGCTACCATGTCAAAGTTTCGACCTGCTATACGAGCCTCTTGAAGCACTTGAAGAACAGCATAGTCTTCATCGCGAAGTGGAGTACCATCAGTTCTTGTAGCATTTCCTAGTGATTTCTCAAATGTATAATCTGAAAGTCTTTTAACATATGTTTCTACATCGCCTTGTTCACCTCTAAATCCATCTAATAAACCATAACTATCAAAGCGATCCATTAAAGTTTTTACATCTGTCTGATTAGCTGTTCTTGGTTCTGCTTCAATCCCTACCTGTCTTGATATCTCGGCATATTCAATACTATACTTACTATCACTAGATAGTATTCCTAATAAATTTGTAGCGAACCTTTGTTCTGGACTTTCTGATCCAAGTCTATTATTACTAGCATCAACAACTGATAAACTACTTGGTAGATAAGGCTTACCAGTACCATAGATTTTATCTATCAAATCTTTTACATTGCCAACTTCTTCTTTAAATACACTAGAAGCACTATCACGGTCTCTTAAATATGACATCTCCTTCCAACTTGTGACTATTGCATCTGCAAACATGCTTCTTCTTAACTTGTCATTAAATACCTTTTCACCAAGTGTGATAAGATTTTCATCAGCCACATCCATATCTCCAAAGATTGTCTTGTGATATTCTCTATCCCATTTATCCATATCCCCCCTACTATCAGTATCCCTGCTACCAAACAACCTTCTATTCATTTCACCTCTAAATACAATAGGTTGACCAGATATAGTTACACGGTTTCTTAATATACCAAGCACACTGTTCTTGTCTTCTCCATGACCAAATAAACCACCCATTCTATCTGCGTTCTGACCAACAGTATTAGTTTCAAAACTTATAGGTCTCAAAATCATCTTACCTGTATTCGGATCTACATCTACAGTTGGAGCATCTTCGGCTCTACCACCACCTGCTACATACTCCATTTCATATATAGTATCAAAAGCTTCTCTCAAAGCTGACTCATATACTTTTAAAGCTGCCTTAGTAGTAGGCTTAGAAGTACTTAGAAGAATATCAAACACATCAAATGGTGATGTTATACCTAATTGTGAGCTCTTAACCGTTCTGTATTCAGCTAATGATTCAAATTTCTTCGTTCTTAACGTAGTCATTAGGTCTATAATTTCAGTATTTGAAAGCTCATCAAGAGTTTTAACTCTTTTTGTCATAGGGTCTTCTATCGTTGACTCTAGTATCATCTTTACAGATTCATATAATGGATTAGAGTCTACACTTTTATTTTTCAGAACTGGTTCTTCTGATGTATCAATAAATAGTTTAGCATCATTAGCAATGTCTATCAACTTTACCATATCATTATGAGTTAAGTCAGGAGTACCATACTTCTTAACTACTTCCATATTGTTTATTATATTTCTGAAAGCAGCATGATCCTGGTTCATACCAAGCATATCTAAATACTTATTAACCTTTTCAAATTTTGTATCATGGAACATAGGCCTTTTTGTTCCTGGTATCATCACCATATCACCATGTTCATTTCTATACTCTATATCTCTACCCTTCTTTGATAGTACGGCACCTAATAAGGTGTGGAATACTAAGTCTTCAAATGGTAGTTCATCATTTTGATATGCAATAAGAGTGCCAACATTAAAAGCTATAGAACCAGCAATCATTCTACGAGATGAACCTAGTAAATCTTGACCAGCTTGTTTTACAAATCCAGGCCACCAGTCTTTCATAAAGGCATCTTCTAATGAGGACATCCACTTCTTTAACTCTGTTGCCCCAGCTGCAGCCTCTTTTTCTGTTCCTTTTATAAATGAAGGAACATCTTTCTTATCTCTTAAAAGCTTTCTTATACCCTTATCACTTCTAGTAAGTACAGAAAATATATCATCTTGAGCTTCCCATAAATGCTCAGCATGTTTAACAAGTAACATTCTGTGTTCTGGTTTATTTACATTGTACTGACTCCATCTTGTTCTTCTTGATAAGTACTGGTTCATTCTCTTAAATGCAGTTGGTAATATACCAGCATCAGAACCTCCCGGTATCAATCTTATAAGACCAAGAGCACTTCCAAGAGCAACTGAGTGACCGACAGTTTTAAATAAATTAAAATCAACTTGTTCATTATTAACGCTACTAAAGAAGTTCAATGGAATCTCAACAGCGGTAAATAATATAGCTTCCTCAGCTGCAGACGCCGCTAAAGATGCCATCTTTCCATTACCCATTTTTACTGACAATGCCTGGTGTAAATTTGTTATAGGAAAATTATACTTACCACCTACATACTTACCTACTTCCCTAGCTATAAGTTGTTTAGCTCTATCATTAACAACAAAATCAACTTCAAGCTTTGCTATATCATCAATCTTTGAATTAATAATCTTTGGTATATTTTCTTCTAGTTCTTTTGCATACTGAGTCCTCATTGACTGAGGGCTGAATATCCTTGCTCCTTTCCTACTACCAATTTTTGTGATAGCCTGAGCACCAGCAGATACAAAGTCAGACTCTCTTATAAACTTCTCAATATCATCAGGCCCCATACCCTTGCTGCCAGCCCATTTTAAAAACTCTTTATCAGATTTTAATATCCGTACAGTATTGTCTGTGAATTTTTTACCAGCAGCTTCAGCTCCATAACCTACTATCCTTCCACCTTTTACTACCCTAGCTCCTTTTAAAGCAGCGGCAGCTACACTTCTAGCTAATGTAAACGGTGGCATGAATCCAGCAACTCCTCCAATTGCTGTAGCCCATCTCTCAGCGGTAGTTCTAGGTATAGCCCATTCCTCGTACCGTTCTTTATCTATCTCTCTTAAAAGCGCACCGGGAACACCAAACCCAGCAGTTTCTACAAATGACCATAACGTCTTCCCTATTAGAGCTCCTGTCCCTCCTTCATATCCAAAACCACCAGTCTCCCCTTCAAACCAATCTGGTAGAGCTTCGCCCTTCAAAGCACCCCATAAATCTGGAGCAGGCCCAGGTGAAGGAGGTGATGGTGTAGTTCCAGGTGTAGGGTCTATGCCTTCTTTCTTAAGAACATCTTCAATCTCTGTTAGGCTGGCTGCAATCCCCCTTTTCTCAAGTTCTTTCTGGAACTGTATAGTGAGGTTATCTTGAGGCATTATATTAGCTTTCTATATAGGCGTTCCAAGCCTGCCAAGTATTTTTTATTTCCCAAGCGGTTAACCCCAGTGCCGCAATATCTCCAAATGGAACCATAGGTGAATCAGCCATAGCTAAAGCTGCCCCTTTTCCAAGTATAGCAGGAAATCTACGACTAAGAAAAGTTATAAAAGATACTTTAGCTTTACCAGCCATTGGCCTCACCTTATTAACAAGAATAGCAGTACCTGCTGTTTGACCAACAGCTGCCCCACCTTCATCAGCCACAGCCTCTCCAATTGTTCTACCTGCTAATGGTGCAAAATATCCACCTTTTGTTGCAAGTTTACCAGCTTTTGATAAAAACTTACTATCCTGCATAGCTTTAAGAGCGGCGGAAGCTTTTGATACTGAAGTTGTATTTCTTATTCCAGCATCCCGAGCAGACTTCAAGAGACTCTTCATAGCTTCTGTCTGTCTAACATTTACATTATCTTTTCTGACCCCGTACTTTTTCCCAAATTCCTGCCATCTCAGACCACCCTGTTCTGGGTTCTTAGGTCTATGTCTTTTCAAATCTTGAGCTAACTGTTTCAAATACTGATAAGAACCTGTGCGATATAATTCAGCTTCTCTGCGTAACCCTTTATCTACCAACTGTGAACCGTATATGCCTGTAAGAAAGAGAGCAGTTCCTGCTCCTGGCTCCCAAGGTTCATCTTTCTTAGTGGCCGCTATAATTTCAGAAAGAGCATTTAGACCTTCTTCTGTCTCTAGCATGTTATCTCCACCCTTTAAGTACTCTTCAGTTGGGTCTGCTATATCCTCATATACTCCTATATCACTCGTTATATCATAGTCTCCACTCACAAACTGCATTGACTCTTTTGCGATAAGAAACTCATTACTTAAATTTTTCATTGCTTGCTTGGCTATTAAACCTAAGTCACCAACACCTTTTGATTCCTGTGATAAAGTATGAAATGACTGAAACAATCTTGACTGAGCACTATCTTTCTTTAGTGGAGCTCCAGATGCATAAGCTGATTCTATATCTTGTATCGAGGTTCCTAAATTACTTGCTATTTTAACAATAGCTCTTGGGTCTTGTGCTTCATAGTAAGACCATAATGCAGACACTGCAGAATTAGCAACCTCTTGTGCAAACCCATAATCTTCTGTCAACTTTTCAGCAGCTGAAACCATTGCAGTTTTCTTCTTTCCTTCTTCAGCTTCTTCATAATATATACCAAGACCGGTAGCTGACATAAAATCAGAAGCAATAGAAGTTTGCAACTGTTGATTAGCAGCACTGGCAACCTGCAACTTTTGACTGGCTAAACTAATATCCTGAGCTTTTTTACGCTGAACAAACTCCATCATAGCAAATGACATTTGTAGCCTAGCTGTCTCTCTACGCTCACCGCTTTGTAATATTGCGTTTACTGATCTTAATACGTCTGCTTCAGTTGCCATAATTTATCCAAAAAGACCCTTTTGTTGTTCCTTTGCAAGACCCCTAGCACTTTCTAATTTAATTCTTTCACTTGCAATTCTTCCTTTCTCGCCTTCATACCAACCTTCTATCTCACCCATTGTTTTACCAAGAGTTGCCAGTAATCCTTTTTTACCCCTCTCGAAAGAACCTTGTATTCTATTCCATATCTGAGACTTCTTTCGTCCAATAGTTCCTGATGTGGCAAGCCCACTTTGTTGAATAGCTTGATTTGTCTCAGCTGCTAAATCTTCCTGTTTAATGCCTGTCTGTGCTGATACGTTCTCTACGTCAGTTCTGTAATCAAGCATGCCAGCTTCTCTTTTTTTCTCAGCTGCTGTTTCAAGACCTGCCTCAGCCGTATCTAATTGTGAGAGACCCTTGTTTGCAGCATCTTCGTCATACTTTCCCTGAGACTTACGTTGTTTTGAACCAGAAAGAGCACTTATACCACCAATAACAGCTGATCCTACTGCCGCATAAGCAGTAATACTAACTGGGTCAAGAAACTTTTCTTCCAACCCAGTATGAGGGTTAATTGTACCCGAACCAACAGCATCTACCATTCTTTCACCTTCGCTACCATATAAAGACATAGTTGCCTTCTCACCTTTACTAACATGCCAAGATGCTCCAGGCTTAACAAACTTAGACTTAACTATTTCAGTATCACCATACCTGCCTTTACTAGCAAGTTTAGAAAGATGATTATCTGCCATTGATCTACCAGCCATTACCAACCCTTTTTCTTATTCCATATCAAATCAAGCATACTGCCTCCAACACTCGTCACCTGATCCATCATACTTTTAGGTTTATCATCTTCATAAGTTTCCACACCAGCAATATCTTGTTCTGGTTCTACATCTTTACCAGTATCAACTTTAGTAACCTGTTTTACTGCAGCATCTATTTGTTCATCAAGACTTTTCTTAACCGGGGCTTGATCTTGATCGCCAGCAGCTCCAGGCCCTTGATCTAGTTTATCTAACTCACTTTGTTCACGAGCCGCATATTCCATGTCTTGCCAATCCTCTCCTTCGGGAGGTGCTACAGCTGTCTTAGGCTTCTTCAGTCTTTCAAATGGTGACTTACCTTTAAATATATCAGGGCCTTTGTACTCGCCCCAGTAATCTTTTCTCTCTGCAGCTTTATATTTCTTTGCACCTAAATCTATATCCTGACCAGCTTCTGCCTGAATAGCGGCAAATCCTAATTGACCCTTACTCATTATCCCCTCACCAAATTGATACCTTTTACCTTGAAATAATTTTTCATGAGGCTTCAATTCTCCCCAATCTTGACCATATTTTGTAACTTTTTTCATTGTTTCGCCTGTAGATTCTTCTATCATTGATATATCTTCTGCTCGTTGAGCATAACTACCACCTACAGTTGCAATAAGTTCTGTGCCAGCTTGTAAAAAATCAAGCATACCTTCTCTTTGCTGTGATTTTAATGCTCCTCTTTTTTGGGAATATTCAATGTCAGTCCAAACATCCCCAACTCCACGCAATTTAGATTCATATTCACCCATAGACTTACCAGCCCCAGCGTAAACATCGTATATTGATTTTCCTTCTGGCATAGTTTTAATTCAATTTACAAAAGTTTATCATATTGTTCTAATTGTTTATTCGTCATTATGATGTAAACCCTGTATTAGGGGTCTGTGAGAACGATACTTCGCCAGACTCCCCAAATGGTTGAAAAAATATATTAATCTTATTCCTAAAAAACGGTACGTTGGTAGACCCATTATTAAATCCAAATAAATCAATATCAACTACTAATTGATAAAAACTTGAATCATGTCTTTGAATAGCAAAATGGTCTACACCACTGACAAATGTATCCTCCTCTGTATCAATATCTAAAGTATGATAACCATATATTTCTATTTTAGAAACTGGCGAAAAATATGTATTAGCAGCTATATTAGAAAGATCAGTTCCAAAATTTTGGTCAGAAAAAGTAGATGTATTTCTTACAAGAAGAGTTTCAAGTTCACCTCCTGCATCAACAGCATATACACCATCTGGTTGGTCTGCTTGCGCCTGTGAAGTAATATACTGTTTCTCACTAAGCTGTCCATAATGCTGATAATTCTGCGTATCAAACCCATATGCATTATTATGACGAGCTATTAACTGATATCTAACAAAACTTTGACA
>NZER01000474.1 GCA_002690445.1 Candidatus Pacearchaeota archaeon
ATGGGAAGACTCAGGAATGGTTCATCAGCACCAGCGTTCACTGTGACTACTGGATGCCTCGCGCAGTTGACCCAGACAACACTCTGCTGGAGAAGTACGCCACGCAGGATGTGATCCGCACCATGTTGCTCTGGAAGATGTACCAGTCTGTCATGGAAGCAGATGACAAACTACAAGCCAACTATGATCTCCGAAAAAAGCTGGTCGCAGTCTCCTACCGGATGGAGAACCATGGCATAACTATCAAGCCACGGATCTTCCAATCCGAAATCCAAAAGTTCCACAAAATGGCTCTCCGGGAAGAAATTGCTTGTCAGGAAATCGCCAAGGACGACTTCAATATCAACTCTGGGGTACAGATTCAGGAAATTCTCTATGGGATTCCTGACGGGGTATCTGCTGCCCAGAGAAAGGGTCTGGGATGTCCCATCATCCAAGAAACCAAGACAGGGATAAGTACGTCAGGAAGTACCCTTCTGACGCTCTACAACGAGCATACAGGCACTCGGAGTAAGGCCCATAAGTTCCTCGGACACCTGCTCAAGTACCGTAAGGCGACCACCTGTGGGCGTTACCTGCTGAGTTATGAAGAATTATCCAGTTATGACGATGCCAAGCGTCAACTTCTTTACCCCAACTTCAACCAGACAGGGACAAGAACTACCCGCTGGTCATCCTCCAACCCCAATGGACAGAATGTGGGGGCAGGTGGGAAGGATGCCTTTGGGAATGAGAGTGATGAGTATTGCCTGCGCACCGTCTTCGGGCCTTCCAAGGGACGGGTCTGGGTCTGTGTAGACTACTCCCAACTGGAACTTCGTATCCTCTCTGTGCTGGCACAGGAGAAGGCCATGCTGGAAGCCTTTTCCAAAGGGGAAGACATCCACCAACTCACCGCAGACCTCTGCAACATCCCTCGGAAGTACGCCAAGAACGTCAACTTTGCTCTGATCTATGGGGCAGGGAAGACCAAGCTGGATGAGATGACCGGAGTATCTGACTTCTCCAAGGTCTTTGGGAAAGCATATCCGGGTATCCGAAACTATATGAAGACCATGACCTCTCAGGTGAGCAAGCAGGGTTACGTTACCACCCTTGGAGGTTATCAACTGATAGTTCCCCCGGACAGGCCATACATCGGAACTAATTACTCTGTGCAAGGAAGCGCAGGAGACATTCTCAATAGAGCCATGGTGGGGGTGGACTCTCTGATATGTGAGGGATTCATCCCAGCCAAGCTGATTATGTGTATTCACGATGAACTGGTTTTCGACATAGCAAAGGAGGACTACTCAAAGGATCTGGTAATGCAGATCAAGAAGTGTATGGAAGATGCGGGGAAATCTCTTGGAGTGGCAACCCCGGTAGACGCAAAGAAGGTAACTACAAAGTGGTCTCAAGGTAAGGAACTGAACTATGGCAGTCAAAGCAACTGAACAGAGAGATAAGGTCAGGCTTTTCACATCCCACGGTCTCAATTTTGATGACAAGGGCGGGTCACAGGTGGTGGGGGAATGTCCCTTCTGCGGATCTGAGAAATTTTATGTCTCCAAGGCAAAGGGGCAGTATCACTGTAAGGTCTGTGGAGAGAAGGGGAATGGGTATACCTTTCTCAACCGACTCCATGAACACTGTATGGAAAGTACCTCCCGTGACCAGTACGAGGAACTGGGGAAGGCACGCGCCCTCTCTCCAGTGATCCTCAAGCGGGAAGAACTTGCCTTTGACAAGGCTACCGAAAGATGGCTGATCCCAGTCACAAACGGATCTACCGCCATCTCCAACCTCCTGACCTATGATTCCTCATTGAAGAAGGGAGCCACACGATCTACAGCCACTTGCGCACGCCATCTTTACCGCGCTAACAAGCTGGAGTCAGAAGGCCCAATCTATATCTGTGAAGGGGAATGGGATGCACTTGCACTCTTGACCTTGATGGATAAGGCAGATGTCTATGGGATTAACGTGGTGGCTGTACCGGGGGCTGAGACCTTCAAGAAGGAGTGGGTGGAACACTTTGAGAATCGGGATGTGGTTCTCTTGTATGACAACGACTCGTCAGGACAGGACGGTAAGAAGCGAGTAGTGGAACTCATCAGCGATAAGGTGAAGTCCCTCCAGAGTCTTCATTGGCCCAGTTCTTTCCCGGAGAAGTATGATCTTCGGGACTTCGTTTCCGAGAAGATCAAGAACGCCAAGACCTGCTGGAAACTACTCCAGAAGATGATCGTGGAAGAAAAGTCACAGTCCAAGCCCAAGATCAGAAGGACAAGTTTCAACTCTGTGATGAAAGATTTCCGGTCGGTACTTCACATGACCGAGAGCATGGATAATTCCCTGCTTATCACCATGGCAAGCATCATCAGCACTCGGATGAAAGGCGACCCCTTGTGGTTGTATATCGTAGGCCCAGCAGGTTGCGGTAAATCCACCCTGCTCCAGTCCTTCCAGAACTCACAGAACTGTGTGTTCCGCAGCAAGCTGACTGCAACCAGTTTTGTGTCCGGTATGAAGATGGAGGATGGTTCTGATCCTAGCTTGCTCTCACAACTGCATGAGCAATCCCTCTTGATTAAGGACTTCACAGCTATCAAGAGTATGCCTATCGTCGTGCAGGAACATCTGTATGGCATCCTGCGAGATGCCTACGACGGGAATGTACTGGTGGAGTATGGCAACGGAGTAAAGAGACATTACCCAGAAGTCCACTTCTCTGTTATTGCTGGAATCACTGACATCGTACATGGTGACTCCCGCGCAGCCTTGGGGGAAAGATTCCTCAAGGTGGAGATGATTCCCACGCATGAGGAATATGATCAGGAAGCCCAGATCAGGGCATCCATCTCCAATATCATCAATCAGGTGGAGGCAGAGAAGCATCTGGAGGACTCTGTGGATGCCTTTGTCTACCACCTGAATGAGAGGTTTGGGAATGAGAAAATGCCTGCGGTTCCATCATGGGTGATCGACCGAACAGTATCTCTTTGCCAGATCGTGGGACTACTTCGCAGCACCGTCCTGAGAGAGCGTTCAGACGATCTGAGCTATCGTCCTCGCCCGGAGATAGGAACCCGGATTGCCAACCAGCTAATCAAGCTGGGAACCGCCTGTGCCTTTGTCATGGGGAAGAAAAAGATTGACCATTCAATTTACAAGATCATGGAGGATGTGGCTTTCAGTACCGCATACGGATGGCACACGGATATAGTGAAATATATGATTACCAAGCCTCGCGGAACCACAGTGGAAGACATCTCTGTGGAGCTTCAAATCTCCCTTTCCTCTGTCCAGCGAAGACTTAGTGATCTCAGGGATTTGAAAATAGTGTATGCTAAGAGGCTGCGGGGGCAACACGGTCGAGGTCGTCCATCCAACATCTGGGCGGTGAATGACTCGATGCGCAGCCATTGGCAAAAAGCAAAGGTAGGTAAAAGGGGTTAGTGATGATTCAACGATCAGACCTATTTCCTGATGCAGAACCGGAAGAAGATCGTTACCAGAGAAGCATTAACCAGATTTTTAATTTTGTCCGGGCTACTTGTCGTAGGGAAGGTCTAAGTCTTCAAGAAGGTCTTGGGATTATGACTGTAGTCAGAGGAAGTCTTGAGATCAATCTGGCTATGGACAGTCAAGATAACTGTTACGATTTGGATGACTGTGATGACGAAGAAGAAGGGCTTTGAACTTGAAGTTCGACTGATTGAGTACGACGACAATCTCCTTCCGTCTACCTTTGTAGGCGCGGGGGGATTCCAGTTTGCTCCTGATCAGATCAGTGTGGAGTCTCTAGCTAACACTCGCTTGCGTATGCACATGGCTGTTGACCAGCTTCTCAACACCGCCATTGAGCAGATAGCCAAGGGTATCCCCCTCCCGGAAAAACTAGGCAGGGAGGTTTCAGCAGCCCAAGTCAGGGAACTTGCAAAACTTGTGGACTCTGAGGACTTGAGGATTGAGATTTACTCCCGCGACCTTGCGGAAGATCATCAGATGCTCTCTTTTCACATTCACAAGTGAGGTTCACAATGGCAAAGAAAGCAAAGCCTGACGGTGGTAATAAAACCAAGAGGAAGCATATTCTTTTGGCAGTTGTTGTGGGCGTAGTGCTTGGACTCCTGAGTGCCAAGTATTGCTCATGGATACAAGATAAGATTCTGAAACGAGTAGACCCCCCCGTTAGTTCTGATGCAAAGGTGACATGATGAGATGGGAGCCTGTTAAATTCTTGAAGTCAATAGTCTATGTGACACTTGCTGCGGTAATTGTCATGTGGGTATGCGCATTTTTCTTTCCAAAATTCAAGTGAGGATCTTCGAGTGGCAAAAAAGAAAAAGAGTAGCAACGAATCCGGTATCCGGGAACTGGTCTGGGTTGATCCCAAGACGATTGATGACAACCCGCTGAACTGGAGGAAACATCCTGCTCGTCAGAAGCAGGCCATTAGTGCTTCCATCAAGGCCAATGGCTGGGCAGGAACCCTGATCTTTAACGAGACTACAGGACGACTTGTGGACGGTCATGCCCGTAAGGATGTGGCTATTAGGGACGGGACAGACGCTGTTCCGGTACTCTTGGGGAACTGGACAGAAGAACAGGAGAAGCATCTTCTGGCAACTCTCGACCCCCTTGGAGCCATGGCAGAGACAGACGCAGCAGCCCTCCAGTCTCTCACAGACAGTCTCAAGGAAGATGAAGAACATCTCAAGGATGTGGAGAAGGAGGAAAAGGAGATCCTCACAGACCTGACAAAGCAGTTGGAAGGGTATGCCCACGATGTCTCCACAGGTGCGCAAAAGAAGACCTTTCTTCCCAAGCAGAGAGTTGTCCCTGATGTGGACGACTATGAATCAATAGAAGAATGGGAACTGATGCGAGATGACGATGCACTTGAGGTTGTCATCAATGAGGATTCGATTTTCTTCTCCACTAATGACTGGGGTATCCCCGATCTCATCCCCGAACTGCTCTATGATGGTTGCCCCGATGCAATCTGGGGGAGAGAACCTGATTTTGATGTCTCCAATCCCCACGCATGGTATTGCCAGAGTGCAAGACCTTTCCCCGCAGAGAGAGAGGGAGGGATTCTGGGCTTTTACACAGATGATCGACGGTTTGAGGTAACGTGGAACAGAAAGAGTGGATACACCGACCGTCTTCTTGAAGAAAAATGGGCTGCTGTATGCGCCCCGGATTTCAGTATTCTTTGGGAATGGCCTCGCGCAGTTAAAATCTACAACATCTATCGTTCTCGCTGGTTACAACGACTGTGGCAGGAGGCAGGAATTCCTGTTCTTCCAGCCTTGAGATGGGATCATACAGATGAGTCCTTTGACTATGCCCTTTCTACTCTCCCGGAAGGGATGGCTGTGGCTACTGTCCAATGTCGAAACTACAACAAGGACAAGAGGACATGGAAAAGGTTCATGGAAGGTCTGGAGGAAAGTATCAGTCGTCTTGGGCCTGAAACCATCCTAATTTATGGTGGCGGTAACGAGGATAATTCACGATACTTAAAGAAACTCCCCAGCGGAACTAATTACGTTCTTCTGGATAGCTATGTCGGAACCAGACGCAAAAAAATGAGAAAGACCTTTACATAGAGGAACGATGAGATGGGTGAAGGCAGAACAGTCGTACCGGGCGCAAAAAAACAACGACGGAAGATTATGCCTACTCCAGCAGGGAAGGCAAGGATGGCTGCGCGTGTTGCGCGTGGTGTAACCGTACCTGCTGCGGCAAAAAAGGGAGTTTCCCCCGCTGCCCTGAAAGCGCAAAAAACAAAAGCGCGGAAACAGGTTCGTGCTGCTGTAAAGGCAACCAGAAAAGAGCAGAGTCGTGACAGAAGGAGGGTCATGCAGAGGGCTTCAAACTTCGCTAAGAAACAAAAAGTTGGGAGCAAGGTCACAGCAGATTTCACCATATCCCATGGTGGTAGGTCTGTGTCCATGAAGAAGGGCCAAACAGTCACCAAGAGTATGCACAAGAAGATGTCACGCTTCGGTTCTTATGTTGCAAAACAACACGTAGCGCGGGGAAAAAAGGAACGTAAGAAGGCAGGATTCAGACGACGTAAGAAGACATAATGGGGCGCACGCCCCGTAAGTCCCTGTTGCTACTCCAAGGCAGGGGCGTGTTCCTTTATAGGGAGATTCATCATGCCAAATGGCAAACAAGCAAGTGATTCACGGTTTCGTAAGGCAATAAGACAGCGGATAAGCTCCGTCCGACGCAAGGGTGCTGCGCTTGCAAAGAAGAAGCTCGACTTCACCCAGAAGGCGGCGGCTCCACCCGGTAAACAACGCTCAGTGACGGGGCCAATTGCCAATGTACAAAAGCCTACTTCTGGTCAGAAAAAAGCCTTTGCTATTCGCCAGAAGAAGAAAGAAGCGATGAGAGATAAAATTAAACGTGGGCAAAGAAGCCTATGGAGCAGCAAGGGCTTTGGAGGGAAATAGTCATGCCAAGAGGCGCATTCGGTGGTGGTCATTTGAAGATGGGAGCAGGTAGTCGTCCTAAGTCTCCTATGAGGAAAAATCTAGAACGCTTGAGGGATAAGAAAGCGGGTAAGAAGGATGAAGTTGCTAAAAGGGTGAGAGCAGCAGCGGATAAGGCAATAAAAGCAAGAAAGAAGGGAGGCAACCCGCACGCACGACGCCCAACGGGAGGCACTAGGCCAAAACCATGAGGCGCGCGCAAGGAACCCGGAAATCTAGGTTTGGCTCCAGCAAGCTGCGTAAACCTCGCCAAGCAGAGAAGCTACTTGCCCAGAAGAAAGAGACTTCCCGGAAGCAAGATCAGCTAAAGCATCCCAAGACCACCAAGAAGAACTATTCAAAAGAGGTTCGTGTCAGGGTCGCCTCCAGAGCATTACTGGAACCCAAGGGTTCTCCCAGAAGGACGTTGGTGGCTACTACCTTACATGGTATGAGGAAGCGTGGAAAGAAGGCTTCTGCCAGAAGCGTCTTACAGGAAGCAAAGAAACGAGTAAGAAAGGTGAAGTAATGGCTAAGAAGAAACTCAAGGCTATCAAGATCAAGAAGAAGAAGAAACTGAATGGTGATAACGAAGAAGTTACCACCACGATGAGAGAGGTCGCTAAACTTCGTGGAAGGCGTGTCTACAAGGGTTAATCATGGCTAAGAAACGAACTTGCAAAACTTGTGGACAACGAATCAAGTCCATCAAGAAGAAACCAAAGCTAGTTGGAAAACCAGCACCAGTACGCCTGTAAAGGATTAATCATGGCTAAGAAAAGAGTCAGACCCATCAAGAAGAAAAAGACTGAATACGAAAAGTTCCGAGCAAACCCCCGGAAGATGACAATGGATCTGTTTTCCTTTGCTCCCGACAGGATGCCTAACCAGCTACCGAAGAAACGGAAGAAATAGCCCCTCTACAACCGACTTAATGGGACATTTGCCCTCCAGACCCACCCCAGAGAGAAGTGAATCATGGCAATTTACAGAAGCTACAAGGTGAAGAAACCAAAGAGGAAAAGACCGGGGGGATCATATCTTCCCCGACGACTGGGTGAAACAATGCCTCAGTACAAGAAGCGGAAGGCTAGTGGGGGCGAGATTGACTTGAAGAAGGACTTCCCGAAAGTACGGACAAAGAAGCCCGGAAGGATGAGGTAACTATGCTCAAAGGAATCAAAAAACTCAAAGACGTACAAGCACAACGGAAAAATCTACCAAAGGGTAGACTGAAAACCCTGATAAGCGAGGGGCGTGTTGGGGGTAGTCGTACTGGCTATGTTCGCGGAGTGAAGAAGAAAAGAAGCGAGGCTGCGTGGAATCTTAGAGAATGGAAAAAGGATAATCCGAGGAAGAAAAGGGGAAAAGGTTCTCCTTCTAACAAACAGGTAAAAAGTCTCGCACGTTCAATATCAGGCGTCCCTAGTAGGAAGAATAAGTAACCATGGCCCACACGCATAAGAGCCAAGGGTACAGAGGGAAGCGTCTTAAACACAGCAAGGATCTTGTGGCTCTCCGTCTTCTCCAGAGAAAAGCACGACGG
>NZER01000475.1 GCA_002690445.1 Candidatus Pacearchaeota archaeon
ACTCCTTTCCAGCTCATCTAAAACCTTATCAGGCGCTTTTTCCGGACCTGTCTTTCCAAGTGCATTTACTCGGGAAACTTTCACAATTTTCATAATTTAGTTCAGAATATGCACTTTATAAAATTAATCTTATAGTCCATCCGGATTTGCACGTAGATAATCAATCTCTTCCTGACTCAAGACTCTAGCATAAATCCTCACTTCATCAACATCCCCATTAAGATAAGACGAACCTGTAGCAAAACGTCCTATTCTTAAGATTGAATTAACTGCATATGGGCCCAAATTTTGATAAGAATCCAACCCTACTTCCCCCCCATCAACATACACCTTAGCTCCATCGATATTATAATTTGCAGCAACATGACGCCATGTCCCACTAGTTACAGTAACTTCTTCAGGAGATAACTGCGGTCTCCAACGATCAAAATTGTTTATATTATAAACAGGATAAGGCTCCCCTGAATTCAAACTCACACCATTTCTACCAGAACTCTGGTCTATTATATCAACAACCCCATTATAATCACCTCCATCAGTAGTCCTAATCCAGAAACTTATTGCCCAATTAACTACCTCCTCGTCATAATTACTAACTTCCATATAATCATTAACCCCATCTAATCTCAATGCCTGCCCTGCCCCTACCGGTCCACCAGCATAATTCCCCCCAATCACAGCACCATCATACACAATACCATTATACGCCGGATACCCACTAGTTGCAGAGTCATCTGCATTACCTTCAAATTTATAATGCGCCACCAATCCTGCTGTCAAATCTAACGAACACGGAGCCACAGATAATCCAAATTGGCAATTAGAAGAAATTGATCCACCCATATTCCCCCCATCATCCACTTCATTATTATCTATCTCATCACAATAAAAATCATCAAGAGTATCAGTATCACAAAATTCATTATCCTGGAACCTATTTCCTGAAGTACCAGAAAGAATACTAATTCCATAACGAGCATTTCTCCTCACTGTATTGCTTCTTACAATATTATTTATTGTACTTGACAAGATTATTCCAGTACCAACTCCCCCCCCTGCATCATTATCAATTACCTCATTTTCATAAATCATATTACCAGAACCCCCATCGACCTTAATTCCCTCTCTATTCCCAGCTACTTTTACTCCATCATCATTCCCGATAATCTCACTTCCTACAATAGTCCCACTATTCCCAGCCAAAGAAATCGCAGTCAGAAAAAACTTAATCTCCCCTTTATCACCCCCAGCATCACCACTATCTTTTATCACCACACTACTACGACCATTACTTAAAATACCAATCCCTGACATACTAGCTCCAGTTATATCATACCCCTTCAAATCCAAGATAACACCATCTTCCCCAATTGTTAAACAATCCCCAGAAGTTGAAATATCCCCTGTCAATTCATTTGGATTATCTGCTGCCATTAATGTATCTCCACAAGCAATAGGTGCAGCAGGTGGAGAATCACAAACATTACCACTACATCCAAACGGACAATTCACAGGTAGCTCTTCATCCCAACAACCATCTCCACCCAAAACACAATCTACATAAGTACTCCCAACACATGTTTCTCCACTACACTCATCTGTACACGGCACAGCAGGACAATCAGTATCTCCATCATCCACTAAGGTGCAACCAACAGGGCAACACCCATCTGTAGGTCCACAAGCTCTCTGACTAAATGAACAAACCCCAAGCCCAGAACAAATACCATTTATTTCACAAGCTCCTGCCTGTGCATCACAATCAGCATTATTTGAACAAGCAACACAACTCCCCAAACTCTCTCCAGCCACAGCAGTTCCATCTGGAATATCTTCTACCTGAGAAGTCACAATCCCTGTTTTTCCATTTCCATAAATAGGTGCAACCTTAATTAAATCCGGCGCCAAAGCACCAAAACAATTGCCAAGAAGATATACTATTGCCTGATTTACACCGGGCACATCACCTGAAATTTTCTTAATAGAATTCCCAGCACTATTAAAAACAAATTCAATCCCCACCAAATCAGCATCATCCGCCCCCCTCTTAACCTGCACATTTAACTGACCTGCAGCAGAATCATAAAGTGTATATCCTTTTAGCGTAACAATATCTAAATTAGCAATCAACTCAAAACCCATCTGTTCCTTAATCATCGGAACAACAGCCGCCCAAATAATCGTAACCGCAGCAACCGTAATAAGAATTATCAGAACAGTAGCTACAACCCCGCTAATCCCCTTTTTCATGTCAATAAACAGAAAATCAACTTTATAAATTTACGGCTTTCCCTAAGCCTAAACCTGAGCACTATAAATCTGATTCACCTCAGCAGGAGTCAACGCCCGATTATAAACCATAAAATCATCCATCCCCCCATTAAAAAACCCGTGAGCAGTAGTTGTTCCCCTTGCACCAATTTTAAAAGTAGCTGTGCTGCTTCCCATATTCCCTATCTGTGACCTGGAATAAATAGGACTTATCACCCCATCCTTATAAACTGTCTGACTAGAATGATCATAAACCAGAACAAAATGATGCCAACTCCCGTCAGTTACAGGAAAATTAGGATCAACCCACGACCAAAAAGGTTTCCAAGCATACCCCACCCTACCAAGATACACCCTTGCCTCATACAAGTTCTCCTTATTATACAATATCTGTTCACCAGTCCCGCTCCCGTGCTTAAACCAGACAGCCACAGACCAGTCACTAGTTCCAGGATTCAGCACATCTCCCAAATCAACATAACTATTAAGCCCATCGAAACTTGCAACATTTCCTTTTCCCACATCTGAACTAATCTGTGCATTTCCCATCAATGTACCCGGATAACTACCAGTTTCATCAGGTGTAATTCCCCCACTTCCAGATTCAAATTTATAATAAGCAATCAAACCACCTGTCGGAACTGTCGGACCAGTACAAGCAGCATGAGCTGCACAATCTGCATCAACACAATTAGCACTTCCGTCACAATCTTCATCATAATTATTAGCATCATCACAAATTTCTAAAAGACTAGGATTACACTGGTTTCCGCATGCCAAAACATCATCATCACAATCCCCTCCTAATACTGCATAACCCCCTAAGAGGCTAGCCCCAGAACACACATCAACTAAACTCCCAACTCCAAAACCATCTGCATCAGCATCAACATACCCCTGTAAAATCTGCCACACACTACCCCCTAAAGCAGAATCATCACAATCATCTCCATCACTAACACACCCATTAGCTATTCCACAATCCGGACAAACCCCATAACCATCTGCATCAACATCAGTACAACTCTCAGTCTGAGCACCACTACTACAATAAACTACATCAATATCACACACCTCAATATTAAGATCAGCAATAGTCCCAAAAATATTACTAACAGTGGAAGTTACAATACCTGTTTTTTCTGTATCACCAACACCAAAAATAGGAGCAACACTAATTTCTATTTGCGAATCAGCACCTGCCCCAATATCACCAATAGCATATGTAACAGCCTGATTAGATTCAGGAGCATCAACAATCACCTTCCTAGAATCACCATCAACTGTAATAATAATTTCCGCTTTTTCAATCTCTGCCTCATCACTCCCCCTTCTAATCTGAACAAGCGCAACACCATTATCACCTTCTTCTAGATCATAAATAGTATAACCTCCTGCAGTCTCAATATTCAAATTAACAAACTCATTAAAACTAGCTTCTTCCTGCAACATCGGAATAACAGCCCCCCAAATAATTGTCACACCAGCAACCGTAATAAGAATTATCAGCACAGTAGCAACAATCCCGCTAATCCCCTTTTTCATGCAAATAAATAGAAAATCAACCTTATAAATTTACAGGTTCTATTAAAAAAATAAGTTTTGATTTTAACAATCTTTGGAAAACTCCGCCACAATAGGGGCGAGTAATTTGCTCATTTCCGAACATGTGAGGAAAACATGTAACATCTTTGATGTTGCTTCCGATTACGCTCCTCCACGGGGGAAGGAGTGAATCGCGAGATTGGGTCTTCAACCAAAGGTTGAACTTGAAGAGGGAAATCTTAAAATCAAAACAAAGATTTTCAACAGAGCTGAATTTACGGGCTCAAAACAAAACTTGAATAATCAGCCTTCCCAGCCAGCTTCTTAATATCAGCTAAAGAAACCTTTTTCACATTTTTTGCATACTCATAAAAATCCTCAGCCCTACCAGAAACTTCCTCCAAAATCAAATTAAGAGCTGTATCACTCGATCCTTCCAAACCTACCTCATAATTCCCAATAACCTGCTCCTTTCCCTCATCCAGCTCTTTTTTTGTCAACTTCCCCATTGCATGAAACTCTTTCACACAAATATCAATCACTTCCTGCACCTTAGACTTCTCTGTCCCAGCATAAATAATCAAATAACCATATTTCTTTCCCAAATCCAAATCTGTCTTCACAGCATAAACCAACCCCCTCTTCTCCCTCACTTCCCTAAACAACTTAGAACTCATTCCCGAACCAAGAATACTAGAAAAAACTTCTGCAGCATACCTCTCTTTTTCACAAGAAGTTGGAAAATGAAAACCCAGCACCACATTTGCCTGCTGCAAATCACCCCTCCTCTCCTCCCCTTTCAAACTCTGCAGCTCAATATTAGGAACCCCCTGCACCTCCCCCTCCCGCCCCGCACAAAACTTCTCAGCCAATTTCACCACATCTTCAAAACTATTATTCCCAACAACAGCTAAAACAGAATTCTCAGGCACATAAATCTTCCTATGACAACCCAACAACTGCTCCCTATCCATAGAACAAATATTTTTCTCAGTCCCAGCAATAAACATCCCAAACGGCTTGCCATACAAATTCTCCTTAATCTTTTCTATAGAATGCGCCCGCGGTTCATCATTATACATTTTTATCTCCTCGCAAATCACATTCGCCTCTTTCTTCACATCTTCTTCTGGAAAAATAGGATTAAAGAAAATATCAAAAATAACATCAATTGCAATCTCAAGATGCTTGCTCGGCAGCTTAACATGATAAGCAGTCAGTTCCTCAGAAGTAAATGCATTCAAAATTCCCCCCACCCCCTCCAACTCAAACGCAATCTCCTCAGCAGTTCTCTTCTCTGTCCCCTTAAAACACAAATGCTCAATAAAATGTGCAATCCCCTTCTCCTTCTCATCTTCATAAGCAGAACCATACTTCACCCCCAGCATCACAGTTGTCACAGGCACATCCCTCTTCTCGTGCAAAACAATCAATCCATTTTTCAATTTAGTTTTTCTAAATTGAAAGCATGGAAATTTTTCCTTAGAAAAATTTACTTTCTTCAACACTTTTTTCTTCAAATTCATGTTTTTCCAAAACACAAACTACTTAAATACCTTTCTCCTCACTAAACCAATTAAAAAGAGGTATTAAATGGAATTAGATTTAGTTGGAAAGTGGGCTTTTATCATCGGTCTAGTCGTTGCTGTGCTAGCAGCATTAGCTGGCGACGTCATAGGGGCTTCCACAGTTTTACTCATCCTATTCATTTTAGGGTTAGTAGTTGGTTTCCTTAACATAGACAAAGCAAACACCACAGAATTTCTAGTTGCTGTCATCGCTTTGCTGATCCTTGGTGTCGGAAGCATAGGGGCTCTCTCCATCATAGGAACAACATTGGCATACGTAGAATCAATACTTGGCAACTTCACAGCATTTGTCGGAGCTGCAGCATTGGTTGTATCTATCAAAGCAATAATAGTAACAGGGAAAAAATAAGCCAAAATACTTTATTTTTTATTTTTTAAAATTAAAAACTTCTCACTAGAGACTTCAAAACTCTCTAAAACATGAAAATTCTCTTCTAAAAAATCCATCAACCATTTTCTCCTCCCCTGAAAAACTTCCTTCCCACTCAAACTTTTCAAAGAATAACTCAAAACAACACCCTCGCATTCCTCTCTTACAGCAAGCAAAAATTTTTTAGAAAAATCCTTTTCACAACTTTCCAACGCATCAACAACCTGAAACAAAAAAACAATCCTCGGCTTAACACTTTCCAGCTTATTCAAAAGTTCCTTCACCTTTTCAATATCAAACAAATCCCCTTGCATAACATGCGCTCCCTCAAATCCCCTATCTCTAAAATAATTATTAACTCTTTTCACCAACTGCCCCGCCGCCTCCACTCCCACATAATTCACATTCCCCACAGCATCTTTCAAATATTTATAACTAAATCCATTTACTCCGCACCCTAAGTCCACAACTACTCCCACATCTTTCAAATCTGTTTTACTGGTTTTGGTTTTAACTGCCTTCGGAAAACTCAAAGCACAAATTGGGGCGAGTGATTTGCTCCTGATTACGCTCCTCCACGAACGAGGGAGTGAATCACGAGATTGGGTCTTTCTCACAGAGTGAGAAACTTGAAGTGGGCAATTTTTAAAACCAAAACCCCCATCCCCAAAAATCCGCCCATACAACTCCCTATAATCCCGCCTCTGACTAGAAATATGCTTTTCCAAAATCTCATCAGCATTCAAATTCCCTTTCAAAATCTTATTAGTTAAAAAAACCCCAAAATATTTCCTAAGCAGCGCCCTTGCCCCCTTTACATCCCCTTCTGATTTTTCCAACACCCTCTCAACAACAGAATCTGGCAATTCAGAAAACTCCCTTTTCTTCTTCACCTCACTAATTAAATCCTTCATTTTACTCTCACATTTTCCATCCAGTGCCGATACTCACCCTCACTCTTCACATCAAACTCAATCCCAATTTTCTTTTTAAAACCAGGCATAAACAAAACCGCGGTCTCAGCAGCCCCGCCCTCAAAATCCATTCTAAACCCGTGCCCCTCAGACAATTTTTTCAATTCTCCTAAATTCTTTTTATCAATAACCTTCCCAAGCCACCCCCTACCCAAACCATCACACGCAATCTTTGTCATCACAACCTCAAACTTATTTTTCAGCAACTCTTCCCAAACTTTCTCAGAACTAAAATCCCACAACGGCGCTACAAATTCCAAACCATACTCATCACAAATCTTCTTAATCCTCTTCCCCTGATAAGAAGAAGCAATCCCCCCAACAACAATCCCATCAACATCATCTTTCACCTTCCCAATCAGCAACGCCAAATCATCCAACTCCCTCCCCTCCTCACCCAAAGTCTCCCCCATCACCAGCTTAACTCCCAACTCACGCGCCTGCCTTTTCAGCAAATCAAAATTCGGCTTATGAAACATAAAACTATCAAAATTCTTCGGCACAATATTCAACAAACAAACAATCTCATGCTCCTTCTTAGCTAGATGCAGAGCTAAACAAGAATCCTTTCCACCTGAAAATAATACTGCCACTTTCATAAATCACCCTAGAAAAAACACTTTAAAAACTAATCTAATCAGGTTCTGCCCAGAATTTATGATTTAACAATTTTCAGAAAACTCAAGGCACGAACCGAGCGGGTCTTTCTCACGAAGTGAGAAACTTGGAGTGGGCGAATAATTTGCTCGAACTTACGAACCTCCACGAGAGTGAGAGTGAATTATGAGGAATTTTAAAACCACAAAAATATTTCAAACAGGCATCCCACTACCCTTCTCAAAACCCTTCTTCACTTCCTCAAAAATCTCCTCAATACCCTTTTCTCCATCAATAATAATTATATTTTCCTCAGGCAGCAAGCCCTTTAACTTAAGATAATTTTCCCTTACCTTAGCTAAAAATTTCCTGCTCTTTTCAAACTTATGCTCACTTACCCTCCCACCATCCTTACTTTCCTTCCTTCGCCTCTCACCTGCAGTTTCAACAGAAATATCAACTAAAAAAATAAAATCCGGAATTGGCATCTGTTTCTGCCTCTCTATCAACTCTCCCATATCCCGCCCCTGCGCTGCCTGATAGCATATTGTTGAATACTTATACCTATCTGAAATAACAATAACTTCTCTTTCCAATGCAGGCTTAATAATCTCATCAATATGCTCCTGCCTGTCCTTAACAAAAAGCTCTATTAACCTCTCCATCCTCTCTTCAGGATTTTCTTCTAATCTCAAAATTTCCCTTATCTCCCTATACTTATAAGGTTCTCTTGTAACAACAACATGATTATATTTATCTAAACCAGAAAGCCATTTTGCTAACTTCCAAACCTGAGTAGATTTCCCACATCCATCTATTCCATCCAACACAATAAACATGCAAATTCCAAACTTTCTGGCTTTAAAAAACTAATCTAATCTATCCTGCCAAATTTAAAATTAAAATCTCCAAATAAATGGTCCGATTTGATTGAGTTAAGTCAAAAAATGGCAACTGAATGTTTACATGGAGAGATGGTTATATTGGAGATGTTCATAATATCAATTATTTATTATTGGATTGGGCTATTGTAACCTAAGAAAAATTGATTATTTTCATCTCAACCTCTTTTTTAAATATTTATTTCTGCAACCAATGCCTTATGGTCTGAAATATCTTTTCCAAGACATTTAAATGATTTAAATTCAAATTCTTTTGGGATTAGTATATAATCTAAAGTATAGTTTGCAGGAGGATAGGATAAATATTCCTTAAAACTCAATGAACTTTTATAATCCTCTTCAGTTATTTCATGAAGAACATAAGAATCAATAATATTAAAATCTCCAACAATAATTGGTTTTATCCCTTTCTTTTTAATATATCTTAGTGTTTCTAGAAGATGCAACAAACTAAAGTAACTACTATTGGAGAAATGAACAACAATTAAATCAATAATTTTCTGAGCCTTTAATTTTACATACAAATTTCCACAAGTATACCTATCATCATGATGTTTTCTTAGTCTCTTTCTTTCAATCTTTAATATTGGATATTTTGATAAGATTGCTGTTCCTTCCATACACCTACGCTTATATTGTTCTGGTCTTTCTTTTCGTTTATCTGTAACAGGATAAAAAGCATAATAAAGATATTTTAATTCCCTATTTAATTGTTTTGCCTGATTATTTCCTTTTTTATTAAATTTCACATCATCTCTTACTTCTTGAAGAGCTACAACATCTGGATTATGTTTTTTTATGAATTTAATTATTTTAGGTTTTCGCTCTCCCCAATTATTATAATTCCATAAATTTAAGTCCAAGATTTTTATTTTCATCTCAACCTCTCTTTATTTAAACAAATTTAATTATAAAAACTTATCTTTTCTTACTTATATTTACACAACATGTGGGCAAGAGACATAGTGCTTCTTACTTTTCTTCCACCATGCCAAAGGGTATTAATCTCTCGTGCTATTTTACCATTTTTTACTAAGCTCCCTCTTTGGTAAAATTTTGATTTAGAAAACAAATATGCACATAATTTTTCTCCTTCTTCCCAAGGTACCTTTCCCCGAGAAATAGTTGCCTTTCTTGCAGCTTCCTTACGCTCTTTAGAAGTCATAGCATGAATACCCAAACCACGCCGACAAACTGAATTTCCATGTGCTTTCCGTTTTTTCTTGCTCCAAGAAATAAATCCCTTACTTCTATACCCTCTCTTCTGTTCGTCGGTCCATCCAAACATTCCCCTCTCTTGTGAAACCATTTCTAATCCATGATTTGACATATGGTTTTTCCCAATGCTACTTAATTCTTCATTAGTCAATAATCCCTCAAAACTATATCCAAATCTCCCTTCTAAATTTCCAGATAAAGCGCAATAAACAATTCTGCTTGCGGTTTCACTAGTCAATACACCAAATAAATTCTGAATCTCGTACTTAGCCGCTATTCCCTGAAGTGTCATTCCATTTTTATAATCATCTGCAATTTCTGGATGTAATCCTTGAAGTTTAATTGCTTTTTTTAATGAAAATTTAATTGCAGCAAATTGTTTTGGTTCCATTTTGTATTAATAAGAAATTAGATTTTTAAACCTTCCTCTTTTGTAACCACTTAGAAATAACAATTAAAATTAATCTTTGTCTCTTAGAAATTTATAGAACTTCACCCATATTAAAAAGACCACTTAATACACCAGAAAACTTACTCAGAAAAACTCTTAAACCAATTAATTATCTTCTGCCACAAACCCAACTCCTCTCCTCCAACCACCACACCACTATCATCTCCCCCACCTACCCCATCATCTGCCCCTACCTCATTTCCTTCATCTCCCCCATCCACTCCCCCAGAATCTATCTCAATTACCTCACAAATAGCCTCTGCCTCCTCCCGATTATACAACTTAGTAACCTCCCCATTACTAAACACCTTATCATAAATCACAAACTCATCAATCTTCCCTTTCAAATGCCCAGTTGCAAGATTCTTATAACTTCCCAAATACAAATCTGTATCATGATAAACAATATCTCCCGTATTCTCCTTAATTTTCTTAAACTCCCCATTAATAAAAAGCTTCATTACCTTACCATCAAACATCAGCACAACATGATTCCAACTCCCCTGCAAATTCCTCTGCTTAGACAACAAAAGAGTATCACTTGGAGAATAACCATCTCCAGTTACAAAACTAGCAGATAATCTCGGACTTATACCATTAGCATAATCAAACCGCAAATGATAATCATGAAAAGGATTTTTATGCTCTGTATATGGTTTATCAAAAATAACAGCAAAAATATCATCTCCCTGCTCTAAATAAATCCACACTGCCAATGTTACTGGCCCTAAAGGTTCTATTTTTGCAGCTCTCGGAATCACAGCATAATCATCAGCACCATCAAAACTAATCGCTTTCCCAAACTTGCCGTCGACAAAACTCGCACCATAAACACTCCCCGCCTTCCCGCCAAGAAACTCCCCCACATCATCTTCAAAATCATAATAAGCCATCACCCCATCTTCACAAGAAACAGCAGAACTAATCACCTTCCCCGTCATCCCTATTTTAAAAAATCCCACCAAAACCATTTCCACAACTAAAACCAATACAAAAATCAAAATCACCACAAAATACCTCTTTTTCATACTTCCCTTAAGATATAATTATTTAAATAGTTATTGAAAACAATATTCTTCTATGATGATTTAAAATAAACTTTCACCTTATTATTAATTTAACATTACCAAACTACCAAAGGCAACTGCGTGCCGCCAGGCACGCCATAAATCAGCGAGCTCAAGGCGAGCCTATCTTGCCAAAGGCATCCAAAATCCAAAAAACAAATTATTTTAAATTAAGATTTCCTAGCATCAACATGCCAATCAACGCTCACCCCGAACACATCCAAGCAGAAAAAGAATATCTCCTAGCTGAAACTATTGAAGACAAACTCCTCGCACTTGAAAAAATGCTCTCTACCATGCCAACTCACAAAGGAGCAGAAAACTTAAGAGCCCAGCTAAGACTGCGATACAAAAAACTAAAACAATCAATAGAAAAATCAAAAAAATCAGGCAAATCCAAAAAACAAGGAATAAAAAAAGCAGAAATACAAGCTATCCTCATCGGATTTCCAAACACTGGTAAATCATCCCTCTTCAAAGCCCTGACAAACCAGGAAGCAAAAACCTCCCCCCACCCCTTCACCACCTACCAACCCCAGCTCGGCACAATTCACTTTGAAAATACAAAAATCCAGCTCATAGACTCACCCCCATTCCCCAGCCACGACAAATCCCTAATCAACTCAACAGACACCCTTCTTCTTGTCATAAACAGCCTCGAACAAATAAAACAAGCTGAAAAATTCACACAAAAATCCCCAGCTAAAATTATAACAATATATAATAAATCAGACCTCCTGTCTCAGGAACAGCAAAGAAAAATTCAGGCAACACTTAAATCTCAAAAACTCAACTTCTTTTTAATATCTGCAGCAAAACCAGACAACCAAAAAATACACGAACTAAAACAAAAAATCTTCCAGACCTTTCCAGTTATAAGAATCTACACAAAAGAACCTCACAAACCCTTAGACATAACATCAAGCGAACCAATGATTCTCAAAAAAAACTCAACTGTCAAAGATGTAGCAGAAAAAATAAGCAAAGGAATGCCAAAAAAAATAAAACAAACAAAAATCTGGGGCCCTTCCTCAAAATTCTCCGGACAAGTTGTCGGATTAGAACACATTCTCAAAGATAAAGACACTGTCGAGTTTCAGACTAAGTAATCAGATTAAAGTCTTAATTTTCTCAGAAATATTTTTTAGATTATCATTAATTTTCCAGTAAAAAATATAAATCAAAACCATAATAAGAATCATCAAAAAAGTGTAAATCACAACTTTCTCAAAATCTAAAATAAGTGCACCCAGATAAGTAAAAATACCCCCAAGTCCAGAAACCAAAATAATAGTTAACAACTGCAAATTTCTCCTATAAGACAAATCTAAACTATTTTTTTCCAAATCAAGCTTGCTAACCATATTAACTCGAAGCTATAAAAGAAATTCCAAAAGCAGTTAGGATAATCCCAACAATAACCTCTGCCAAATTGCTCTGAGAATTCAAAAAAATATAAGTTCCCAACAAAGTAGCTCCAACACCTACACCAATTTTTAAAGGACTAAGTTTTGCCATAACAAAATAACATATATTATGCTTTTAAATTTATTTATATCAAAAACCAACACAGAGTTTATAAAAAAATATGAACTAGGATATATAGATTAAAATGAGACTGAACAAACAAAAAACCTTCTTCACCCTCGCAATTTTCAGCATCTTCATCCTCCTCATCCTCACAGCAAATCAAAAACCAATTATGCAAGGCACAGTCAAAGAAATAAAATACACTCTTAACAGAATAGTAATCACCCTTACCGAACACAACCAAGAAATAATTCTCTTTACTCCAAAAATCCTAGATCTCCAACAAGGACAGCAAATTGAAATTTACGGATCACAAGAAAAATACAAAAACAAAACCCAGATTATTGCTCATAAAATTATCAGTTACCCATAATAATAATCCAAAAACCCCCCCCCCACCACATCCCCAGTCACCCCACCCCCGCCGCCACCAGAACCACCCCCATCTGACCCACCGCCAGAATCACCACCCCCGCCTGAATCACTTCCACCATCATTACTACCACCAGAGCCGCCACCCCCACTAGAACCTCCGCTATCACTGCCGCCTGAATCTCCTCCGCCTGAACTGCCGCCAGAATCACTGCCTCCAGAACCGCCGCCACCTACACCCCCTCCATCCCCACTATCAGTTCCACCCCCGCCACCTGCCCCGCTGTCTGTATCACCTCCTCCATCTGTTCCACTATCTGTATCATCCCCGCCATCAACAGGACTAGTATCTGTATACTCATCACCATCATAATAACACTCACACCTATCATTAACACAATCTGTTCTTGAAGCACCAGGACACCCAGCAGCGCAATCATGACACCCCGGCCCCTCATCCCACCCATCACTCGGACCTTCACCCCCATCCTCCCAATCACTTCCATAACACTTACAAACCCCATATGAAAAATCCCATGCCTTTTGCTGGCTCTCGCACTTGCTCGCGCACTCCTTCTCCTTCTGTTTTATCTCTCCAAAACCAATCTTGCCCTGCGAAAAATCAATACACTTAGCATCTATCGGACACTTATAACCCTGCCCAGAATCTCCCATTATCGGCTCATCCCCAGCATGATCTCCAAACTTTGCCTTGCACTCTGTCTTCTTAGCCTTCCAATCACTCTCAGTCATGCAATTCCCTTTATAATCATCATCCATGCCTCCAAAACCTTTTGCCTGCGAAGAAGCCTTATCATAACAATCCAATCTCTCAGCCGGATCTGAAATCTCCTTGCAATTAAAATCTATCATCGGACCACCCATCCTATCCCCGCCCCTAAAATTATCCATAAACCTCGCACACTCATCCGGGTCTGTAATCCTCTTTTCTGCACATTTCGGAGCATGCTTCTTCATCATAATTTTATCACAAATCTTCCTGCAATCCATCTCCCTCTCACATCCAGAATCTAACAAAGCTTGTTTGCACTCTTGCGGAGAATGTGTCTTTATCATAATTTTCCCGCACTCCTTAGGCTTTGTAACACCAGCCTCAACACACTCTCTTGGCATATGCATCTCAAACTTAGATTCCATCATCCCGCTTTCCAAATCATCAAAAACCTCTTGCAAATGTTCTGGCAGCTCTGGCATTTGCAAACTATCCAGCTTCACACAAGCACTCTCATCCCCTTCAATATCACAAGCAGTAGCTAAAGGCGCAGCAACAGAACATGCATCAGCAAAATCACTAAATGGTATCTCATCACACTTGCAATCCTGCCCCGAAGTTTTAAAACACTGAGCCATAATCTTGCCAAATTTCTTTGCTTCCTCCCTCTGCTCCCCAGTCCACCTCTTATCCAACTCCTTCTGCCACTTCGGTGCATCATCCCCAGCCACACATATTCTAGAATATTCAACCGGATCTATTTCAGACAGCGCCTGGCAAAGCTCCTTAATCTTTCCTGCAATTTCTGCAGCAGCTGCAATAGAATGTTCCTTACTCATAATCTCCCTAACAAACTTTCCTCTCTCTTCAGGAGGAAGTTGATCCCTAATACCCTTCATAACAGCCCTGATTGCAGCAGCACTTCTTTTTGCATCCTCTCTCCTTTCAGGGTCTATTTCATGCTCAAGTTCATTTGCTAATTTTATATACTCTTTTAATGCTATTTCTGCTGATTCCAAATCTCCCGCCTCAACCATCACCTTAATTTCTGCAATCCTCTCCTCCTTAACCTTTAGTTCATCTCCAAATCTATCAAAAAACTTATCTAAAAAATAAAAAACACTCCCAGGTGTTGTTCCTGCTTCTTGTTCCAGTTCTTCATCTTCATAATCCTCAAAAAAATCATCACCTTCATATCTACAACCATCCCAAAACACAATAGTAGGACAAACCTCACCTTTACAATCAGGACCTCTCCAAATAATTCTTACAATTCCCAGGAGTCACATCTGCAGGAGGATCTGCTCCGTGAGGAGTTATATTTGACCCAGACTCATCAGACCCATTATCCTCAGCAACAACAATCCCAAAAATAGATACTAAATACACAAACATCAGCACAAAAACTATCACCCTCTTTCCCTGACTCATTAATTAACTAACCCCCTCTAGTTTATAAATTTAATTGAGACTAACAGCCCTATAAAAATGGCACTATACTAAAAAATCTGATTATTTTATCTTCTCAACTACAAAAATTGTTCTTACTTTTGCACCATAATACAAGAATAATGATGCAACATCTGGAATTATTGAAACAACTTCACCTTTTAAATTATTAAGAAAGTTCTCTAGCATCTCTGGTTCCTTAACTAATTTAATATTTAATTTGTGTACTTTATATTTCATAATATATAATAGGGGGTAGATTATATAAAGCTTATGTGGAAAAATCTTAGAACACAACCCTTTAAATTATTAAAAGTCACTCCATATTCATAAGCCGACATCGCATAATAGCATTGCACTAGATTGCTAATACAATACTATAAAAAGGGCATTATATTAGGAAATTAAATTTATGGGAGGATAAAAATGAAAGGAAAAGTTAAATTTTTCAATACATCGAAGGGATTTGGATTTATAGCAGGGGAAGACAACAAAGAATATTTTGTTCATGAATCTGGAATCAAAGAAGGATCTATAGGCGAAAACGACGAAGTTAGTTTTGACGTTGAAGAAGGAGATAAAGGTCCAAAAGCAGTTAATGTGAAAAAATAAGATTAGTTCTTAATCCTGTTTTTAGAATATTAAAATAGAATTGTGTAGATTGATCTTTAATATTTTATCAAACAATAACCTTTAAAACTTCAAAATTTATTCTATAATCATGCCGACATCGCATAATGGTATTGCGCGTGGTTGTTAAGATAGGTTACAAAAAGAATATTATCTAAATAAAAAATACAGGTTTTGAGTTTACGATATTAAATGAAGACAAGGATATTTCTAAAAGGCAGTATGAGGGAATTCCATTAGAAAGTTTGAAAGTTGAAACTATAAAAAAATCTTAGAACACACCATTAAATTATTAAAATATTATAGACTACACCCCACACCAAAACTACCCCTTCCTCTTCTCAACCGCCTCCTCCTCCCCCCAAGCAGCAATTCCCAAGAAAACAAAATAAAGAATCCCGCCAACTTGCGGAACAAACATAAGCAAAATCCACCACCCCGGCCGCCCAACTGCCTTAAATAATTTCCAATGCCAAATAACATAAAAAACAGAAAATGTAATCATTCCACCCGCCATAATAAAAATACTAAAAATCATAAATGCAATGTTCTTAAACAAAATCATAAATGGTATAAGCAAAAAGCTTAGATAAAACAACAACGGCCACCAGTGCATCTTCGCTATTCTCGACGCTAACAACGACTTTCCTATAATTGGAATCCACGCCAGCCCCCCATCCCCCCGCCCCAACTTCTTGCAAATAGCCATAAATGCAATAGAAGCATAAATATAAGTTCCAATAAACAAAACAAAAACAAACAAAATAATTAAAAGAAAAAATATAGAAAACACAGCTAAAAACCCAGCCAAAGCTGCTGCCCCCCCCATTGCAGCTGCCATCTCCTGCTGACTCACATTCGATCCATTCAAAACCAAACTTTCTAAAAACATAGAAAAAATAAGAAAAAATAATTTATAAACCTATCCAATTACTTAGCTTTTGCATTAACTGGTTTAGACTTTGCTGGTTGCGCTTTTGCTCCTCCCCACGCTGCAACTCCAAGCAATACAAGATACACAGGATATATTATCATAAATATAGCCCACCATCCTGGCCTGCCTATAACCTTCATCATCTTCCAATTCCAAATTATATTAAAAACCCCAAAAGCAAGTCCTGCAAACCCGCCTAAAATCGGAATCCAAGTTGCAATTAATAAAAGCAACGGCCACCAGTGCATTCCAGCTGCCTTCAGCGCTATCAACGGCTTTCCTACAATCGGAATCCACGCAATTGCTGGCGAAGGAATGTTCGCCTTCCTCCCAATAG
>NZER01000476.1 GCA_002690445.1 Candidatus Pacearchaeota archaeon
AAATGTATGTCGCTTAAATGGTCAATAATAATCCTGTTGGTTTCTTCTGGCATCGCCTTGTCGTGGCTCCGTAGCCCAGCTTCGACATGCGCCAATTTCACATCTATATCTTTGCAAACAAGGGCCGCGGCGAGGGCTGAGTTCACGTCTCCGTAGGCCATAACAATATGCGGCTTGACTTTTTTGATAATTTCTTCTAATTTGCATGAAATTTCGGAAACCTGCGAAACTGGCGTTTTACTTGATAGGCTGAGCTGGTAGTTAGGCTTTCCAATACCAAGCTGCTTTAGAAATGATAAGGACATATTCTCGTCGAAATGTTGCCCAGTATGCACTACGGTCTGTTTGACTCGCTTGTTTTTTCTTAATTCAGAAATGATAGGGGCGGCCTTTGCAAAGTTTGGCCTTGCCCCGATAACATGTAAAATCTTTTTCACTTTAAAATGTTTCCCGTAATGTTGCTGTCTGAAATCCATTCGTCACACCAGCAGTCGTGATCGTCTGGGGGTCTACACAACATGATATGTAAAATTTCATTATTTGCAAGTGCGATTTTAGTTCCACGGCCCTTGTTGCTCTTGATAATCTCGCCAGGCTTGTATCCAAATGCTCGGTGTTCGTTTTTTATCGCGCTCCAAACCGTAAGCCTGCCAAATTTTGTGTTGATAAAGGCTCCAGGAAACGGGTGAGTTAATGCCCTGATGTGATTTAGAATTTTTTCACACGGCCAATCAAGAAAAACTTCTCCGTCCTCTGGCGTTCTTTTAAAATATCGAGTGCCCGAGTCTTGATTCTGCTTTTTGAATGTGACAGCGTTTTTTGATATCTTCGGCAATGTTCTTTTAAGCATTCTTATTGCGGTACGATCGACTTTAAGGTAAGCGGTTTTAACGTCGTCCCTGGATTCGATGTTAAAGGGCTCAAAATCTATGATATCGCCAGTGTCCGTAGTTGGTTCCATTTTAAACAATGAGTTGCCCCAGGGCCCTCCACCTTCAATTATTTTCCAATTGATTATCGCTGCGCCGCGGCCAATGGGAAGGGGCGAGGGGTGTATTCCTATACAGTATTTACTGGGTAGCGATAAAATCTCTTTCTTGAAAATTTGAGACCACCCACACTGGATTATAATGTCAGGACACTTAGCGGATATCCACTCAAGTGTTTCTGTGCAGTTAACATCCTTAGCGTATAAAATATCATTTTCAGTCCAATCGTCCATGGGGTCGTAGTTGCATTTGCTAGCCCCAGAAATGCGATCTAAATTTATGACCCCAGTAAGGGTTGTGAGTTGCCTTAATAGTTCAGAAACCTTCCTAGCTAAAGGCGTACATCCAATCACCAAAGTTCTTAAGTCTTTTAGGTTTGGATATTCAGAATTTTCTTGGCCCATTTTCGAGCGATTTCAACGTTGCCTTCGTGGGTAAAATGTACATTATCTACATAATATTTTTCAATGCCGCCCATGTCACAAATTTCAAAATTAAGCTCTTCCGACAGAGAGGTTATTGCATCGTTGTAATGTTTAATATTTTTGGAGTTGTTGATATAAAGCGGCGTAAATCCTAGCTTTGGGAGAGTCGCGACAATAGGTTTCATTCCAAATATTTTAACCATATTTATGATTTGTTTTAAATTATCTTTGTATATATCGCTCGGATTATTGATTTGAGTGTCATTTGTGCCGATCATTATAAGTGCGATTTTTGCGCCATCGTGGCTTTTGAGGGCCCGCCAGGCGCGGCGAAGTAAATCCGAGCTCGTCTCCCCGTTTATCCCGTAATTATGGCATATATAAATTTCGCCAGTTTTATCTAAAAGTGTTTTATTTAGTTCGACTGGATAAGACCTGCCATATTCATCCCTAGCGCCATAGGTAATTGAATCACCTAAGCAAACAATTTCATTCCATATCATGATGCTAGTACCAGTTTACTTTTGGATACTCATCCTCGGGTTGGTTTGCGCCTGGGTCTTCTTCTGGGGTATAGAATTCACGCATCCAATCAATCGTGCGAGCCACTCCTTCGTCCAATGATACCGTACATTCATGGTTTAAGTCCTGCTTGGCTTTATCACAATTAACGACCTTATCTTTTGTCGTGAGAGCCTCTAAGTTCTCGTCGTAATTAACTAGTTGACGGTCAGCGCCAGTATATTTTAGTATTATGTCTACTAAATCTTCTATACTGTGAGTGTATTCATTGGCTATGTTATAAATTTCTCCAGCTTTGAAATTATCAGCTATATTGCCAAAAGTCTTAACCGCATCATCTATGAACGTGCTTGTTCTTGTGTGTCCCTTGAATACTGTTATCGGCCTGCCGTGCAAAAGGCCGTAGGAGAACAAACAGTTAACGCTCCTGAACGGATGATACCATTCCCCTGGCCCGTATGTATTAAAAAATCTAACAATTACTGTTTCCGTATTATGTAAAATTTTAGAATTTTTTATTTGCATTTCATTGACTCTTTTACTCATGGCATAGTCATTTAGTTGGTCAATTGGTTGCTTTGTTAGGACTTCTTCATACATGACATCTTTATAGTCTCCATAAACTTCTGACGAGGAAGCGTGAACCAGCTTGAATCCGTGCTTCTCTTGCAGTCTGATAATATGCTTAGTTCCTATTGCGTTTGTCTTCCAAACTTGTTCGTAAAAATTCTCACCATTCCACCTTCCGAATTCGGCGGCACAATGATAAATTAAATCTGGCTTAACATATTCGATAATATCGCTGATTTGCCTATAGTTTCCCACGTCACAGCGAAAAAAATTGTCATTTTCAACCTTGCCTAGTCCGTGGCCATAAACATTGTTCGAGTGAGCAAGGTCGATTCCGAATACGCTATGCGACTTATCGCTTAAAAGTTTGGTAAGTTTACTTCCGATAACCCCCTCGGATCCAGTAATTAAAATTTTCTTTCCCATAGGTTTAATAGTCGTAAGAGGGCTCGCCTCTGACTTCAATATTTTTATTCCAGGCACCATTCATAACTAACGGGTCTACTCCGAGTTTCTCTATAAAATGAATAAAAGCCTGAAGGTCCTTTGGGAAACACTTCCCCCCAAAGCCTGGCTTTCCGTCTGGGCCTGGAATGTTTGTATGGGAGTCGCCAGCCCTAGAGTCCCCAACGAATCCTTGAATGGCTTTATCCCAATCAGCTCCGATTTGCTCTGCTACTTGTTTAGCTTCGTTTAAAAATGAGAGCCTGACCGAGAAGTAACAATTTAGAAGATACTTGATAAATTCAGTAGTGACGGTATTGGTCATTAAGTATTTAACTGATGTAAATCGATTTTCGTAAATACCCCTAACTTTCTCGCCGTCTTCTGGGTTATCTGCCCCAATTAAGATCTGAGCGGAGTTTATGAAATCCCATTTAGCCCTTCTTTCGGTTAAGAACTCTGGATTGGAGACAACTCTAACTCCGTATTTCTCAGAAAGGCTGCGGCATGTTCCTGGCAGTACGGTAGACTTGATAACGATAATCTTGTCTTTGCTCATTTCTGAAATTTCCCTAACTACGCCATCCACGATTGACAGGTCTATGTCCCAGTCGTCTTTTGGTGGTGTTGGTACGCCCACAAAAAGGAAATCGGAAGAGTCGACGGTATCTTCGAAGCTGTCTACCGAGTTTTGAGGGTTCTTGTCATAAATTTTTACTTGGCACTTTTCGGGGCAGCTATGATTTGATGTTCCAAAACCATAAGCCACCGCAGAGCCAACGAATCCATTACCTATAATGCCAATCTTGTCCATTATTTAATATTTAATATTTTTCTTATTTTTTCAATAAAAATTGATGCATAAAATTGCTGATTAAACTTTTGCGATAACGAAAATCCGCGATCCGTAACTTGTTTTAACTTATTTTCATTATCCAAATATTCCTTGAGCTTTGTAACGATTGCGTCATTCGTATCTTTGAGGTTAATCTCTATGACAAACTTTCTAAAGAAAGCTTGGGTTTCGTCTGGGATATCTGCCGCTATCGCGCTTCTGCACATTGGTATTTCGACATATTTTCCAAATCTGCTTTTCGGCTCGCCAGAACATGTTACGCAAATCTTTGAGGAGTTCATTGCTTTTGCAAATTCGATTGCGTACTTGTCCGTGTGGGCGTCAGATAAGTCGTAGCCAGGGTGCTGGAAAATCCTAGTATTATAATCCCCTGACATTGACATTAATACTTCCACCATCTTGTGTCTCAGCGGATAGTGGACTCCGAGCTTTGTTGTTACATTGATGGCGCCAACCAATAAAATATCTATCGTCTTTTCGAGCTTATAGTCTTTGAAAACAGTATGTTCCGCGCAGTGGGGAATATTGATAAGCTTGACGTTTTTATCTATTTTTATCTCTAGGCCGATTTTATCTGACCAGTCACCGAAATCATTCTGGTGGTGACATACGATTATGTCCGCTTTTGATTCGTTAATTTCTTTTGCGGTCCATTTTTTATCGTACATCTCATTGTATCTTACGCATTTTTTAAATTGAGAATCTGCGAACCCTTTTATTTCTAGGGGTTTATATCCAATAATTAAATCTGGCTTAAAGTTGTTTTTGGCCAAGTTCTTGTCGACGGGTTCGTTGCTGTCCCAGTTATCCCAGTTCGGTCCGCCCCAGAAGACATTTGAGAATTCAGATATAGCCTTTATTGAATGAAATCTCACCCTCGACATTTTATGCAAGTAATATTTTCTATCACATAGATAAGCTATTTTCATTTTATTTCGTATTTAATTTTTAATTTTTCTAACAAACAGTCCTCGTGGAACTTCTGGTTTTTGCTGACCCCTGCCCTTCTCCACATTTCATTCCATAAGTGCAGGGTATAAGAGTTTGTTAAATCTATGGTTCCAAAAGTTTCATCAAATAGCATTCCGAATTGCTCAAATCCTATTGGGTTAAACCATTCCCAGGGCTTTACATAGTTTGCAAGGCCGAGGTCTAGCACGGCCTTTTTGACTAGTCTCGGGCCAACGGTTCCCCATTCTAGGGTCTCCTTGTCTTGCTGCCTGCAGAAATTATAGCAGAATTTAGAGAATTCACTACCCGCTGGAGATTTAATTATTCCAGAAGTTATGTGAGAATCTCCGTCTGAGGTTTTTTCGCTAGCAAACACGAAGTCATCTTTTAGGTCTATTTTCTTAAGGCACACTATATCCGTATCTGTCCACCAGCCGCCAACAAGCTCTAGCATTTTGTACCTAAAATAATTAGAAAACGCAGAGAAACTTCCTTTCCCTATTCCTTTGTTATACGCAAAGACGTCAGATTCGGGTAAAATATCATTCGCGTTTTTTAATTCACACCCCCCAGGGAGGCCTTCTATTTCATTGTAAGAATAAAGATGGAACTCATGTCCATTATTTATATATGAAGAAATACAAAGCCGTTCTACTTGTGAAAGCTTCTTTCCTATCCATAAGCTTTGAATCGTGTTACTCATCGCTTGCCCACTTGATTGTTTCGTTGTAAAGCGGATCTCCCTCCATAAACCACCTCGTGTCTGATAGCGCCCCACCGTGAGCATCTGAAAGTTTTTTCCAGCTTTCTTCTAGTGTTCGATTTTTAAAATGTCTAACCAAACCCATTCTCAATACGTCGGCGGATTCTGCCGCGAGGCCAGAGTTATACAGAGCCGCCGCAAACTGAACGATAACTTCTGGCGGAAAATCTAAATCCATCTTCTTTACCCACTCATGCGTCCTGGCGTTCTCCCTGCGGCGAGCAAATCTGCCAAGATTTGTGTATATTGGGTCATCGTGAAAGGCAACTGAATTGTGATTATGTTTGATCTTAAACCCAGAGTCCCTGCACCTTTTGGCGAAGTAAGTATCCTCGTTATGTTTTCCTTCTGAATAATCTTTTAAATTGCTCATACTGTAGATCTCGGAAGAGTCGTATTGTATTTTTTCGGAAACATATTTTTTCATTAGCCAGCTACACCCCCCAGACATATAAAGGTGATCGTCTTCTTGATCCGCCTCAAGTATGACATGGCCGTTTTTAGGGCTCTGGTAGCACGCGTGGTCCCAGAATCTGCCACCGTCTGGCACCCTGATCTGACAGGTTAGAACATCATATTCCTGGTCAAACTTGAGTAGGTTTTTATACCAGTTTTTCGTCAGAAGCAAATCGTCATCAAGTATAACAATATTTTCGTATTGAGCTTTTTTGCAACCAGTATTTCGCATTACGCCTAGCTCCCCCTTGCTTGCTGCATCGGTTTCCTGGATTCTGATCACATTTTTTGAAGAAAAACGTCCCCCTTGGAGGTCTTTTACGTTCCCGACTATGATTGATTCATAATTTTTAATCCTCTGCAACCCTATACTCGATAGCAATCTTTTTACGTGGTCCGCCTTTTTACCACCAGTAATTATCACGAAGCTGACATTCATTATTAATTTCTCACTAATCGGCCTTTGACTTTAAAGACGTTTTTGGCTTTAACAAAAGTTTTTAACTTTGTTTGGGTGTTTCTGATTGTCCTTTTTCGTTCGATATGCTTTGCGCCCTCTAGCCTACTTAAGCTTCGCTTAAGCGTTCTCTCATTAACGCTGAGCTCTTCCGACATTTTTTCTAGGGGCATGTAGATACATTCCTTGCTGCCTACTTTTTTAATCAAGTAGATATAGGTCTTTAGATCACAGTCTTTTAACTGCCCAGAAACAACATCTTCAAAAATTTCGTTTGGAACTCTAATGAAGTAGTTCATCTGTTTATTCTACCAGAAAGGACAAATTTGTCAACCATATTTTTTTTGTCCCATTGGGGTGGGACAGTTTTGTCACTTTGTATAATATTATATATGTAAATAATATTATAGGTATGTATATATATTATATATCAATATATCAAATACAATAAAAAAGATATTGACAATGAGGGCTAAGTATCATATAATTGCCGCTGTCAGATGGAAACCCCAATGATAATAGGGCTAGCAGGAGTCGCCAGAAGCGGCAAGGACACTTTTTGTGAGGCAATGTCGGAATACCTTTCCTCGACTCGAAACTTTAAAACCCAAAGGGTCGCGTTAGCTGACTCCCTCAAGGAGGACCTCAATACACTTTTGCTAGAAAAAACTGGCATTTCGGCCTTCACTAAGGACGACGGGGAGAAGAAGCTAATTAGGCCCCTCCTAGTTTGCTACGGAACGCAAATTATGAGAAAAATCAACCCAGATTACTGGGTCCAGAAAATTGAAAATATAATTGAATTCAACATGGAAAATAATATAATATCAATTATAACTGATATAAGGTTTGAAAATGAACTTTTGTGGTTATCTAGGAAAAAGGCATTGACTATTTTCATCGAAAGGGCTGGCATTCAACCTGCTAATCAAGATGAATTAGACAACTATTTAAAATTAAAAAGCCAATGCGACAGGCATTTCTCTTGGCCGACCTTTTCGGAAAGGGCACAAGATAAATGCAGGTCTATGGTAAGGAAAAAGGCAAATGGAATACTTAAAAGAGCGACACGATAGCGATCTTATAGAGGATATAAGGAACGAAATCAATGCCGACGAAAACCTAAAGGAATTGATTGACAGACACACTGGCATATATATGGAAATAATCAATAACTACATTCCCAACGATAACAAAATAGTCAACAAAAAAGAACTAATCGACGATAAAAGCTATAATATATATCAGGCGGTTCTTAAATATGACCAAGAAAGGGGTACAAAATTTCCAACATTTCTCGGAAACGAAACTAAGTGGATGTGCTTAAATAAATACAACAAAAACAAAAAACATATTCACGTTTCCTGCGAAGAAACACAAAGCAATGTTATCGAAGCCCTCTCTACTGGAGACGAGTCTTCAGGCAGAGAAAACCAAGAGATTTTTAACAGAGCTATACAGCTGTGTAAAGTCAACCCCGATAAAAGGGTTGAAAAAATATTTGAAATGAGGTATATTATTGGAGAAAGAAACAAAGTCATGCCCTGGAAAAAGATAAGCGAGGAACTAAACATGAGCATTCAAGGCTGCATTAATATCCACAATTCTACAATCGACAAAATTAAAATAGAAATAAATAAAGATTATGTTAAATAAATTCATGGCAATAGGTAACCTAACCAACGATCCGACAGTTAGGCAAGTAAGCAGTGAAAACGACGTTACGATAATGAACGTAGCAATCAACAACCCGCTCAACAAGGAGGATGTATTGTTCATTGACGTTGAGGCGTGGAATAAGGTTGGCGAAAATTGTGCCAAATACCTAACTAAAGGTAAGCGAGTATTTGTTGAGGGCAGGGTTAAAAGCAGCTCCTGGACAACTAAAGAAGGCAACAAGGCGTATAAAACATTTATCGTGGCGAGTAGCGTTCAGTTCCTCAGCCCCGTTAGCGAAGCCGCCAGCGAAGCCGCTGTTGAAGAGGCTAAGGTTACACATACCAGTGATGAACCTAGTCAAGCGAAAGAGGAAGAACTAGACGAAGTTCCCTTTTGATGAAACTTGTAGTAGAAGTACCGTTAAACTCCCTTAGCTTTGGCAATGTTAGCGTCAATTTGCTAAGGGAGATGTATAAAAGGGAGTACGATATCGCCTTATTTCCCATTGGGGAAAAAGCTGAGCTCGAAGCGTACGACAAGCTTGATAAAGATTTTCTCGAGTGGATCCAGGCTTCAGCCAATACGCGCTTCGACAAGCTCGACAAGGATAGACCCAGCTTAAAACTATGGCACATTAATGGCGCGGAAAAAAGATATACTCCGCGCCAATATCTTTTCACTTTTTATGAACTAGATACGCCAACAAACACGGAAAAAAACATTGTTAAACTTCAAAATAAAACCATCTTCAGTAGCGCGTATGCAAGAAAATCTTTTAAACTATATGGATGCGATAACGCAGAAAATGTCCCACTAGGTTTCGACCAGGATTTTCATAAGCTAGACAAGGAATACCTTGAAGGAAAAGTCCACTTTGGACTAATGGGCAAATTTGAAAAAAGAAAACATACATCGAAAATAATTAAGCTTTGGGCCTTAAAGTACGGTAACAATTATAAATATCAGCTTACATGCTGTATATCCAACCCGTTTCTTAAAGGCGATCACCTTAATCAGTTAATCTCCGAATCGCTAGAGGGAAAGAGGTATGGCAATATCAACTTCGTTCCCTACTTAAAGACAAATTCCGAAGTCAACGATTTTCTAAATTCGATACAAATAGACCTTAGCGGAATGAGCGGCGCAGAAGGCTGGAACCTACCAGCATTTAACGCTAGCGCCCTAGGTAAATGGAGCATCGTTCTTAATGCCTCATCCCACAAAGACTGGGCCAATGAAGAGAACTCCATACTAATACAACCAAACGGCAAAGAACCCGCGGCAGACGGCGTATTTTTCTCGCCTGATGGCCCATTCAACCAAGGAAATATTTATACATTCGACCCAGACGAACTAGTCGCCTCGATGGAGAAAGCGGAAGAAACGTGCCAACAAGAAAATAAAGAAGGCCTTAAGCTTCAGGAGTCTTTTACATACTCAAACACGCTCGACAAGATTATTGACGTGATCAAAACTGACACAGCGAATGGCACAGTAGCTGAGACAACTTGACCCAAGTGTGACACACAGTTGTTAATATATAAAGAAAAACAGCAAAAACCAACTTGGCACGACTCCTGCTACAAGTAAAGCATGAATACATTAACTAGACATTTAAACCCCTTTTTTACGGATTTCAGCGACGCACTCTGCTGCTTGGACGACGTATTCCAAGCACAAAGAGACCCGCGCTCAACAAATATCGAAGACAAGGGAGACGTATACTCGGTCTCAGCAGAGCTTCCTGGATACAAGAAAGACGATATCAACATTGAAGTAAACGATGGAAAGCTCACACTTAGTGCCTCAAAAGAAGGGAAAAACGAATATAAAAGCGTCTTCTCTGTAAAGAGCGATATTGACAGTAAGTCAATCTCAGCAAAGCTAGAATACGGAATCCTCACAGTGACCCTACCCAAAAAAGAAGTCACCAAGCCTAGAAAAATCAAGATCCAATAGTATTATTAGTGTAATAAAGACTATGAAGAAATTATCTATCTTATCAGTAATGGCTATCATGTTTGTTTCTGCCAGCTCCGCCAACGCGGGCTGGTTTGGCGCAAGCTGGAAGCCCGTGCCGACAGTAAAAGCATTTTGGCAAGAACTAAAATGGCCGCTTCCCTCGCTTTGCGTTGGGGCAAAAGCTGGCGTCATGCCAGACGCAAATCTTTCCACAAAGGGGATTAGCTTCAAGCTTCCCTATTTTGCGGTTGACGTTCCTTTTCCTTCTGTAACATTAGGAACAAAGGAAAAAAGGGTCACGCTTGGCCCGAACGGCATAGACAAAGAAAAGCCCAAAAAGGGCAAGAAAAACTAAAGCATAAGGTATAAGGCAAAACTCAAAGGCCCGCATACTTTAGTACGGATGCGGGCCTTTTTTTATAAAATGACAGACAATCAAATATACCAAAAAATTAAATCAATAAACGAAAAATTTGACGTTATACAAGAGTCTATTGATTTTTACAGAAACCAGTTTAGTGATCTCGAGGATAACCTTGAGTACTATTCCAAACACTCATGGCTCCCCGACGCGAAACAAAACGTCAGAAAATCCATTGACCAAATGCGAGAAGTACTCTCTAGAACAGAAAAAGAACAACAACATTTTAACAAACTTGAAAAACAGCTAGATGAAGTACAAAATAGTTTGTGAGTAAAGCGACTAAAATAATTTTCTGCCTACCTGGACGCACTTTTTCAGATAACTTTCTAAATAGCTGGACCAACCTTGTTTGCAAACTCCCCAGTAATAATATTCAATGGGGAATGTCCCAAAAATACCACGTAAACAGATACTTTGTGTGTAATGCCTGCCTCGGGGGAAGCGCTCTTGGAGGCAAAAACCAAAAACCATTCCAAGGTAAAATTGACTACGATTATTTGATGTGGATAGACAGTGACCAAGTTTTCGAGCCGTCGCATTTTTTAAATTTATTAAATAAAGCAAAAGAAACAAACACTAGTATTCTTTCTGGCTTATACTTAATGCAGGGTGGTGAGGTTTTTGCCACAGTAGAAGACTGGGATAAAGAATTCTTCAAGAAGAACGGCTATTTTAAGTTCCTAAGGCCAGGAGACGTTGTAGACAGAAAAGATATTTTTAAAGTTTCTTATACTGGCTTTGGATGGCTACTTGTTAAGAAGGGCGTATTTGAATCCCTAGATTATCCGTGGGTGCAGCCCACGTGGTTTGACGAAGACGGAATACGCGAAATGACAACCACCGACTGCGGCTTTATGCACCGCGCA
>NZER01000477.1 GCA_002690445.1 Candidatus Pacearchaeota archaeon
CCATCGTTGCTTGAGAGAAGACCTTTGACGTTTTCAAAGATGATATATCTGGGTCTTTTAGCCCTGATGATACGCATTGCCTCAAAGAATAGACCGCTTCGTGATGCTTTGAGTCCTCCTCTTTTTCCAGCAACTGACAAGTCTTGGCAAGGGAATCCGAAAGTGACAAGGTCGAGCCTTGGCAAACTTCTAGGTTGAATAGACTCAATTCTTCCGAGTTTTTCTGCTTCATTAAAATGTCTCCTAAATATACTATTAGCGTAACTATCTATATCGGAATAGCCTACCCATGATGGGTCTATTCCTGCTTTTCTGATTCCTAGAGAGAATCCACCTATTCCACTGAACAGATCAAGATGATTCATTACCTACAATCGGTAAGTGTGAATGCAGTATACTCTCTACAATATCAAGACGATCCTTAAGATCTCTATTCTCTTGTAAAATACGTTTTATAATTTCAGTAAACTCTTGGCTTTCCACGACTTATATCTCATTATTTTTTCTATAAATCTTTCTAAGTTCGCCAAGTCTCTTTTTTGTTACTTTAATTAATGTAGGTGTTATTATAACTCCATTCTCTGTTTCTTTTCCCATGCCTAGTTTTTTAAACTTCTTTAACTGCTCTTCATAAAAATTTGCTACATAAAAACGACTAACCATTTTATTTTCGTTAATCATGTTCTCGTGGTTCTTCATATTCTCCTTTAATATTTTCTAACTCTTCAATCCTTGCTGTATTGCTTTGGATAAGTTCCTTCCAGTTTACAGGAGGATGAGAGTTCTTCTCCAATTCAATTATCCTTTTTTCAAGCTGCCTTATCTTATCTTCGTTTTTCATAAACTTAGGAGGGAGATAAATATTAATTCCATCCCCCTCCTTATCCGACCACCTCTTAGGTGTAACCAAAATTTATTAAGGGAGGCATTCTTCCATAGCTTTCAGTGTCTTTTCTGCAATACCCATAGGGTCATTAGATGCCACTATAATACTTAGCCCTTCCTTAGCTATTTGATATTGGCATGTTCTTACTACCAATCTTGCCTCTAGGGTCTTTGTTTTTGAAAATAATTCTTTAGCCAAGCTTTTACTCACTTCTTTATTTTGTCCCAGTTTCTAGAGCCTGCTTCACGTTTAGCACAGGGGGTGCATATAGCACCATTTAGCCTACTTCCTATAACTCTGTTTAATGCAGGATGTGAATACCAGTTATAAAACTGAGCCTTCATCTTATATTTGCCACACGAGTCACAGACCCTAGTCTCCTTTTCATCTCTCGGTAATAACCATCTCTCCATTTAACTTCTTTTTATGTCTATAGAATGTAGCCCTAGAAATGTTTGCCTTTCTACACACCCAATTTACATCCTTTTTAAGAAGTTTTTTAAGGAAAATTAAAACCTTCAGCTTATTATCTAAGCTGAACATTAGAATGGAAGAGCATCAAGTTCAAAGTCCCTGATTTTTCCTTCCATCCAGGGAGAGAAGTCCTTTACCTTATACGATATTCTAGTCTCTCCATCTTTAACATATTCCACAATATCTATAAGTCCCATGATAGGTTTTCCTATGATGTCATTCTTACTTAGTGCAGGGAACTCTTTAACCATACGCCTTTCACCTTCTATATCTACTTCTACTTCAGGACATTTTATCCTTATAGTCTCACAGAAACGTAGATATCTCTCATTAGCACCATTGTTTGCTTCAAAGGTGTCTCCATGTTTTGGATTTAGGAACATGAATATGCCTGTAGCATAGACCTCCTTACCCACAAACGATGACCCACCTACCTCGCCACCACTAGTGTTGAATGTAAGCTTACCACATTCTTCGGCAATTTCATAGACAATATTATAAACTTTAGCTCTATGTTTTCCCTTAACGTCAACTTCCCTAATCTGATCCTGTGCAAGTGATTTTGCATGCATAGGATATAACTGCTTAGGAACTAAACTAACATTAGTGTTTTCTTTTGGATCGTAGTAATGCATATGATGTGTATCTCCTATTTTTGTTTCAAGTACTGATGTCATTTTATGTTTCCTTTATTTGTTCTAGCTTTTTTATTGTTGCCTCATAGTTTGTAGAATTAATCTCCAAACTCTCCATCCCATCCGAGACTTTTCCTATAGTTACATGATCTATACCATCTAAAGCACGTCCTATTTCATCTCTCTGTTCCTCTGTAAGCCTAAGATCGGGAATTTTTTTCCTATAAACGTCATCTGCTACATTACAGAGACGATTGACCGCTACTTTAAAACAGTCCGAATTAGCGGCTTTTAAATCATTACCTATATCAACATAGCCTTTAGAGTTTGATGCGATTCTATGGGCTGCTACGCTATCGAAATGACGTTCTACGCCATGATCAATGATAGTAAGTCTGCCATGCACTATAATTGCCTTGTCTCCTACAAACTCATATTTTATAATTTCCCACTTCCATATAGGATAATGAGTATTTAGCTGATGCCTCATATAAGCCTCATCTACATAGTCAAAGCCACCCTTATCCTTAACAAAAGCCTTTGGTGTAGGGATGCTAGAAACATTACTATGCTTGGATTGTAGTATATCCTCTGTTTCTATAAGAGTCCCCTCTCCATTTATAACTGCCATTTCTTCTTTCATTCTTTTTCCTTTATATTTTCTCATTTAATTTATGAGCCTAACCTCTAAATAATTAACATTCCTCGTCATTACCATATCATCGTTCATGTCAATATCTTCTATAGTACAATCAGATGACGTTATTACTCCAGTTTCATCAATATCAATATCACATAGATCATCATTATATTTAGTCTTTATTACTATCTTCATTGTTGTCTCCATTTCATTAAATCATTTATAGGGATTATATGTAGATTAAGATTTCCTTTAAGCCTTTGAATCGGGTAGGTCTTGGCAACATCCTTCTTTACCAAAAACTCGCCTGGAAACAACACATTGCCCGACTTATCTTTATAGGAAATATCTACAAGCAGATCATCTGTAAGTCTGTAATCTGCAATTCCCACACTACGACTTGCCCATATAGGCTCTTTGATTGTATATTTTTTCATCATAACCCTTTCTCTCTATCTTCTTCACATCTAGTTTTATAATCACAGTAGCCACATTCCCAATCTGCTACTGGAGAAATGCCACGTCTAAGAGATGGAAGACCAGAGGAATGTTCATCGTTGATTCTTTCCCAAAAACCAAGAGCAGTTAACAACCTATCGTTGCTAACCTCTTTATAACGCAACCTTGAGGTATCTTTGTTATAGTATAAGATAAACATCCCATCTAATCTTCCAAACTCTTTTTTAACTGCCAACCCATAAGTGGCTAATTGTAACTCTTGATGGACTGACGGTTCTCTTATTTCTGCTTTTCGTGCAAAAATCTTTTTATAAGGATAAGATCCTATACTTTTTATATCATATAAAAACATACTTCCATTACTTAATTCTACAAGTAAATCAATAAAACCTCTTACTCTTAGACTTTTAAATAATATTTCTTTCTCTGTATATATATTATATATATATATGTTTTTTATACTCAAGTAATAGTCGCTTTTTTCTGCTTTTAAAAAAGCTGTCTGCAAGTCCTCATGTATCAGATTTCCTAAACGAAACAAACGTCTGACACGCTTGTCGATTCTTTCGCTAGGTTCGGCTCTCATTATAGTCTCATAGTAAATCATTCTAGAACACTTCCCTGCAGAGGAAGGTCTGTAATAGGGCTGATCTTGGGGTCTTGTTTGTTGTAGTTCTTCTCTTCTAGTGGTATCTATTTTAACAATATAATCATTGTAGATACCTTGAACATCTATGGGGTTTTTCATTGCTTTCCTTACGATTTTTTGTTGATTTTCGGGTATGATAATTTAGTGTGATCACCATCACATTTCCAAGCACTCATTTCAGATTTTTAATCTTTTTTTCCTTAGATATAATGAGACATAAAAGTCTCATGGGTGAAATATAAGTGAGACATCAATTTTATAAGGTCAAAAATATAAACACTAAGATATAAACGAGTTCTAAAAAAAAAGAAAAAAATAAGAAAAAACCCTAGGGGATTTCTCCCCTAGAGTCTTTCTGTTTGAGAGAGCCGTCAATATCCTATACGGCTTGACCCTTCCTTAGTTACTCTCTTGTCTACTCCTCCGTTGCCCAAGGCTCGAATTCCGTAGGAACTTCTATAGGTAATAGAACAAATGTCCTGTATTCATTTGCTATACCTTTGCCTATAACTGCACCATCTTTATGTCCTATTTCCACAACTTTAAAGCCTTGCTCTGCACCTAGATATGCGAATATCTCTGCATCTTGATTCTCTATTTTAAGTAGTTTTACTAGCTCTTTTACTTTCATCTTCTTTCTCCTTAATTAGGATACATATATGACCATCACTCCAATTTAAAGATTGAGGTGGTTTCTTACTATTAGTATGAACTATGTGTCCACATTCACATCTATAAGTATCACCCATCTTATTTCACCCAACATTCTATAGATTGATCTACTATCACACCATCTTTACCCTTTGCACATCCTATAAAGTCCATCCCAGGCTCTTCATATTTTAGAGAAAACTTTAGCTTAGGATATTTCTTTGCAACCTTCTCTAGCCAAACAACAGGCGGCCCCCAAGCACTATCAAATGAGAACTCTGCATAATCATCTTCTATTGTTGCATCTTCAAAATCTACATCCCACTTAGTTCCCCAGTTCTCTATGTGCCAATGATACAAATCCTCTTCATCACTAGGGGCAGGAATAAATGCATTTAGAAGGTTTTGTGACCTAGTTGTCTTATCATTTATGACTTTTAGAAACTTAGTCATATCTTCTTTTTCACCTCTTACTACTAGTCTATTTTCACACCAATTAGGCATTTGATTTCTCCTTTTCTTTATTGTTCTAGCCAATCCCCAAAATTACCATGTAAAGATTCGTGACACCAGTTACATAGAGTATCTAAATCTCCTATATTGTAATCCCAAGGTTCTTTATTATTTTCATAGAATCTATGATGAGCATGAAGTGGTCTATCTGTAGTCTTACATATAACACATTTGTGATCATCTTTCTTATAGACTCTCTTTCTAAACTCTATCCATCTAGAGTCTTTTAACTTTTCCTTATACTGCATATGTTGTACCTTTTCTATCGTAGAAGAACAATGCACCTGGACCATTACCTTCATAGTCTTGTGATGCATAGAGACACACACCATTGTCTAGTTCTAATACTCTACATCCATTATGAGATAAATCCCAATACTCATTGTCTGCCTCTTTCTTAGTCATCTCTCTTATCTTTACTATCTTAGCACCTTCTAAGTCGTTGTAGGCATTTTCTATAGTACCCATTGGTTACTCCTTTTATTTTAGTATTATGTGTTTTATTATTAAACCCCAGAACAAACAACATGCACAAATCACTGCTATTAGTCCTAAGATTCTACTGCTTCTAGCTAGGAAGTCGATTATTGTATCAACTGTTGTAGGTTTCATTTAGCCCTCCCTCTAGCCCTTCCTGTTTATAGATTATTGCCTGAGATAGGAGTTCATATTTTTCTTGCACTATCTTTCTATAGTCTCTCTCATTTTCCCATATCTCTTTATCTACAAACTCTCTTAAAAAGTCTTCTACAATCTTCTCCTTAACTTCAAACAACTCATCTTCTATATCACCTAGAGACCATTCCATATATGGATTTTTAAATATAGCAAGTTCTTTCTTTAGCTTTTCATTCTCTTCTTCTAGTTCACAGACCTGACCAAAGAGATTGCTACGATGTCGTTCTGACGGTCTATCTCTATGTGGTCTACGATCATCAATATATACACTAAAAGCATTGGCATTCTTACATTTAAGACTACCACCACTACCATAGTGAAACCCTTCTTTAGGCTTTCTATACTTAATAAATAATTTCCATATAGAGTCGCTCTCTTTAGACATCTTATTAACTTTTTTAATAAACTTTCTATTTTCTTCTGTATTAGGAATATTCCTAACAAGGTGGTTATGTTTAGGCTGTGACATGATATTCTACTCCTTTTGAGGTTATACTGCTTATGGTATTTAGATTGATTGTTCTGTATGCTTGCTTTCTAGTATCAAGAACTATTACATAACCTAGCTTTGATGGATTATACTTTAACACTCCACCTTTAAGGTGTTTCTTTACTCCTAGTAAACAATTCATACGTCTAATCTCTCCACTTTTCTTTAAAAACACTACAGAGAATATAGTATTAGGGTCTCTATTCTCTTCTATTAACTTTATTAAGTCTACTCTATTTATTTCTTTCATATTAGCCTTTCTAGAGGGGAGATATTTCACTCCCCCCTATTGATTTATTCTATTAGAAGAATGTTAGCTTATGACATTTCCTCAAGGTCAACTAGCATTTGCTTTGTTTTAAGTAGTTTTATGTGTCTCATTTTTTCTGACTTACCATAGGTCTTCCAATGATTGACTATAGCTTCCATTACTTCTAGTGTCATTAATTCACTGTCAGCACATCTGAAGGTATCGTCTTCATCTATATATCCTACCTTCTTCAGGTGAGACATATGATTACATTGTGGTATTAGATATACCTTGGTAGTGCCAAACTCGTCATTATCGAATCCTATGTTATACCCATTTTTCATCTATAGGTCTCCTTTCATTATCCATATTAAACACGCTAGCATTAATATACCATATATAACCATTCCTATTATCATTGTGTTCTTCTTCCGCTAGATACAATATCTCTAACATAAGTGTCTCCATATTCCCAAGAGCCAAACGTAGCTTCTGACTTAGCTGCAGTAAACCATCTAGCAAATGGATTCTCTGCTTCCTTCTTAGGAGATTGATATTTCTTTAGGACTCGATATTCTATATTAAGAACCTCAAAGCCTATTTCCATTCTACAATTCCATACTTCATATGGATCTTCTAGTTTTCTAGTCTTACCACAAGGGTTAGTATTAGCCATTGTTATTCTCCTTTGCTTGTTGTTTTTCTAGTCTTCTTATTACTTGTTTAATGAAGTGATCATCTACTAACTCATCTGCACCTACGAACTCTTTATTTAGAGTTACTGTAACTTCTTCATCATAGTCAGAGACTTCCATACTAGGTTCACAAGTAGAGATATAGAAACCACTTGAATCTAGTGTGTGTGCTATAGCCTCTTTCAGATGTGTTAGTGTAGACTTAACTTCTGGTCTAGTTATAACAACTGCTTCATCTTTAATCTCTACTGTTGTAGAGTCTGTTACTTTCATAGTCTTTCTCCTATATTATTAGGGTTGATTTTGTATTGTTTTATTCTATTGTTTAGCTAGTAGGGAAAAAGGAACATTCCATTCTTTTCCACTTATATTAACTACGGCTCTAGTTCTATTCACTTTTACTATAGTTCCTGTTTCTTTTAGCTCTTTTCTAGGACTTTTTATTAGGACTGGATCTCCTATCCTTAGGTCGTACTTTATAGCATTTGCTACTTCTTTTATTCTATCACTTATAGCAGAACGAATTAAACGTAGTTCGTCTAAATCTCTCATCTGCATAAGGGTTGCTAGTAACTCTTTTTTATCTACTTCGATATTACTTCCAGTTTTATGGTTAGTCATTTTTTTACCTCTATTATTTGGGTTATCGGATTTCCTAGTGTATAACACATCATACACTCTAGGCACTTCTTACTACAATTAACATTGCTAGTAGGTTTACTAACGTTGTTAAAGACTTTATTAAAATGTTTAGGTAGTTCTACGTCTAGCTTATCTATATATGGATTGGAGTATATAAGGATTAGATTCTTAGGCTTATCCCTATCCTTTAGGACTCTACTGACTATATTCTTACGTTTAGTCCATAGGGAAAACGTAGTCATAGGTTGATTAAGGCATATATTCATTATATTCTCTAGGTGTATAGAGTTTATAAGTTCCCCATGACTATGGAAACGTCCTACATTACTAGGACATATTGGTAGGTACTGTCTAGGATGTATCTTAGTAGAAAGATACTCAGAGTTATTAAGAAACTTAGGTTTACAATTTTTTCTAAAAGTATTTAACATACTCATAGAATAACACTCTCTACATATAATGTCTTGCTTGGAATTATACATCCCATGGCAGAACTTATTACTAGTAGTGTCTGTATTTAAACTAGGAATACCTAGCATTTTTCCTGATCCTACTGACCACATATTATACCTCCTCACTATCACATCTAGATATCATACCATCAGTATTCTTACATTTTTCGCTACAATATAGTTCTCCTGTAAACTCATTTTTTATAAGCAAGAATGGAAATACTACTCCGCATAGGCTACATTTTTGGCTAGGATTATTTAAATACTCATTAATTTTACTCATAGTTAGTTCTCCTTATCTATAAAACATCCAACTTTAGGAAGATTGTCACCTCTAAAACCAACATCACTACATTTAGTACAAATATATATAGCAGATTTAGTAAAGTTTCCAATACCTCCAGGTACAGACTCTATTATAAAATTATGTTCTGACTCTAGAGAACGACCTTCCCTGTTTAATTCAACTTCTGTAGTATTTTTAAGCATCTCTTTTAATTTATTATCTAGATTACTTTCCATAGTTATTTTTCTCCTATATTAATTGTGAATGAGGCTAGTATTTTCTCTAGATATAGAAGGACACTAGCAACATCTTGCTTATGCTCTTGCATAGTAACTAGAGCTTCTTTAGGTGTCATACCGAATCTCTTTATTAGGTATAACCATTCTTCTAGACCATCTATTTGTTTAGTATTATTACTCATTATTATTATCCTCTTCAAAATAGAATTCAGTATGTTCTCTACATTCTCCACATAATCCTATATATACACCTTCTTTAGTTAATTGCAATCCATAGGATTCACCGAATCCAAAGAATGCCTTCATATTACAACACGTACTTACTAACATATTATTTCTCCTCTTCTATGTATTTATCTAGGATTGATTGAATACTATCATAATATTCATTAAAAATATCTTGACCAGCTTCTGTATAGCTAGTACCACCATGTTTTTCTTGTATAAGCGATATCATAGAATTTTTACTTACCTCTAATAATCTCTCATGA
>NZER01000478.1 GCA_002690445.1 Candidatus Pacearchaeota archaeon
AACCGCTTTACGGTCCCGAGTTTCTTTTTCAGGTTGGCGTTAGCTTGCCGGCGGCGCTGCTGGTAATCGGTGAATATCTCTCCGAGTTTTCGTTTCATGGCTTTCCCTTCGCCTTCAATTTTTCGATGGTGGCTTTCATCTTTTCGATCTGAGCGTAAGCCTCTTCGAGCTCCTTGTCCTTCGCCGATAGCTCTGCTCGGAGCCTGTTTATCTCGGTCCATAGCTCGTTTTTGGATGGACTGGTTCCGGTCTCCGGCCGCTCTTCTCGTTCCGGCCTTGCGTATTTATCTATAACAGAATCGACCCTTTCAGTCCATGGGGTGCGGTTTGTCCTTGGAAGGTCCATAATTTCGTCAAGCGCCGGGATCATCTTTATGGCTCCGCACCGGTCCTTTGTCTTGTTAATTATTCCAGACCCCAACTTTACAGCGGCTTCCGGGAAATTAAGAAAGGCAAAGCACATCTTGTCATAGGTCCCAGGCCTCATGCCATACCTGTCGCCCAGGTACCTCTCCCAGGTAGCGTTTTTGTATTTCGGGTTCTTCATGTACCTGTTGGCGTTACGGAGATAATACAGGCCGGTTACCATGTCCTTTTGGGCAATGGCTCCGGCTAATTTATGAGAATCGATCTCTTTCTCAACCTTCGCCACGGTTTTACCTTCGTACATTTTTATTCCCGAATTATGTCGCGAAGTGAGCAAAAAAGGGCTTGAAAAACCGACAACTATTTGATATAAAAAGAAATATCAATCAAGGCGGAGGTTCAAGCAATGCTCGGAAATGGTGAAGCACAAAAAGAGGCAATTCGACATAATATCTCCTGTCCCTATCAACCTGGATATCCGCGCCTTCAACGCCTGTCCTGTCAGCAAACAGCGTTGCGATCTTCTGGAGAAGAGTCCCCATTGCGGTGACAATACCCCTTTCCACCCTCTGCCTAACAAAAAAACTTATCAGGGCCCTAGGATCTTGGATACCAAGGTGTGTGGCAAGGCTTCGGGCTACAAAAGGATTTATGTTCAGATGCGCTAACCTTAAGCCCTGAACGTTTGCGTACCTTCTTTGGAGAAACGAATTGACCTCGCCCCTGATCAAAGCCCTTTGTCTGTTTGTAATTGTCATCCTTCCTTCCTGTATTGTTGTTCTATGGATATGCTCAAGAGGAAAGCGCAACTTTCCGTTGTCTTGTATTATTGCTCTTGTATTGGTTATGTGTGCTGGTTCCGCGCATTCTCTTCACTTTGACGGTTTTGTCTCCGTTGATGGTGGCCCGGATGGCCATCCCTATCGCACGGCCCAGCCCTACAGGTACTGCGTTTCCGATTTGCTTGTAAGACGCTACTAAACTCCCCTCGAATCCCCAGTCATTGGGAAACTGCTGAATCCTTGCATACTCCTTCACGCTTAGTGGCCTGGTGTGTTTTGGGTGGCAAAGCATGGTGCCTTTATGCAGAGGGCTGGTTACCAACGTGGGGCAAGGCTGATCATAGTCAAGCCTACGGTAGAACCCCATCTTCCCTCCCGCTGCAGCATACGCTCCTCCCATGGCAACAGGGATTTCTTTCTTTTTCAGGTTTCGCCAATTGCCGCCGGGGGGCACTTGTTTGAGATAATAAACCCTTTCTTCGCTGAACCTTCCACAAGGCCCAGGGTCTTCTTCTGTGTCCATAATTGTCTCCTTGAGGGTATTCCACCGATATAGAGGGTCTTGGTGGTGCATAAAATGTGTAGGTATGGGAAGAAAAATATCCTCATGGTCTCTTGATCCGATTATTATGAGCCTTTCCCTAAATTGGGGCGTCCCGTAGTTGACAGCATCCAAGACACCCTCTACATACGTATACCCAAGTCTTTTAATCTCGGCCAATACGACCTTATAGGCAGATCCCAACTCCTCTTCTGGCTCCAATGGCCGCTTATTGCGTTCTTTCAAAGGACAATGCCTGATAGCAGCCGAAACAAGCCCCTTCACATTTTCCATGACAAAGAACCTGGGCTTCACCACATTTATGACCTCGATAAAATTCCTAAAGAGGCTGCCCCTTGGGTCTCCAATGGAATTCCTACGGCCAGCAGTACTGAACGACTGGCAAGGCGGCCCCCCGCTAACAAGGGTAACCTCTTTCGGCTTTAGTCCTGCAACCTTCAGGATTTCTTTTGGGCTGATTTCGGTAATATCATCCAAGACGGGAAGGTCGCGGTTCCGCAACCAAGAGCGATTAGATTGAATCGTCTGTTGACAGAACTTGTTGTTCTCGACGCATACCTGGGTCTGAAAACCGGCCTCTTCAAGGCCCAAGTCAAGGCCCATTGCGCCAGAAAACAAAGAGATAGATTTATACATAACTAATGTGTCTTATTATTATTTCGATGTTCATGGTTGTTCCTCCATAATTAAAAGTTAAACCTCCGTTACGACTACATAAACGCTGGCATCGGTTTGGCGGAAGCGTATTCAAACCACCACGCCACAACCTTTCTGGCCCACGCCACGCCAGTGTAGTTTCTTTTATAATTATAGGGCGGCGGATACCAAACCTCAACAGTTTCCGGCTCGGTCTTCCCCCATATAAACATAACCGTGAAATCCCCCATTTTATAAAGGCTTGTCAGCGTAATCAACTGCCCTTTTTTCACTTCGACACCGACATCTTTTGTCTCAAATACAAGAATCCTGCCATGGCGCTCGACAACGCCATCAATATCCATTGGCGCTATTGTCGTATTGCCAAAACATCCATCGGTCCAAGACCAATCAAAGGCACCATCGTAGCCTGGTGGAAGCGATTGCCGGAACTTCTTTGGGTGCAATATTGTTTCAGGTAAACCGGCCATGCTGTACAACCTCCGTAATTGAGCCGTGTTGCTTGAAATAATTAGCGAAACGGCCCATGTCTTTTCCGAAGTAAAAGAAAGCCTGCCCGTTTGTGGGTTGGCTCTTAGTGCCATCGGGTTTGTTAAAATTAATTCGCCCCTTAGTAAAACAAAGGAGAGTAGAGGCTTCGGCGGCATCGTGAAACCATGTCGTATCGGTATTATTATTTGTCAGCAAAATCGCCTGGCTGACATTTCCCTGCTCAGCCTCGTCGATCAGTTTGTCTATGAATTGTTTTATTTCTGGCTGACTGTATGGCGGGTTGAGAAAAACATTGCCAACCCAAGGCTTAGATAGCCCGTCGTCTTCTTTGGTGTAATACTTGGTGGCTCGCACCGTTTCGTTGGCCAGATCGTTAGACGCAGGATCAACGTCAATACTCCCCATAACCGCCCTCGCCGATTCGATGTATTTCTCTGGCGTATAGCTTTCCTGATCCCCTGTCCACTTCACGGCAATAGTGTCCTTTTTGTCTCCCAAGGCCCTTTCTGTCCAACTTCTCGCTTTTTCCATAGCCACTTTTATATATTCCTGTCTGTCTGGGTGATGCTCGTAAATGTCGTTCCATTTTTTGAGAGATACATCTCGACGGCCCGTCTCTTTTGCCAGCAAATTCCAGCTTCTCATTTTACCCCCCCTAAAATGAGAAGCGATAACACGTCCTTTTTCCCACATTCCAAGGAGAATGTTGGCTCGGCTATAATAGAAACCGTCAAACGCTGCGCCCTTTGTTACATCGTCGATGCTGTCCAGTGTATCCTTTAAAGAATTATTTATTGCCGGCTCGCTGTATTTTACAAGTTCCACCCTAAACCTCCCTCACAACAACATAAACCCCCGGTTGCGTCTTATTAACGACCCATTTATCGCTAAAGCCACTTATATATCTCCATGTGTCGTCACAGATCAGCCCGGACCTTACCATCCCGTCCATTAAAAATTTCTTAGCCGAAGCTATATTGTCTGGATCCCTGCGTTTGTTTTTTTCATACCAGGTGAATTCAATAAATACAGCGCCGGTAAACTGGACCTTTTTCGTTTGGTTCATTGTCAGATGAATATAACCCGCCACGCGATAGGTCCATTCTGCCTTTTGTCTTGCTGCAGTGAGATTCCCCCGCTTTGTTCCACGTGCGACATTCATTATCTCGTTTAGGCCGGGAAGAGGACCCGGTATGAAGAATTTAAATGTTTTCATGCTCGTCTGACACACCCTTTATTTTAAACCTTTTTTTCAAGGCTTTTAGTCCAGCTTTATTCTCCTCTATTTGCTCCGGCGTTAAATCCATGTCAAGAAGAAGCGGCCGTGAATCATAGGCTCTTGTGTTTAGCTCTATATTTATTTCCAAGATGTCAGCACACACCGGAAAGAAAACTGATCTCTGTCGATGTAGCCGAATACACTCTTTCAGCCTTTCCGGATCCAGGTGACCGATGTCCTCTTCCCACATATCTGTAAGCATGGAAATCTCGTCAACTGTCCGCTTCGCCTGCGGGTAATAAACCGCCAGCTTTGCGAGTTCTCTTTGTATTGTCTTTCGGTCCATCCCTGTCCTCCACTAAAGCCCTTGCTATTTTTCGCCTTTCAAGGTCCTGGGCCTGAGCGTATGTTGTTGGCTTTAACTCTTCCGTTCCGTTGGTTGTGTTTTTAGGTGGGTAAAAGGATGTCCACTTACCTGACAGTATTGTGGCGTTTACGATGTCCGCCTGACTGTAGCCTTTTTTAATTAATTCATCCAAGGCCGTAAGTGAAAGTTTCTCTGCGTGGATCGTCAATGGTCGTTTGATCTTTGTCCGGTATTTTTTATACTCTTTCCATAAAACAAGATCCAACCACACAGGATACCCTATCTTTTCTTTTGTAATATTGTCTTTTGTAGTATTGTCTTTTGTGGGTACCTTTTTTGGCAACGACGGATTGCCTTTTTTGGCAACACTTATTGCCTTTTTTGGCAACTTTGCCTTTTTTGGCAACGATTTCCAGGTAGTGTATAACTTATTAAACCGATAGGTTGTGCCTTTTCTATTGCCTTTTTTGGCAACGATTATATTGTTGTCGATCAAGGCCTTTAGCGCCCTTATGATGTGCGGTTTCTGTATTCCTGTAGCCTCGTGGAATTGTGACAAAGCGATAGAATCCTCTTTTTTATTAAAGCCATACGTCTTTCTAATTACAAATAAAAGACATTGCATTTGCTCTCCAGGTATTCGCCTTGCGACGAGCGCGTCCATCAACTCGTTGGCGATCGGGGTGTACCCGTTTTCCTTTTGAGGTCCACCTGGCATTTGGGGCTCCGGGTTTCATTTTTTATACAGAGATCAAAAGTTACTTATTTCCCGCCGAAAACCCCACGGTGCATTTCACATATTGCTGCGTAAAGATGCTTACCAGGTATAAACCCATACCTCTCCAGCTTATAGACATAGCTAAGTTCCACGCCGATCGCTTTGGCAAATCCCCTTCGGGACCCAAAGTGTTTAACAAGGCGGTTGACCTTTGTTTTAACAGACTGTGGCTTCATTCTGACCTCTGTATTTTAGGGATTGTTATTTTGTCCTAATAAGCGTAGCATGGCATTTTTCTAATTGCAACAATTATTATTTCTAAGACGTGAATAAAATAATTTTAGAATAATTCAAATAAATGCTTGACAACCCCTTTTTTATTTGAGAAAATAGCATCAGACCATCAAGATAAACCTTAACGATAGGAGCGAAAATGAGCGTACACCCATGTTTCGTGGAGCCCCAAGGACGTTTTCGAGGCTGCCTACCGGAAGGTTGCGGTTGGCGAAAGAAACCTATTTTAGCGCCTTAAACCCTTCTGTCTGTCCATGGAATTGGATGCCATGGGCAGAGAGAAGAGTTTATAATAGCGCGACCATTCGACACCGATCCAGACTCTCTCACTGAGAAGCAGAGCCGTGATCGACCGGTGGACCGGGCTGGATGATCTTTGACAGTTTGGCAGGGCTTTGAGGCACCAAGGGGTTGGTAGGCCTTGCCGAGTGGGACGGTCCAGGCTCTCGTTAAAAGCAATCGGTCAAGATCGGAGGTTAACGGACTCCGCCGGGGGCCACTTTAATGCCCGAATAAATACCCGGTAACCGATCCCCGTCCCACAACCAACAATCGCGGGTGGCGTAGAGAGGCGTAAAAGGTGCGCGATAAGGATCCTCACCGCCTCGCCTGCGCGGATAATCCATGCCGGGGTTTTCAGAAATTCCTCGTTATCTCCTTTGTCCTGGGGCTGTCGCATGGAGCCGAAGGTCCCCGCCGTGAAAGCCGGCAACCCGCATTCTAAATGGAGGTTATCATGGGAAACGACAATCCGATTACTGTTTCAGATGCCATTTTAATCATTGTAGCACTTATTATAATGGTGTGGGCGATCCTGATCCCGATCCTTGACGGACCGCCACCGCCGATCGTCATAACAACAGAAGAAAGGTGAGGAGAAACACAATGAGACTTAAAAAGCTCCACCTTAAAAACTTCAAGGGAATACCAGAGTTTACCCTCGAAGCACAACCCGGAAACACCGAAATATGGGGAGACAACGCCACCGGAAAAACAACCATTTTCGACGGTTTTACGTGGTTGTTGTTCGGCAAGGATTCTCTCGGGTCCGCAAAGTTCGAGATCAAGAGCTTGGATCTTAAAGGCGAGGCCGCTCACGGACTGGAACACACTGTAGCGGCCGTCCTCGACCTTGGAGAAAAGGAATTGAAGTTGAAAAAGGTCTATAAGGAAAAATACCCGAAAAAGCGCGGGACCGCAAAGCATGTATTCACTGGCCATACGACCAAACATTTCGTTGACGGGGTGCCGATAAACGAAAAAGGGTATAAGGAAGCCATCAATAATATATGTGACGAGGACGCTTTCAGGCTGCTTTCTAACCCACGTTATTTCAACGAGGGTATTCACTGGCAGGAAAGGAGAAAGGTCCTTTTAGAGGTATGCGGGGACATCTCTGATGCCGATGTGGTAGCATCCGACAAAGACCTTAAAGGGTTGCCGGATATACTCGGTACCAGGACACTGGAAGACCACCGGAAAGTGATCGCGTCCCGGCGCCAGGAGATCAACAAGGAATTGGACAAGATCCCGGTGCGCATTGATGAAATAGGCGCATCGGCTGTTGAGGCAAGGGAAAAGCTGGCCGTTGAAAAAGACCTGAAAGCAGCGCAAAGCGACATTAAAACCGGAAAAGAGACTCTTGCCGAGATCGAGGCTGGCGGTAACGTTGCTGTCTTAAAAACACAGGTCCGGGAGATCGAAAACAAAATTTCAGCGATCGACAACGCGCACGCTGACAGGGTGCTCAGCGCAAAACGCGAGCACAAGGAAAGAATACTGGATCTTTCCGACGCATCGGTCGAGGCTACCAAGGCGGTTGAGTTGGCGGTGAAGATGAAGACCGACCTTGAAACTGCTCTTGAAAAAGCGTCTGATGCAATGGAGGCCAAGCAAGAAGAAGAGGCCAGCTTGCGCAAGGCATGGTTTAAAGAGTATGAGAGCGAGCTTGTCTTTAAGCAAGACGAAAATTGTCCCACCTGTAGTCAGGCACTTCCAGAAGACCAACTCAAAACTGCAAAGGAAAAAGCAACCCAGGACTTCAACCAAGAAAAAGCGGAAAACCTCGCCGCCATAGACGCTCGCGGAAAAGTGGTGGTGAATGCCCGGGAAGATGCGGCGAAAGAAGCCGCTGGCTTTGCCGAAGAGATCGCCAAGACCGACCTTTTGATACACTCCGCGACCGAGGCATCTCGCATTGCCGTAGAGGCCTTAATAGTCGCCAAGGGTGAGTCGGAAACAGCGTATGCCGAAGATCCAGAAAAGAAAAGGCTGGAAAAAGAAAAGCTGATGCTCGAAAAACAGATCGAAGCCGACTCCACGTTTATGGCCGACGAAACCAGCGACACCCGGGAAGCCATTGACCAGCTGGAGACCAGGATCCGCGGGTACCAGGCCGAATTACTGCAGATCGAGGCAAACGCGCGAATAGAGGCGCGGATCACCGAATTAAGCGACCAGGAAAGAAAGCTCGCTGCTGAGTTTGAAGAACTGGAAAGGCAACTCTTTCTTTCAGAGCAATTTGTCAGGACAAAAGTGGCGATGCTCGAAGAAAAGATCAATGCGAAATTTGAGTTGGCCCGGTGGAAACTCTTTGAAGAGCAAATAAATGAAGGCCTACGCGAATGTTGCGAGGTTATGACCTATGGTGTACCTTATAATAGCATGAATAATGCGGCAAGGATCAACATAGGTCTCGACATCTGCAACACGCTGGCCGCTCATTACGGCATCCAGGCACCTATTTTCATTGACAACAGCGAAGCCGTCTCGGAATTGCTCGAAACGGACGCACAACAGATCAAGCTCATTGTGAGCGCACAGCACCAATCTTTAGAGATAGCATAAGGGAGGAACGACCGTGACAAAAGACCAAACGAAGGCAATCGTAGCAATTAAGAAAGAAACAGAGGACATCGTATTGGGTAAGATCCAACGATGGATGGGAGATGGACAACTCAATCTCCCGGAAGAATACAGTCCGTCAAATGCCATACATTCGGCATTTCTCGCACTCCAACAGGCAAAAGATCGCAACGATAAACCTGTCCTGCAGACGTGCACCAGGGCGAGTGTCGCAAACGCACTTCTCGACATGGTTGTTCAGGGCCTAAGTCCGTCAAGGCAGCAATGTTACTTTATTCCATACGGCAACGTTTTAACAATGACCAGATCGTATTTTGGCACAAAGGCCGTCGCGCTTCGGCTAAACCCGGAAATAAAAGACATTTATGCCGAAGTGGTTTACGAGGGTGACGACCTGCAGGTGTCCATCCATAATGGGAGAAGGAACATACAGAAGCACGTCCAGGAATTCGCTAACATTGACGACTCAAAGATCACCGGAGCCTATGCGGTGGCCGTTGATCAAGAAGGCAACACCATTCGGTGTGAGCTAATGACCATGGATCAGATCAAGAATTCCTGGAAGCAAAGCAAGATGAAGCCGATAAATGATGATGGGTCAATAAAATTGGCTGGTGTCCATGGGAAATTCCCTGGGGAAATGGCCAAAAGGACTGTCACGGCAAGACTCGCAAAGCATTTCGTAAACAGCGCACCCGACTCAGATCTGGTCATTGAGCACGCGCAACATGCCGACGACCAAGCCGCTGCCGCTGCCGCCGAAGAAGAGATCGAGACACAGGCAAACCAAGAGTTGATCGACATTAACGGAGCCACCGGCGAAGTGATCGACATTAAGGAAAAGGTCGAAGAAGACGATCCTGGTGATCCGGCGACCTGCGAGCATTGCGACCTGATCCTTGACACAGATGGGCCTCTTTGTAAGGAGTGTCAGATCCAACAGGAGGTTGACGACAAAGAGCACGCAATGACGGGCCACGGACCCGGGTTTTGAAGTGTGACAAGTGTCCAGCCGCCGGCCGGTGGAATTATGGCAAATACGCCGGCCAGCGGCTTTGTTTCGATTATGCTTATTTCCGCGGGAAACCGGGAAAGCCAAAAGTATGCAAAGAGGCGGTAAAAACGTGCAATTCCTTCAATACCATAGCGGATCATCCGGAAACCTCTACCAGGTCACCGGGCAAGCGGGAAACATTCTTATAGATCCTGGCGTACCGATCCGCAAGATCAAGAAGGCACTGGACTTTAAATTGTCGTCTGTTTCTGCCTGTATAGCGTCACATTCTCATAGGGATCACTGCAAGGGCATACCAGAAGTCGCCAAGATGGGAATACCCTGTTATATGACCGCTGAGACGGCAGAATCGCTTGAAATGAACGGACACAGGACTCACATAATTGAGCCGTTAAAACAGTTTCATGTGAAACAATACAAGGTACTGCCATTTCCGACACAGCACGATGCGCCTGGAGTAGGCTTCCTGATATCCGACGGTACCGAGAAATTGCTTTACCTGACAGACAGTTTTTACTGTAAATACAAATTTAAAGGACTGTCAATAATCGCCATAGAATGTAACTGGTCACGTGAAACACTCGCAAAGGGCCTGGACCCTACTCGAAAGAAGCGGCTGTATAGCTCTCATTTCAGCCTTGAAAACGTTATAAAGTTTCTGAAAGCAAACGACCTGTCGAAGGTAAGAGAAATTCACTTATTGCATTTGTCCCTTGAAAATGCGGATCCAGACTATTTTCGAGGGACAGTCCAAAGGGCGACCGGAAAACCAGTTTATGTGGTGGGGATATGAGAATGTACACAATAGAGGATCGATGGGGAGAGCCGCATGGGGCGGTGATAGCCAAGACAGCCCAGGATGCTAAAAAAATAATATATGGCGATGATAGGGTTGATGGATTAGAGTGGATAGATTTCAGCGCAAGGTGGCTCAAGGGTGCAGACATATCCGGATTTCAAGAAGGGATTTTCGAGGATTGTTGGGAAGCGATAAAGCGCGGTATTTTCAATTCCCAGGGAGAGGGTTGTGAATTTTGTGAAACGGTGAACGAATGCAGCGCATTTTTAGAAAAACCCAAATAACCAGTTTATCAGAAAGGGAGAATCACCATGGATAACATTCAAATTTCGGCGAAGGCCCTGGGAGCAATGGCAATGCCTGATTTCTGTCCCAGATGTTTTTACATTAAACTCCACACCAAGAAACTCCCATGGCAGATATTTCCCGGGATTTTCTCGACGATCGATGCGTACACGAAAAAGATCGTCCATGCTTGGATCGACCTAAGCGTGGACAGGGAGACACGCAAGGACTGTCCAGACTTCCTAAGCGACTTCGGGGTTCTCGCGTATGAGAAAACCCCCCATTGGTCAAAGTTCAAAATGGAGACACCCCAGGGGATCACGCTTACCGGTGGAATGGATGATTTGTGGCGAGTGCCGGAAGGATACGTGATCCCTGATTACAAAACAGCGAAATTTACCGCCAACGCCGACAAGCTACTGCCGATGTACCGGACACAGCTAAACGGGTATGCGAAAATAGCAGAGGCAACCGGCATTACTCCGGTTAAAAGCATTGTCCTGATCTATTTCGAGCCCCAAACGCTCCCCGGATATGTCGAGGTTGGCCACCACAAAAACCATTTCGACATGACCTTTAAGCCGCACGTACTGAGCCTTGCGCTGGATATCAACAGCATTGACCCGCTTCTCGATCGAGCGAGAGCGATTTATGATGGTGCGATACCGGATTTTGGGGAGGGCTGCAAGGATTGTGCGGCGCTAAATGACATTATAGGCATGGCGAGATGAAACAACCATCGTGGATATTTATTAAATACGATGTTCAGCCTCCGTTACTCTTGTGCGATCGGTGCAAAGAAACGCGAGAGATTCACCTGCCGGCGGCGGTAGGCGACTTGATAGCCCAGACAAAGGCTTTTTCAGAAAGCCATAAATACTGTAAGGAGAAATAGAGATGCTTGGCCAACCCTTTAGCACTTGGCTTTCATATATTGTTGAGGACGATGTAAACGAGTGGGGGCATTATGTCAGGAAAATTGACCTTCCCTTCCAGCCCGCGCCCGGAATTCGTATGTTTATATCAATGCCAGACGGTGCCGACTTTATTGACTTAGAAATTGAATTCCTACTGTGGCATGAGGATACCAACTCCTTAGAAGTCGGGGTTAATTTGACAGATATCGACATAGTGGACACAATCTACTTTAATAAACTTATAGCGCAACACTGGACAGATATCGAGAAGGCGGGCCCTTATAACCATGATTGACATCGTAATTCAGAGATCCGGCAGCGGCTACATCCCTTTTTCCGAAGAAGACCGGAAAGCCGGACTGGCCTTTCCAGAGAACAGGATGCTACGGGCAAAGATAACCGGCGCAAAGAAGGAAAGATCGTACCGGGAATTGTGCTGTTATTTCGGGTCCTGTCAGTATATTGCCGATCTAAACCTTGACGACAACAAAAACACCCAGGACAAGGTTGACCATCTTACCAGGCTAAAGTGCGGCTTTGTCGAAGACACGGTTTTTGACGATCAGGGGTTGCTTCACTGGATAACAAAGAGCCTGTCCTATGAGAACTGCGACAGTCCGGATGCGCACTCTTTTATAAAGGACGCTCTTGAAAAACACGCGGAGCTTGTCGATATGTACGACGTTGATAAATACGTTGCTATGCTAAGGGAGTTGAAAGGGGTATGAAGCCATACTACGACAGCCCCGAAGGAAAGATATACAATGGTTCGGCATTGACCGTTCTCAAAGGCATGGCCGATGGTTCTGTCCAGATGTGCGTTACGAGTCCTCCGTATTGGGGATTGCGTGATTATGGTACTGAGCCGGATATATGGGATAGTGATGCTGGTTGCGAGCACGAGTGGGGGGGCAAACTGGCAACAGGATCTAAGGGGCACCCGGGAGACAAGTCAACTCTTGTTGGAACTCAAACCGCTGATATTTCAAAGGCGGCTCAATCTCAAGGCCAATTCTGCCAACTCTGCGGTGCATGGCGTGGCAACTTAGGATTGGAGCCAACCCCTGAGTTATACGTGCAGCACATGGTAGAGATATCCCGTGAGGTTCGGCGTGTGCTGCGAGATGATGGCACGTTGTGGTTGAATTTAGGAGATTCGTATAACGGGAGTGGCGGCGCACATAAGCCAGAACATGCGAACCCCGGTATCTCTAACAGCGCCATACGAAGTGGGGTTGATGGACGGAATGTTGACACACTCAAACCCAAAGACCTCGTTGGCATTCCGTGGATGGTTGCCTTTGCCCTGCGAGCCGATGGGTGGTATCTGAGATCAGACATCATTTGGAATAAAAAAAATCCAATGCCTGAGAGCGTAACCGACAGGCCAACAAAGGCGCATGAGTATTTGTTTTTATTGAGCAAGAGTCAGCGCTATTACTATGACTCTACCGCCATCAGGGAAAACGTTCTTGACGACGATGCGATAAATGATTATAATGGTAACTATGAGAGGATACACGGAAAAACAAAGAGCGGACAGGCTCAGGGCCACCCGGAAATACAATCAAAGCAAGCACGGAAGAGCGAAACGGAAGGAATACAGACAAACAGAGGCGGGGAAGAGGTCACAGCAAACGTGGGCACTCTCAGAGAAGGGCAGAGATTCTCAAGCCAAATACAGGAAAACGGAGAAACGGAAAGCCGTGCTAAAGAAATATCAGAGCACGGAAAAGTTCAAGAAAACGCTGAGAAAATACCATCAGACGGACAAGGGCCGTGCGAACCTTGCGAGAGGGGTCCACAAGCGCCGATCATCGCTGCAAAACTGCATAAGCAATCTTACAGCCGAGCAGTGGCGAGAGATAAAAGACAAATACCGTCACAAATGTGCTTACTGCCGGAGAAGGATGGAACGGTTGACGATGGACCATGTAATACCGTTATCGAAGGGGGGGCACCACATTGCGGAGAACATAGTTCCGGCGTGTCGAAGCTGCAATTCAAAGAAGGGGAACCGCCCGCAGGAAGAGTTAAGATCCCCGGAGGGTGGGATAACAAACCCGGCTCTCACGGCACAATCCATCGCACAGGAAGAACCGAAGCTGAATATCAAACCACATCAGTAAAACCGGGCCGCAACAAGCGCACCGTCTGGACGATAGCCACAAAGCCTTTTCCAGAAGCCCATTTCGCCACGTTTCCACCCAAGCTGATAGAGCCGTGTGTCCTTGCCGGTTGTCCAAAGGGTGGAACGGTGCTTGATCCTTTTTTCGGTTCAGGCACAACAGGGATAGTGGCTTATAACCATGACCGCAAATTTATTGGAATAGAGCTATCAAAAGTTTACCTTGACGATATTGCAATACCGAGGATCAAGAGGGAAACCGCCCAACTGAAACTTTTTTAAAGGAGAAACCGTGTACGGATTAAGCGAAGTTGGCAGGGTGTGGCTGGCCTTTGGGGTGGGGGTGGCCGTCGGTTGCTTTGCAACAATCCTTGTTGTTGGCATCTGGACAACCATCATCGATACGCTCCAAAAGGAGAAATAATGCCGAAAGGCGACGAGAAAGCAAAAGCGAGCCGGACCCTGCTGGAAATAACGGCCATCAGGATTGAGAAGGTGCAGGACATCAGCCAACAAGACGCTTGGGCAGGTTGAATTTAAACTAATTAAGGGGGAACCATGAACAAGTTACAAAGGGAAGCGATCATGTGTCTGAGCCTCACGCTTAGGCCGAAAAAACACAGAGGACAAGTGCCGGTCGCTCGAGAGTTGGCCATTGCGGTGTGGGAATACGCCCTATTGGGGTTCTGGGACAAGCTCTTCAAGAAAACCCGGTACCGGTACGCAAACTCCCTGCTTGACGCTGCGCTCTCGGACTATACGAGCCAGCAGATAGAACAGGGAAAAAGAAGGATAGAAGGGGCCGCCAGTGCTGGTTCGATGGCCGATCTGCGCGGCGGAAGCCATGTCTGTATGGGTGGACCCCTTGCCGGATAAATGGCCCTGTTACTTTCAGCCCGATCCTAAATCGATCACCCGAAAGGATGAGAAATACCTCGCTTTTCTACGCAAAGAGCCTTGTATCTTTAACGATATGTCGTGTAGCCGGATCGTCGAGGCTGCACACAAAGAAGGCGGGGGGATCGGGAAGAAGGGCCACGACGACGAGGCTCTTCCGATTTGTCTATATCATCACAGAATGGGGAATAACTCTGAGCATGAAATGGGTGCGAAGTCGTTTGCGAAACACATCATAGAGAGAACCGGATACACCCGGGAAGAACTGGTTGAAATGCACCGTAAGAGGTATAAGGATAAGATATGAAAAAAAAGAAACCCCGAGAGGATGGCCCGGCGAAAGGCTATCTCGGGGTTTGCATAAGCGCCCTATGGGCGTGAATGCCTGATTAAAATGGTCGCCGGACCAAGCCTATAACTTGGAGGCGCTACATCCGGCATTACAAATGCTACAAATTGCGTAGCATCTGATAAATTCAAAGGTATGTCTATGAACAATTAAAGTTTTGGCTATTCTGGCGATTGTGTCGAAGACGAGTGCGCGTGGTGGCAGACATACAATAAAAACTTGGTGGACATGATCTAACGCGTAAGCCCTTTTTGCTTTTCGTACGTCCTCATGGCACCAAGACCAAGCATGGCCAACACAAGATCCATCAAAAGAGTGGTATTGATCCTTGGCCCCGGCGATCCGGTTATCCACACGAGAATAGGGTTGACCACGAATTCAAGGGCTAACCCCGCGCCGCATATCCACATAATAAATGGTCGCGCACCGGAAACAAACATCGTCCGGTGACCGGCCTGTATTTTATTGACCTCAGATTGCCACCTGTCCGGCTCCTGCTGGACCTTCATCAGTAAAATAGATGCGGCTTTCTTTTCTTCCTTGGTCTCGACAAAGCGGTCTACAACATCGGCTATTCCCTTTGCCGTTTCTGTTACTCCTGATCCTAATATCTTTGCTAAAAAGCCCATATTACCCCCGCGGAATACCCTCAGAATCTCTGAGGGTATTGGTGGTCAACTCGGATAAACCTTTAAAAGGCCGGTATAGTTCCTGACATCAAAGTGCAGCCAGGGTATGTCCATTTCAATGCAGCGGATATGAGCGTAAAGCTCGTCTGCCGGGTCGTAGGGCTCGAGTATGTCTATCCGAATATTCTCGGGATCCACAAGTTTAAACTTGGGGTCGAAAGCCCTGCCGAATTTGTGTTGGCTTAAATCAGAGCCGATTTCACAGTCTCCCGGGCGCCACCCTCCAAACTGGTTGTTCCCGCCCCAATGCCAATCGTTTACGGTCGCTGATCCGTACCGGTCCCGGAGTCGATCGAGAGTTTTAAGCGCACGATCGTCAAATAAACCCCATAGCCGATGATGCTTATTCTTCGGCGTGGCCTCGTAGATCGCCTTGGGGACCAACTCGTATAATTCAAAGTGCTTGGTTTTATACACTAATGGCCCTCGATGTTCTGTTCTCTGTATTCCCGGTAATTGCGATAGACAACGTACATGTATATAAGATCCAACCCGACCAAAACGATCAAAAGCGGAACCTCCGGCGCAATGAAAAGCCCTACGACAACCGCTGCCACGATAACGGCCTTAAATACGATAAACGCCTTTACGGTCCCTATCCGCAGCATAAGCCGTCTGACGATCGGGTTTAACTCTTTACCTCCAATTGACAAGATCCTGTTTGTAAGATACACATCTGCGGCCTGTAAGATCACCAGTGTCAGAAAAAGAATTAAAAGCATAGATCCTCCTCCGCTATTCAAAAATTACCGTTGCGTTCGCGTTCGCTGTCGCTATCGTCAATGTCAAGCCTATCGTAAACGGAACGCCCCGCAAGTTCACGTTAAACGGCACCGTGTTAGGCGCCATAGCACCACTTGACCATAGAATTGTCCCCGATGCTGCCGTGTTGTTGTAGAGCGTTATTACAGAGTTGTTTGCGGTGTCGCTTACTGCGAGGCCATGCAGCGTCCCAAACCCGACCTTTAGTATTTTTGCGGCAACCGTACCGGCCTGGTACCAACTGTTCGGAGAAGTGATCTCTCTGCCGAGCTTGATAATGATTGCGGTCCAACACTCGATGGTTCCGCTTGTCGTGCCAGAAGCCGAGTTAATTGAGGTTATCGCTACGCACACATCGTTTGATGTGGAAAGAAGGGCTGTTGTCGGGAGGAATTTGTGTATCAAGACATCATCGATGAAGAACCAAGCGCCCATGGTGAAAAAGACGATCTCGTAGGCGTGAACGTTCGTGTCTACAGTGTACTCAGACACGTCTCCGTTGAAAGACCCAGAGCCTACCGTCGTCGTTGATGTGGCCGAAATGTGAGTGACAGACAAAAGCCCCGCGCTGTCAAGAGAAAAGCAAAAGCCATCCTGTGGAACAGCGCCAGAGGTATTAAACGCGCCCCATCTCCGGGTGCATTCAGCAATGGTTGTATCGGGTATCCTGATAGCGGCCCGGAATTGTAATGGATGAGCGAACTCAAACCCCGCTTGTTGGGCGGTTATCAGTTGGCCGTACCCATTGTTCGCGGTTCCGGAGGATATGGTGGCTATGGAATTTGCAACACCAGAAGCGGAGCTCGCGCCGGATGTTGTTGCTGTCCAGTGGAATGCGTCAATAGAGGCCCCAAAGCTCGTACCTACCATCCTGAACGGCTCAACCACTTTCATATCCCTCATGGGCGTGAACTGACCCACATATGAAAAGGTGTCTTTTAGCGTAACATTATGGCCATCGGCTAACTGTTTCGCGCTTGTGGCAAGGCCAACATTGTCCTCGTCAATGGATGCCTGCAGGTTCTTACTCGCGGTTACGCCGGCGCGATCCCCGCTCGTTTCGTCCCTTATGAAGAAATCTCTAAGGCGACTCATTTAGTACCATCCCTCTGTCGTTTCATATACGAGCAAAAGTGTTTCAAGATCGTATAGAGCCTCCGAGCTGTTGGCTCCGACAAGCAATTCCGAACCATCTGGGGTTACCGTTACGTCGTTTCCAGAGGTTCCAACGTTTATGATCCTATAGTAAGTCCCGTCAACACCCGCCGGAAGGTTCGCCGTTATTGCCCCGCCGTCCGTATCGCAGAAAATCTGCTCGTCTGTAGACAAAACAGTATAGGGCGAATCAGAATCGGTTATCCGAGTCGTTCCTGCGATCTGCCCCGGGGCAGCCACTAGGACGGCGATTACATCGTAAAGGTCTTGTAGAGACCTTTCCTCGCGTCTATTCCACGTTCCGCCGTGTATGGCGGTGTAGGCTTCTCTCGCGGTCATTAAGAATGTCCACCAGACTTTATACCGGTAAAGACAACGAGCTTGTGCGCCGCGCTACCGATAACGTATATCTCGTTTACAGCGTTCAGAAGTTCCAAACTTCCGCCCGCTGAGATCCTTACCGAACGGGTTACGTCTTGGACAGCTGCGATCGTAGCTAAATTCAAAGAAGCTCCGACCTTTAACGTTTCGCTCTGGAACGTACCAGTCAAGGTGTCGATCCAGATAGTCCCGGCTGCGTCTGCGCCAGCCCATGTCCCCGAGTCAAGATCGACCTTTACGACGTTGCCCGTAGCTCCACCGGATTCCCCCTCTACCTCGTCGTCGACCGCGATCTCGGTCGTACCGCCGCTGGTAAAGTCAAGCGCATGTCCCGCTTTCCCGGACGTATTGAGATAGGTAACAGCCGAAGCGTGGTTGTTGTAGATCCGAATGTCCTGTCCGGCCTTCTTCTCCTTTACCATGATTTGGTTGGTGGTTGTTACTGAAAACACCGACTGGGCATAGTTAATAATCTCTCTGGCCATGTAAACCTCCATCTCTCATTTATTAGCTAAATACATTTTTATCATCTCTGTGCGCCTTTTTTCAAGCTGTTTTATGCGTTTAACGATCGAATGTGTCTCTTCCCTGCCCTTCAACTCATTGATTCTTTTGCGATACTTGTTTAATCTACCCTGAAATTTGTTCACATTCCGATAGGCTCTAAGCTCTTTCATGTGTGCGCGGAGATAAGCCGACTTGTCCTTTGACCGTTCGTACCTCTCCTTGGTTTTTTTCAGTCTGCCTTTATATTTCCGTAGCCTTCGGTCCCAGAGATCATCTCTTTTGCTTGTGCCTCTTCCAACCCACCAGTATAAAACCTTGCCGACTATCGGGACAGAAGATAGGGTTTCAAGACCCCTGTCGTCGCCGGCATTATAAATGTCCCTTCCAAGGGCGTCTATGAACTTGACAGGGGGGAGGATTTGCTTTGCTACCGCAGACGCCACACCCTCTGTCCTTGCCTTCCAGACAACGAACTTTGACACACCGGCCATCCGCAACACGTTGTCCCAGAACCTATCCTCAAAGTCCGTATCCCTTCCAAGGAGCCAATCCTTTATTTCGTCTCCGGCCGCATTGGCGATAACAAAAAACATGCCAAGGCGCATAAGGTTCCTCAACCCTTGGATGCGCTCTCGCTTTGAGCCGGTTCGCATTTTATGAAACGCCTCATTACGGAAGGCGTCGAATTGTTTTATCGTAAACGTTTTCAGCATGTAGAGCAATTTGCCGTCTGTCATTTCGTGATATTTCTGGGGAAGCTCGGCCTTTGAAATTGGTTGGAAATCGGCAAGCCTGTTGTAGCAAAGGAACCTGACATCGCGTGTGATATCATCGTTTTGAAGATCAGAAATAACACCGTCAACCACAGACTTGTCTCTTCCGAACATCGGCATCAATTCCTTTGCCAGCTCTTCCGGATTGTTTCTCGCCTGTTTCTGGCGCTTTTCGAGATGCGCGTTTAACATGCTCTCCTTTCCAATAGCATCGATCTTCTCAAGACCGGTCATTTTAAAGACCTTGCTTACGGCCCCTGCCAGTTGACCCGGATCGGCAAACTCCTGTCCGATTCTGGCAGACCCAACATCTTCTCTGGATATTTTTATGTGCTTGTATTTCTGAGGCGGAACCGATTTTGCAGCATGCTTAAAGTACGGGATCGCTCCGCTATCATACATCGTCCACGCGCCATCGCCGACCTGTGTGACAGCGGAAATGACGGATCCCATTGTGTCCAGTAGCGAGAAATTCTTATAGAAACTCCAAAACTTTCCAGGGCCTTGATTTTTGAAGTACGCTTTTAGCATCTCGTCAACTTCGTCTATCTGCTTGGCGGATATCGACTTGTCTTCGCGCAGGTCGTTTAGGAATGTGGCGATATTGTCAGTATAGTCTCTCTGGGATGCGTACTTTGAAAGCTCCTCTTTTAGATCCCTCTCAAGGCCAATGAGCGCCTTCCTGGCATTGATGATGTCCGGATCATCCGAGTCTCCCAATTTCCGGATGGATGCCTGTGTTTTGTATAATTCCTTTTTGAACTTGTCTATTTTCTCTGGAACCTTCCCAAACCACTTTCGGGCCTCGATCGCTGTGCGGACCTCGGCAATGTACGTCATGGCTGCCGCATCAGAGTGCATGTAATACTTGTTCAGTCTGGCGGGTATGCTGACGAACTTTCTCTCCTTGGCCGCCGAGATCCCTGCCCTGCCTACCGGCATACCGTTTAGAATGTTCAGGATGATGTCGGCTTTCATGTTCTCGTCAAGCTCTGCTGCGGTCACTCCAAGGGCTGCGGCCCGCTGCTCAATGGCCTTGGTGTATTTGTCTTTTTCCTCCCTCCCCATTTCGCCCAGGAGCCCATCGAGATCCTTTACCTTCCGACTCCAGTATTCATCGATGTAGCCAACCTCTAACCCAACCTCTGCCATGTCCTTGTGGAGATCGTCCCACAACCTCCGAACCTCTCCGTACTCTTCTACAAGGTCGTATTTGTTTATCAGTTCGTCGATTTTCTCTATGGAGGAATTCTTCCTCGCCAGGTCCCAATCGGCCGCATCGTCCCTGGTCATGCCCGTTGGGTTTCGTCGGTTTTTCCGGGCTTTCTTTAATAGGGGAACGAGCCTGTCGGTGTCTTCCTGAATACCGGTGTTTGTGTTAAAGTCAAGATCCCTTATCTTATAGTGCAGGTCTTCGCTGATGCGTTTCATCCTGGTGGAAATTGGAGACATGATCTTTCCGGTAGCCTTAACGGCACCCCTTGTTATATTTCCCAGGGCCTGGGCCGCCTTCTGCTTGACCGATTTGTTCTCAACGCGATTCAGCTCAAACTCTTCCTTCGTGGTTGGCTTTCTTGTTTCAGCGTAAGTTACCGGCTTTGCGTCTAATACCTGGGCGCCAGTTGTTTGGTACTGCGGTCTATCGCCGTACCTGACCTCTCCCCTCTCTATTCCGCCGGCGCCGTACCTTATGATCGCGCTCTTTGGTATTCCCGTCGGACCGTAGGGCCTTTCGTCCAGCCTATCTCCTGCGGTAAATTCTCTTCTGAACGACACATCTCTTGACTCTATTTCGCCAGCTAAATCTTGGTAAACATCGTAATTTACTTTTTCGGTTTCCTGTATAGCGGCCCTCAAGTCCTCTGGTGTTTTAGCAAGGGCGATTTTACTTTTTTGCGCAGTAATTTCCACAACATCTTTCGCGGCCATGTCTATATTTGCTTGCGCGTCCGCCATCGCTCCGGGAACGCCCTCTTCACTGGCGAAAACAATGTCAATGGCGTCTGTGGTGGTTGAGTTTATCAGAGAGGCTATCTTATCCAGCAATGCCCTTTCTTGTTCTTGGCTCCTTCTCCCAAACTCTGTTTCGTAAAAGTTTGTTGTGTCGCCTTCCGGTAGCCCTTCCCTGAACCTATTGTAATCGGCCGACCCCTGGCTTTCCAACTTCCTGTACCTGAGCGACATTTTTCTTATTTTTCCGTACCGGCCCCTGGGAATCTCACCAAGCCTTTTAAGCAGCCTCTTTTTAACAGTTAACAATTCGCTTACATCCTTCTCGTCTTCTTCTAGCGCAGCGGTGGCGGTTTTGGCTAGTTCTTTTAACCTATCAGCGTCAACTGCTTCGAGCGCAGTTTCTAGGTTTCCTCCTGATGCAAACCCCTCTTTCGCCTGAATCCAGTGCTGGATTTCGTGGACTATGGTTCCAGGAATATCCTCTGCATACGGAGAGATTATAATTTCGTTCTTCTCTCGGTCAAACCACCCCTGCGTTGACCTGAAAATATCGAAAAGCGGCGACTGTTTCCGCACCTTAACGTTCTTGATGTCTGGATACGCCAGAAACAGTGTCGGATGCTGGAAGGCATCCCCCAGCTTTACCTCACTATCAAGGAAATCGAAAGTTTTAGTTTCGGCAAGGGTATCAAAAACGGGCGTAGTCTTAAAAACGCTATCGTCTATCTCGAATCTCCACATCTCATCAGGACCAAGAAACCAACCCGTTTCCTGCCGGATTGTCTCGGGATCCTCCATTATTCTGTCCAGATACATCGCCCTTGCGAAGCTCGGCTTGTCGGCTGTTTCTGCCTCTATACCAGCATACGTGAATTGAGGCATGCCCTCGTATAGGACTTTTTGACGCATTTCGGGGGTTATGGGAAGAGAGTGGACTTCGACCCTTCCGACCTCTCGGGCCTTAAAGCCAGCATCTTCGTCACTTGTGATTTCGTCCTGCATAATGCTATTGGCTTCCGTCCTATCTGTACTCCATGCCACACTTTCCCCGGCGCTATCTATAACGTGAAACTCTCCGTCGCGCTCTTCTATATGGTATCCTGCGGATAATGGGCCTTCTGACCCTGGCGAGTCGATCTCAACCGTCCCGACCTTCGCTTTCCCCCATGCCGCCTTGTTGAAAAACTTGTTCGCTGCCGCGGGTAGGATCTTGTCGTAAAAACCCTTCATGCCTTCGCCGCCAACTTTGAGGTCAAGGCCGGTAAGTGACTTTACCCGGGCCATGACATCTTTGCCCTCGCCCTTCTGTATTTTTTCAGCTACATCCTTACCGACAAGCTCTTCAACTTGGTCTATGGTTATTTCGTCCCTTACTATTGCATTGCTTTGAGTGGGGGTGTGGACATTCAGGTTATAGGTTCCGGTTTCGTTTTTGCTATATTCGATCGACTCAACGTGCTTGCTAAGATCATACCGATCCGCCTGAACCTCACCCGGGGTCCACGCAACCGCATCAAAGCCGTTTTCTGCGGCATACCTCACCATGCGTTTAATGGCTAACAAAGGCCATGCTTTCTTGAAGGGGGCGTCGGGGACACCGGCCCTGCTTGTACCTCTCGCGGGGTGCGTATCAGCAACTTCCTGGGCTATCTGCTCATTGTCGTATATGACCCCATTGACCGTATCGCCCGTACCCTCATCTATTACCATCCACTCACCGGGCTGCATTTCTTTGACCGTAAAGGTTACGGGGCCATACCCTTTTTTCCTCCCCGCCTGGTGCCAATCGCTCTGGATCTCCTCGATGAAAAGAATACGCTGCTCTTCTTCCTTGATCCCATATGTACCTATTCTGGTTGTCTTGGTCACGGTTCGCTCATTAAAGCGGATATGGGCTAATACGTTGGGCTCGTCGAAGTGGGTGCCGCGGTAGGCGCTTGGATCCCTGGGTGTTTCTTTCATTGCCATATCTATCTGGCGGCCCGTGTTTTCTATCTGTCGCGTTAGGTCCTGTCTGCCAATTCCAGGAACGGTGGTTTCATAGTCTGCTTTTAGGCGATCTCTCCTGGCGATCAGTTCCTTGATTCGATTGCTTTGTCTTAACGCGGCCGCGTTCTGGTTCTCCGGCAGCGTCAGCAACAACTCTTTGTAGGCCTCTCCGCCGGGGAGTTGGTAGCCTTCGTACTTGGTTTCAACACCCTCTTCCATTTCTTCGGCGGTTTCGTTCGATATGGCCAGTCCGCGTCCTTCCAATATCTCAAAAACCTTATCTTGGGCCAAAAACAGGTTGTCCTTGTTCGCAACCGCTGGAAGAATCTTGTCGTAAAAACCCTTCATGCCCTCGCCGCCGACTTTCAGGTGCGAGTACCGCGACAGCCGGTTTCGATGCTCTTTCGCCAATGACCACCGCGACAGGTTGTCATCGTCCGTATCAATCTGGTCAACGTACTCTCCATTGTCGTCGAAAATATTATAAATGCCGTCTTGGCTGTAATGTATCGACCATCCCGATTCGCTCTCTGTTATCATCGCGGATGCTCCATACTCAGCGTAATCGTGATAAGCGAACTCGGAAGCCTGCTCTTCGCTAACCCCCTCCTCTTCCACTAATCGCTTTATTTCTTCTTCGATGTATTCTCTTGAAGGCTCAACGTATTCAGGACCAGACCAATCCATATCATCTTCGACAATAAAATCGTCCGGTGTTTTTTCGCCCGTAACCGCACCCTTCACAACCTCCTCAACCCTGACATTGTTCTCGGCAAGGTAATC
>NZER01000479.1 GCA_002690445.1 Candidatus Pacearchaeota archaeon
ATCTAAATATAGTAGGATTCTGTGAGATTGAGCCTTATGCTCAGAAAGTTTTAAATAAGAATTTCCCTGGTGTGCCAGTTTATAAAGACATAAAGAAACTAAATGGAAGACAATTCAAAGACATCGACCTCATTACATAGAAGAAACAGAATGTGGTTTGTTTCCTACCCCTCAGACAGTGGATCAGAACACACCAAGTATGGTAAAGGTGGGGAGAATACTAAACAAGCAGAAGTGGTATGTGAATGCAAGGGAAGTATTTTTGGCAATAAAGGGGAATTTCGAGAAAAAATACGCACCACCAAGTTTATACGAAAATGCAATGGGATACCCAATAGGATGGACAGAATTAAAGGATTAGGAAATGCTATAGTTCCACAAGTAGCTAAAATTATAATGGAAAGGATTAAAAATGTCTTATAATGGAGAAAATAGTCCATTCTGGTGTCAAGAATGTAAGACTGATGAGGTACAAATAGGATGTCCATTCTGTTTGAAGGGGAAAATTTTACAACTAAAAGAGGAAATAAAATTTTATAAAAATGAACTTGAACTTATAGGAGAAAAATAATGCCACTACCATTTTTTTGTGCAATATGTGATAAGCCTATTAAACCATCAGTGGATAGGAAATATGTAACTATACATGATAAATGTATGGATGAATATTTAAATGCTTTTGAAATATCAAGTGCAGATGAATACAATAAATCAACTACTACTAACAATAAAGATAACAAGTAAAGGAAATAATGACAGAAATAAATATGCCCCCTTCATCGCAGGAGGCAGAAGATGCTATATTGGGGGCTATAATAGAATCCCCTTTACTTTTAGATGAGATAACTGCATACCTATCTAGTGACATATTTTATTATGAAAGAAGTAAGAGGTTATATTTCATTTTAACAGAAATGCATAAAAATGGAGACCCTATAGATACAATTACAATAGTTGGCAGATTATCAACAACTGACAAAGTTAGTGGCGTAACTGCTCTTTATATTTCAGGTCTTAGGGATAGCTTTGGAACTCCTAGTCTCGCTAAGAGATATGCAATTCAGATTTATGAGAAACATTTACTTAGGGAGATTATATCCCAAACTAATGATATTTCTAAATCTGCCTATATGAACAATCAAGATGTGTATAATATTTTGGATGATGCACATTTTACAATAGGACAACTTATAAATATAAGACCAGGATTAACATTTGACATCGGTAGTGAATTGGATGAAACATTTGAAAACATATTATCTAGTGGTAAAAATATTATAAAAACAGGATTTAGTGGCATTGATGAATTGTCAGGTGGAATGACTAGAGGTGAAATAACTGTCATTGGTGGAAGACCAGGACATGGAAAGACTACAACTATGCTTAATATGGTTAAGTCCTGTATAGATCAAGGACTAAAAGTTATAGTATTTAATAGAGAAATGACTAATATTGAGATGCTTAAAAAACTAATAGTGCTAGAATCGGGCAAATTATCTTATTTGGATGTTAGGTTAGGGTATATAGACGATCTGTCCAAAATGGGCGAATTAGAGGCTACTAAGGAGGCTATAGGACTAAAGTATAGTGCAGATAAGTTTTCTATGTTTGATAATATGCCATCATTTGATGAATCTGCTGCGCAAGTTAAGAAATTTAAACCCGATGTTATATTTGATGATTATATTCAACTAATTGTTCCTGATAAAAAGATTATAGAAAGACGATTGCAGTTGGAAAAAATAGTAAATAGTTATAAATGGTTGGCTAAAAAACAGAAGTGTGCATGTGTTTTATTATCTCAACTAAACAGAGGTTTGGAAACTAGGGGAGATGGAAGACCAAAATTATCTGACCTTGCTGAAAGTGGGGCGATAGAACAGGTAGCAGAAAATGTTCTATTTGTATATTATGACCATAAGGTTAATATGAATAGGTCTAAGGAGGGCGAGAATGTAATAGAACTAATAGGTTCAAAGGTAAGATATGGTGTCTCAGGTTCAGTTAAACTTGGATATGAAGGAGACAAAGTAAAAATGTATAATTCAATAGAAGAATATAGGAGTAAAAAGTTAAATGACATCTAATGGAAACTTAAAAGACAAAGAATATAAAATGGACAATGAGATACACCCAAAAATCTTTATAGGGATAGACCCTGGAAAGAATGGTGGTGTAGCAGTTATAAATGAAGTGCCTGACTTTGAGACAACAATAGCATTTAAATGTCCTGACTCGCCAAGAAATATGGCTTATGCACTTATGGCTACGATTCCTGAAAGGGTATCCTATGATAATGTGTTAGTAACTATAGAACATGTACATGCAATGCCAGGAAATGGGGTAGTCTCTATGTTCTCATTTGGGCAAAATCTAGGACATTGGGAAGGAATATTGGGATCATTTGAATTAGAAGTAGAATATGCTGGTCCACGAACTTGGATGAATCATTATGATTGTAAGCCCAATATGGATAAAAAAGATAGAAAACGCTATTTAAGGGGTATTGCAGAGAATTTATTTCCTAATATTAAAATGACATTCAATATTAGTGATGCTCTACTTATAGCAAACTATAATAAGGAAATTTATTATAAGAATCAAGTGGTTATGCAGGGAAGAAACCGTAAAAACTCCCCTGCATAGCACAAAGGGGGGTGTGGGTTACCACACCTCCCTAATCTTAATTTTTATATCATAGATATTTTTAGAAACCTGAGAAAATTTAAAAGAGTTCATATCAAATTTTGCTATTGCCCAGCCATCAATATTATTGTTAGCATTATCCGGCTGAAAAATGAAAGGCAGTTGCCCACCATTGGTTTTGTGGATAACTTGAGAATAGAATGTATCTTCATTAAGTAAAGTATTATCTGTAGCATTCATTTCATCATTCCATGTAGTGCCATCTGGACTAATTGTTTCATAATTTGCTAAAGAACTTACATCAGGAAACATATCACTATCCCGAAGATATGAAAACGATAAATCCCAACTCCTTCTGCCACTACGAGAAAGTGCTTGATTAGTTGGAGTTCCCTCATATAATTCCCATGCTCCTGCATCCCCCCACATAGCAGGTTTTGTATATTTATGATTAACTAAATCAGCACCACCTTTTGTGCGAATACGCTTCACCCCATCCATCTCTCGGCTCATTGTTAATTTTAATTCAGGAGAATGGGGCATATCGTAGTAAGTGCCTATTATTACTGAACCGATATAGGAGGATTCTGCATAAACCAAATTAAAGGAATCTACATTTGGTGCATCTACTCCATAGCCGGAAAATGTTGCAATAGAAAATCCATTATAATCTGGATGAAGATGATCAGTTGAACCCCCACTACTATTAACAACATTACTTAATACTATTGCAGTTTCCCCTGAATTTAAGTATGCGTAATTCTCCCATATCGGAAGGTCATGCCCAAGTATAGCCATAAAACCATTATCCGTCATGGCAGTCAAAGACAAGCTATGAGGTGTATTTATTAATCCATTTCCAACTGGATCAACAGGTAATGTTCTGAAAAGATTATCTAATCCGGTTGAATAACCAACCGAATCTAACCACTCCAACATATTTACATAGAATCTTGGAGTTGCTACATTTTGATAAGCCATTTACCAAACCTCCTCAAGAGAGAGTGAAATATCATATACATTAAATGCACTCTGAGTAGCCTTTAAGCTGTTATCTTTAAATTTACAAATAGCAAATTGGTCGGGGTTATTGTTGGATGAATCAGGCTGGAATATAAATGGAAGTGTTCCACCTAAAGTCTTATGCCAAACCTGTGAGAAAAAATTAATATCTGTTAGGAGGTTGTAATTAAAACCTTCATCAATTCCCGTAATATCCGTTCCAGTCTCTATGAATATATCTGATACAGTAAATAATGAACTTTCTTCACCATAATAATGTAAAAAAACAAGAGATGATGTTGTGTCTGTATCATTTGCTGTAAATATAAATTCATTGCTACCATCTATAGCCCTTTGTGCCCCTTCAACAGTTATAGACTGTCCTCCTACTGAATGTTTTAAGTCAATATCGGGGGCAATCCCTGAAGGAAAGCTAGAAAGATCAAGGGATAGATTAAAAGTAACCCTATATAACACTCCTGAAATAATATTGATAGTAGCAGCTGTGCCTGCCGTTGAACCACCAGGTGCTTGGTGGTGAAATGCATGGAATCCTGTTCTCGATACCTCATCAAAGGTTTCATATCCATTAGCAGTCGGTGTAAAACAATCACCAGTCCATGCTACTTCTACCCATCCAACAGTATAATCACTTGTCTCTAATCCTGTAAATGTGTTTATTGTTTTAGATAGCATTTGATTAGAACCGAATAAATCTCCATCATCTACATAGCTAAATTTTAAATCCCAAGTTCTTCTCCCACTTTTTGCTAAAGATGGATTGCTATCCCCAAGTTCCCATGCTCCTAAGTCTCCCCACTTTGGAGGTTTACTCCACATTGTATTGCTCATAGAACTACCACTATCAGTAGTAAATGTTTTTGTGCCATCGTATTCTCTACTTATAGTGAGGGAAAGATCTGGGGCATTTGGCATCTCATAATATGTGCCTATAATTGCTGACCCAATATTACCAACAGGGGAAGCACCTGTCCCAAATATAAGATATAAATATGACTGATCAGTTCCATTGAATGTTGATATGCTAAAACCATCATATCCAGAAGTAGTAGTTCCATTTACAACATTTGACAAATCAATGTTATTAGCTTCCGGATCAACAAGTTCATAATCGACATTGTTAGTATGTAAACTATGTCCAAGTACAGCAATAAAAGAATAATTACCAAGAAATGTAACTGGAAAATAATATGTAATATAGCCTATAGGGGAATTATTTACAAAAACAGGAAGCAATCTGTGTAGGTCGCTTGGATTAAAATCCAGAGGATAATTAATAGTCTCCAAGAATCCAAACGAATCAATATAAAATTTTGGTGTGCCTACATTCTGATAAGCCATTACCAGACTTCCTCTATTTTTAAGGAAATATCATATACATTATGAGCAGATTGAGTAGCCTTCAAACTATTAGGATCAAATTTTGCTATAGCGAACTGGTCGGGATTGTTGTTAGAATTATCCGGTTGAAATATAAATGGTAATGTGCCACCGAGAGTTTTATGCCATACTTGAGAGAAAAAATTATCATTAGTTAAAAGGTTCTCTTTAAAAAGAGTTGTCATGTTAGTGGTAGTTAGTTCAAATTTGTCTAAAATCATAGAATCACCAACATCGGTAATACTATTGTATTGGTGTATTGTTAAAGAGAACTCACTATTAATAGGAGTATCTTCCATGACTCTAAATGGTATTTCAAAAGAATACCATTCATCTTGGGTCGGAGTAAATCGACATTCTGAATCACCCCACTCACCATCTTCCCAAAATTCTGGGTGAGGAACACCATCAATCCCTCGAATCCTCACCCTCATTTCTTTAGTGATATTGCGATAAACTTTAAATGAAATGTTATAAATAACACCTGCATCAAGAGCAAGATAATGATCGGAATGTCTTTCTAAGCCCCAGCTACCACTCCCAGAATAACCATATGTTTGTACAATTTTTTGAGCCTTGCTACCAGAATATACATTAGAAGTTTCCTCTGTAAATACTTGTCTTGTGTAAAACCCTTCATACCACCAATCTTCTGCTACAAAATCACCAGATTGAACCTCTATAAAATCTCCTTCAAAATCGCCATTAGTTAATGTTTCTACAGGAATTTGAGATTCTTCTAAATATGAATCATCAAGTCCATATCCTGCACTTGAACTTATATCAAAATGTTGAGACAACATTTGGTTAGAACCAAACAAATCACTATCATCTATATAACTGAACTTCAAATCCCAAGACCTTCTACTACTGCGTGATAATGATTGTGGGGCAACTTCTAGATGATCTTCTCTCCCCCCACTTAATATTATATTTATCAATGCAATAATATCTAATATATTAATAAGTTCATCTCCAGTTAAATCTCCAGCAGGGAAATCTTCAGCTGATCCTTCGGATAATATTATATTTACCAATGCCACAACATCAAGTACATTAATGCCTCCATCTGCGTTTATATCGCCTAATAGAATATCGGGTTCAGGTTCCTCTATATCAATCTTTAATAATTCCCATGCCCCCAGATTGCCCCATTTCGGAGGCTTATCTTGCATTAAATTTGACATAGAACTTCCATTATGGGTAGTAAATTCCTTTATTCCCCCATATTCTCGGCTCATAGTAAGTGAAAGATTGGGGGCGTTTGTCATATCATAATAATTTCCATGAGAGATACATCCAATATTAAAATCTGTAAGATAACCATCAGTTTCATTGCTGGGATCAAATCCAAATCCAATCGTAGAGCCTGTATTGTCAAAATTATAGCCTAAAGTAAAGCCATTATAAGGTGAAAAAGTATCAGGAGAAAAATTTATTCTATAATCTGGATACTGATTCGGGGCACTATCCAAAGCAAATGTTATTTTTGCTTGGGCAGATGCCGAACTATGCCCCAATATAGCAATATATGATTTCCATTTATTGTCTGATGTCATTATAGGAGGGGCAGCCACATAATCTACAAAAGCGTATGGTATTCCTCCACCAGCATAATCTACTATATTAGATTGAGAAGGGTTTAATCCTATTAAGGCTGATTCGGAAGAAATAATACCTCCACCCCCTCCTGTATAATATTCTAAGCCTAAAGTTTTTAGCCATAATAAATGATCTACAAAAAACCGAGGTGTGCCTATATTTTGATAAGCCATTAATACTTATTTCCCTGTTTTTTATTTTTAGCTATATTCATCATATCTCTTTCTTTTGTTGCCGGAGGAATAAGGGATGGATTTTTAGTAGGAACTAATTTACCTCTGCTCATATAATATAAATCCTGCGAATCTTCAGTATGTTCACTACCTGTCATAGCAGAATTATCAGCCAAGTGAATATGAAAAGAAGAACCATCATATTTTGTGCCATCTTGTAAGTATAACTCTACATTATGAATAGAAGTATTTAAATTATTAATATATGGCTGTTTTAAGAGGGTTTTACTAACTATCCCACCCGATATATAGGTAGCAGATAAATCCTCACTTTTAGTAGTCATATCTTCACTTTTGGTATTTAGAAGTTCTGTGTAATCCATTACCTTGTGAATAGTTGTAGGTTCTTTTTCGCCCTGCTCATTAGCAGACTGAACTGATAATATTTTAAATTCACCCACATAATCAAATAAATCATTTAAGGTTCCTTTGCCAATAGGAAATATAATTATGCCATTATTCTGTTGAACAATAGCAAATGAATCAGAAGTTTTATCGTCAATCTCAATAGCACCTCTATATTTGATATGGACACCCCTTACATTTCCCTCAACAGTACATTTTCCATTACCATAATAAAGTTTAGCCATTATATGCACCTCCAACTATCATATTTGCAAGATTTACTACATCTAATATGCTTACATTGTTATTTCTAAGTACATCTGCAACTACAAATTGTTTATTGTCTAAATCACTATCCTCTGATAAATGATTTCCCATAAGAACCATATCTGAAATATCTGTTTTTCCATCTCCATTCAAATCACCACTACCCTGAAGGCTTATTCCACTCCAAGTTATTACAGGATATATATCACTTGACATTGTCGTGCCAGGTGCCCCCCCAGCACATTCTGCTACTGCAGTAAAACCAATGGGAGCACTTGGATCGGCTCCTCCCAACCCAGCATATAGAGTCCCATCACTTTCCAGGGTGGTTGTGCTTACGCTTGTTAAAGTACCACAGCCTGTAATATAGTCATCGGGAAATTGTGCACCATCAGGACAGTCTGCTAATTTGAAAACCATATAATTATAACAAGTATCAAAAGGAAAACAGTCTGGTGTACAGGGAGGAGCATCCAGAATAGCACTTCCATCAGCATTGTAGCATCCATATGTATGTGATTCCCAATGTGCTACATCGTGCTGACCCGAAATTCCAGCACCTAATACTAGATTAGGTGAATGTCCTCCTCCGGGGTGGGTTATTAGCGTCATCCCTACAGCCATCGCATAATTATTACCAATATTATATAATATAGTTCCATCAGGATTTATATGAACAGAATTTAATGGTAATTCACATCCACTTGCTATATCTGCCATTGAATTAAGGCATTCTTCTTCAGTCATTTCTCCTAAATTCGCTCCATCATTTATACATTCTCCCATTGGAATTTGTTCTGGACAGTCTGATTCATCACATTCATAACTGCCATCCCAACATTCAATCATTCCATTACCAGCCGGAACTCCACATTCATCTACACAAGAAGTACCATCACCATCACAAACACCACATTCGTCAATAATTCCTGATTCACATTCCTCATCAACAAGTACTCCTCCTGCTTCATGATTCTCAGTTAAATTATGTAACTGCAAACATTCTATTTCTACCCATTCTAAAGTTTTATTTGTAGAAGTTACAATAAAAGATGGATATGCTTGAGTTGTATTTATTTTATCACCATAATACAAAGCATCCAAGTTACTAATATAAGTGCTATACCTTCCATAATCTATTCCGTATGGTTTAATATCATTAATTACTTTATTAAAATCTACTATATCACCAACTTCCATATTCATATACTTTAGAGGAAGTTTAACTTTCATCTTTAAATGCTGATTTAAATGCCATAATAGAAACCATTTTGCAAATTCCTTTGCAGTATTTAATTCTCTAATATATTTACTCCTATCGTCATCAATCACAATGGTACTTTCACTATCATCAGCCTTAAATCCATAATAATCATAACTATAATCTTCACTTAATAAAACATTCAAAGAGTCCCAATCTATTCCTTGTTCTCCAATAGATGTATCTACATTCAAATGATGTAAATACATTGTATATGTATTATTAAATTCTTCCCTTGCATAATCCCAATTATAATTCAGAATAATTTTAGTATAAACTTGTTCTATTTTTGAGCGACTGAAACTGAAGTCAATCACATCTGATTCTTCAATAGTATGAGTTGGTTCTGTGTATAACTTAGGAATTACATCAAACTTAAATTCTCCCATATTGTTAAAGCGTGGGATATATGGAGATACGGAGGCAATACCTTCTATAAGTTTCTTAGAGTTTATTTTCCTATTGATTGTGAAAGCATATTTCCCAAGACTAACAGCAACCGTTTGTTCTGCTTCAATATTAAAAAATGGTTGCCCAAGTTCTCGCATTAAAATATCTCTTATTATCTCCCCAGCTGTATCAATAACTATTTCGGCAGCACCAGAACCTAAATCATATAATTCTTCTGCATATCCCCTGCCATCTACATTGACATAGAAATCTTTATTTAAAATACCTCCTATATCTACAAGGGTTTTAATATCTATTTCTTTAAAATCACCAGAATTGCCAATCGTGAATGTGCCACCGTAATGATCACCTTCAACTGTACCCTCGAACCAATCAAAATGTGAATGACCGAAAAAACGCATTATATATGTTCCACTTTGAGGGGCAGTTGCTCCCATACCACAATAGTCATATATATATATTACAGGAACATTCCTTGAGGGGCTTGTACCTAATCCCCCAGTATCATTTAGGCAACCTACACAAAGTCCATCATATCTTAAATCAATATCAGATGTTTCATAGTTATAAGCCCAATCTTCATCTGGAAAACCAAATAAACCATTTAGCCCTGCCTGTGTTAATGAGGTGAAAGAACCAGATAATACATCGGGATCATAAGTTGCCGCTCCTGCTGGATATACAAATAATCTATGAGGGAATGATCCACTATATCCACCCGTTTCGCTTGGTATTGGTAACAATACTTTATTTATAGCTATATTTTTTATCTTAAATGTTACAATATCGCTAACAATCGGATCAGTTGTAATGGTTAATTTCATAAATTCCTGATGGAAGTTTCTCCAGATAGAATTGTCACCTGTAACAGGATCATCCCCTTCAAGCCATACAGCACCAGAATCAAAATTAATACTTTCGTAAACATCATCAACCAAAGCCTTTCTCTGATCCTCGGTCAACATATTTGTCAGGGGATCATCATACTTTACAATTGTTGTAGAAGTTGATTTATAATAATCCTTACATTGGAGTATGTTATTATCATTCAATAAGTTTGGTACAATTTCTATATTTGGAGATGTACCTTCTTGTGTCCATTGAGCATCTCCTTCATTGACTGTATTCGCACCTTCTAATTCAATTACACTTAACAAATCTTGATCTATTAATTCCAAGACAGGTAGATATGAATCATCAACATTAATAAGGAGTGGCGAAATTGCTTCATCAAAGGCATCATTTGTATTATCAACTAATCCTACAATACTATGACTGTCTATTTTAATTATTTTACCAGTATCCATAACACATGGGCTTTTATCAACATGACCATATACCATCGGTATTGGTTTATTTTTATATTTATCAGGAACATCACTACCTGTAAGATAATTTTCTTCAAGTGGCAAATCCTTATGAAGTGTTGCTTGGCTACGATCTTCAATGACGAAGCGAACTTTTTCATCCGTCATATCGTATCGCCTGATGTTTCCATTAAATATTTGCATAGCTATTCCAACATCACCCGGATCATAGCCCCATATATCAATAGGTAAAACCGATGTTGTTGATGGTGAAACCCAATATATTCTACACTCTGTATTAATTAATGAATTATCGCCTATTAATTCAGAAAATCTTTGTCCCTCATAAGGGAAATTGCTAATATCCAAATTAACTGAAGATATTTTATAATTTCTCTTTTCAATATCAATGGATTCTTTTAGGGATGGAATATTTAATAAAATAGGATTAAAGGATTCCGTAACCCAATAGGCGAGTGAATGCAGAACCTGTATTGACAAACTATTGGTGCTAATAAAATAGGCATCCCCAAGAGGAACACCCTCAGCCCCCCGTTGATAAGTTCCTATTACGACTACAGGAACTAAAGCAGTATCCTTGCCCTGTATATCATTTTTGAAATTAGTTGGTAGGTCGAGTGCCATTTACTTTTTTACCCTTAATAAATTCATATTCTTTTTCCCATTTTCCAATAGGGCATCTTGCAGTTGAAATTCTTGATTTTATTACCATAAAGCATCCACATTTTTTACAATTATTTGTAGGAAGTAAAAACTCACAGCCTTTACATAAATCCCATCTCTTATTAATAATTTCTTCATCATATATTAATAGATTTTTTACTCTTTTACTTATTTGTCTGAGGTCAAATTTAGGTAATGCCAAAATCCGTTTCCTATCCCCATTCTGGAGGGGATGTTTTCCCACCTTTGTTGATGTGTGTATGGTCTAGATTTTCACCTCTGCGAAGTGCTTCTGTAAGGGCTGGAATTATTTGGTCGGTAGTAAACTCCTCGGTCATAACATTACCCGATACATTTACTGTAATAGATGAGCCACCTCCTTGTGGACCAGCAATATTAGGTGAAGACAATGGTGTTACTTGGACTCTTTCTCTACCACCTGGATTATCTCCAACCATAATCATTTGTGGACCAGCAGTTTCAAAGTCACCCCCATGTGCCATTCTCTGCATTTGAAGAGCCCCAATACTAGCAACAGATGCAGCACCAATAGTTATAAGAGACTTTGTCAACATTGCATCCAAAGATGCTAATGCACCAATGATCCCCAAAATACCAACCCCAGATGCAAGTAATGATGCAGTCATAGCAGCCTTTGCTATTTGCATTTGAACAGTTACTCTTTGGGCAGCTATAGCAAATTCTGCAACTACTGCTGCCTGTTGAATTAGAATATTGTTATTATGAAGTTTCTTTTTATCCTCAAATAATTTTTTTTCAATCGCTGATATAGCATTTGCCTTTGCTTTTTCACTTCTTACACTCTCCTCAACAGTTTTTATCTCAAGCGCAGCCTGTGCTTCAAGTTGAGAAATTTTCATATTATGCCAAGAAGTTGAGATAGAATTAAGACTACTAACTAAGGCTGATGACATTTCAATATTTGCATCTATCGTTTGCTTGGCAAGATCAATATTAACTTTTCTAAGTGCATTTTGTGCATCAATAGCAGTATTAAGTTCAAGATTTATATCTAATAAATGCCTAAGTTCTGGTGGAATATTTTTAATAGCCTCTTCATAACTTAGTAAGTCACCAGTAGTTGTGTCAATATTAATACCTAATGCAGACACTACGGTTGCCAATAATTTCTTTTCCTTTACAAGTTGCTTATCAATATATAAAAGACTTCCAAGTTCTTTATCGTAATCTTGAACATTTTTAATATGATCCCCAGAATATGTAGCATCTAAAATAAAATTTAATTGTTCATATTTTTTTACTTGTTTAAAGACTTCGTCAGATAATTTCTCTGCTTTAGTTCGTGAGTCTCCTGTCACAACACTCGTAAGTCTAAGAGCCTCTATATTATTTTCAAGTTCAACTCTTCGTTTTTCAAGAGCAATAGTCAATTTATCTGAACTAATAGACGCAGCTGTCTTAATAATAATTCCACCTACTTCTACTGCATTATATTTTACTGCAATATCCATAAGGTCTTTATGGCTATTGCCAGCAGCTTTTATTTCATCTTTATAATCTTTTAATTGCTTTTTAGCACCTTCAAAAGTATCTGATAAGTCTTTTGTTCCCTTTGACCCTGAATCAATTAACCCTAAAAATGATGGTAATAAACTCATCACTAATAAACCAAAACCTAACGGTCCAGTTAAGGCTCTTAAGCCAACAGTCAGGGCTCTAGTTGCAAGACTCATCTTTCTAACACCACTTGTAAGCCCTACAAAATTAAATGCTGTTAACTTTAATACTTTTCCCAATTTTGCCATTGATTTTATATGTTTACCGTTAGCAACAAGACTAAGTGCAAGAGTTTTCCTAAGAACACCGAATCCAATTGTAACCATCGCAATTGACTGTAAGAAATCTATCACCTCACTAGCATCTAAAGTATCTATAAGTTCTGTTAAAGAAATAATTAAAGGCTCTATAGCAGGTCTTAACTCCTCACCCATTCTTTTTGAAAGATTCCCAATAGAAGTGTCGAGTGCTAATACAGCCTTATTATAGGTTTTAAGTGTCGCCTGGTCTCCAAATTCTTTCTCTAACTCTTCAAGTATGATTCCCTGTGCTTTTGTTAATTGATTTGTGTTCTGTAAAGCCCTAATTATAGATTTTTGTTGTGCATTGAATGAAACTCCCACCCTCTTCAATGCATTTAATCCCTTAATTGGGTCATTTAATGCCTTTCCAACCTGAATAGATGTAGTTTTTAAGGATTCAAGGGTGACATTACCTTGATACATTACGACAGTCATATCTAATACTGCCTCTGTAACTTGGGGGATTACATCTCCACCTATATTGGTAAATGTTAAAAGTAGTGCTGATACTTGGTTAATTGTAGTTTCCGCAATGGAAGTTGACTTTTCAAAAGCAGCATTCATTGCGAATATTTCTTCTTTTGTTATACCAGCAGCACCACCTGTACTTTTTATAACCCTTCCTATCCTTTTTTGGGATGCTTCAAAATCCCCATAAGAACTTAGAAGTTTTCCAATACTTCTCTCTAAAAGAGCAATACCAAATGTAAATACTAAAAGTTTAGAACGAAGGACTGCTAAAGAGCCACCAAGGATTCTTGTATTTTTTACCCATAATAAATTTTGTCTATTTAAATTCCTTGTATTGCGTGTTGCACCTATAGTCGAAGCAGAAATTTTATTTAATGCTGAAACCATTCTCTTCTGACCTACGACTAATTCATTTAATAATTGTGTTTGAGTTTTATATGTATCTTGTAATTTTTTATTTTCAATCCTAGCTTCTTTGGTTACTTTAATTTCTTTTTTCCTACCTCGTTCTATAATTTCTGCACCCTTTTCAAATGCCTTTGTATAATCAATATCCATATCTTAAATTCCCTTATTGCCCATATCTGCTTCTCTTTGGGCTTTATTGCGTAATCGTTCTTCTCGTTTATTCATAGCATTTTTTATAATATTAACTTTGGATATCCATCTAGCAGGTTGTTCAACATAAGAACCAGGAAAGGGGCTTATATTAAATTCCTTACAATATAAGTATTGGGATATATCTTTTTGTGATTCATGATTCATTACAATGTTCCTACAAGAGAAAAAGGACAACTGTTGTGATACCGATGATGCTATATCAAAACTTTTGTCCTTCATTTCATTAAACTCCTTTGTATCAGTTACAATTAATTCTATAACATCTAAAACATCCTTATCATTATTGAAGACTTTTGTTGGATATTCATCTCCAATTCTTATTGGAATCTTGGCTTCATAAGGGTAAGTATGAAACTCGCATTTAAAACCCTCACACCAAGAGTCGATATGGACATTTAGTGCAAGTGTGAGGGATTCTATTCCCCCAAACGCTGATGCTCCTGTATCATTGTTACTAATTCATTCTTCTCGTCTTCTGTCATTTGTTTTATAACAGAATCTACAGGATACCCCTCTAGATTTGACTTGTAATCTTTAAAATCTCCACCCTTAATACCCCGCCTAATCCAGGCAGTCCTAGTCCTAGATAATCCACTAATATGAGATAATTCACCTTCATCATATTTCATTACTGCAAGATCATTGCAATAATCTACCTCATCTAATGTCATTTCTTTAAGTTCTACTTTTTTCTTAGACTTTAACTCTACGATTTTTTTACTCATTTTTTAACTCCTATTAAGCATGTTTAAAATAGAAAGATGTTGCATTATCGCCCCTAGCTTTAATTCCGACACTAAGACCAAGATAATCACCTTCATCCCAAGCTACTTCAGTTACAGTTCCATCAGTTATAGAAATGGTTCTATTTGCATCACTAGCTGCGGAAGTCATTTCAAAGGCAGGTGAAGTCAATGTTTCAGCCTGAACTCCATCATCACTACCTCTAGCATCTTCCCATAATTGGTCACAATTAGCATCATATTTAAGAACAGGATTAACAGTAATAGCCATTTCAGGTACTGAACGAATATAAGTTTGTGGAGTACCATTTGCTCCACTTCCACCAAAACCACCAAATACAACTGGATTATCTATAGTCATTGAAAAACTTTTTAATAATACATCAGTAGCATCAACCTGTGTGTTGTAACCATAATCACCTAAATAAACATAGTCTTCACTATAAGTAGCAGCACCTGAAGATACAGTTGCACTATAAGTACCGCCAATAGCAATTCGTGTTCTAGATATCCAACTAGCATCAAACTTCATTCTACCACCATCCTCATTAGGATCGCCACTAAGTGTTAAACTTGTAATAACGCATCCAGGAACAGCAATACAATCATCGGTACTACTACCAACACCATTATATGCAAATGTTAATGTTTTATTAGATAGTGGACTACTATCAGCATGTTCAAATGTTACATTAGATGTACTTGTTCCATTAACAGTCCATGAATTAGAAGATACAGCAGTACCTAATACATTAGACATTAATAGAGGAACTAATGCATCTGTCAGCAGACCACTTACACTCCCTTCTATTGTTGCACCTTTGCCCCAATGAAACATATCAGTAGTAGCAGTCATTATACCAGAGCCAGAGCCACCCCTTCTTTCTATTTTTACATCATTAAATGTTGGGGGAGTGACAGAATCAGCCTCAATATAAGTATAACTAGTGGCAGCAGTTCCTACTGCAGCATTGTCAATTCCGACACCAACAGATAGTTCTTTAGAACTAAAAAAACTAGCATTAATAGCCATTATTTATCTCCTTTATATTTTTTGGTTTCTTTCTTATTAGGAGCATTAACCTCTTCAACATAGCTATCCCAGCCCTTTGGCAGTCCTTCATTAAAGTCTACTACATTCTTGCTTGACAGCATAGAAGACATTCTCTTATAAACTCCGCTAAACCTAGGTATATCTGAAGCAGATAC
>NZER01000480.1 GCA_002690445.1 Candidatus Pacearchaeota archaeon
AGTCGTTCGTCCATTTCGCCCAAGATATCTACAAGGCGGGATTGGGCGGCCGGCAATCTTCAGAGCTCCTGACATCTTGGGGAACCAAGACTGCCGGGCACCTGGAGATAGGCGATGACTCTCAGGGCGGATACCTGGTGCCGACAGAGTTCCTGGCGACACTATTGGAGAAAGCCCAGGAGACGGCCATTGTCAGGAGCCGGGCCCTCTTCATTCCGATGGCCACCAACAGTATCAGCATCCCCTACGTGGCGGAATCGAGCCGGGCAAGCTCGCTATTCGGCGGAGTGATTATCTATCACCCGGCCGAGGCAGCCGCTAAAACGGCCTCGAAGCCCCTGTTCGGGAAGCTGACACTAACCCTCAAGAAGCTGGTCGGGCTGGTATATGCCAGTGATGAGCTTCTGGAGGACAGCCCCATTTCGATTGCTCCCATGATCAATCGGATGTTTCCCGCGGCTATATCCTTTGCCGAGGATGAGGAGTTCATCAACGGTACGGGTGCCGGCCAGGCACTCGGCATTCTGAATGCCGGATGCACGGTCAGCGTAGCCAAGGAATCAGGGCAGGCAGCCACTACTATCGTCTACAACAACATCGTGAAGATGTGGGCTCGGTTGTTTTCGCCATCAATGGGTAACTCCATGTGGATTGCGAACAACGACACCTTCCCGCAGCTGGCCACGATGGCGTTACCTGTCGGTACCGGCGGCGCACCAGCGTATATGCCCGCTGGCGGATTATCAGGCGCTCCTTTTGCCTCACTGATGGGGCGACCCTTGGTTATGACAGAGCACTGTCAGACCCTGGGTACTACCGGTGATATATTCCTCTGCGACTGGTCGCAGTATCTCATCGGCGGTAAGGCGGGCAGCCCGATAAAGACCGCTTCGAGCATTCACTTGAAGTTCGACTACGACGAAACGGCCTTTCGGTTCGTGCTGCGTTACGACGGGCAGCCCTGGTGGCAGACCACCCTGACGCCCAAGCACGGCAGCAACACCCTGAGCCCGTTCGTCAAACTTGATACCCGTAGCTAAAGGAGGTGATATGCAATGGCAGATAATAATCTGTTGACCTACAACAACAAGTTCGAGGAATGCATACACCCGATAGACTTCAACGACGGAGCAACTACGGGTGACTATGTGAATATGAAGAACTACGACGCCGTGACGGTGTTTCTGTACTGTGCCACTATCGGGACCGCCCCGGTGGTCACCGTGCAGCAATGTACCCAGGACGCCGACGCCGGCAGCGATGTCAAGGCCTTCTCGACGGCCAAGACGATTACCGGCGTCTCCGACACCATCGGCAGCGTGAACGTCCCGTCCGAGGACCTGGACGCCGACAACAACTTCGACTGGCTGAAGATCACCTGTTCCGACCCCGGTTCAGCTGCTCTCGGCTGTGTCTTTGTCGTCGGCTATCGGGCCCGGTACGCGGAGGCGTCCATGCCCGCCCTGGTCTAGGAGTAGATATGCCTGCTGCATCGAGAAGGCGTAGGCACAAAGGTCGCGTAGAGCGGAGGCTGGCTGAATTGCGGAAACGCCGTAATGCAGCTAAGGCGATTGGGTCAGCTCCCGCGAATAAGATGATACAATCCGAATCGAATAAGGCATTGTCGGGCCGTACATAGCGGCTCGGCCTACCTGAAAGGAGGTTGATGATGCCAGGTCAAGGTGAAGGCGGCACAACGTCTATAAAATGCAGGTGGACGAACGGTTTTCAGCGGTTCTACGATAGAGCCACTGATGAGACTGTTCACGTGATGGCTCAGATGTGGTTTACCGAGGACTTCCTCGGTGAAGGCGGCCTGGAGCTGGGCAACACTGTCGACCGCTGGGAAGTCATTGATGTTGGTGATGCTACGGAGGCCCTCCGGGCGGATATCGCTACAGGCGTCTGGCGGCTGGCATTGACGGCTACCAGCGAGGCTCAGGATGCTGGCCTATACTGGGGCGACCAGACCAGTATCTGCGTACTCAACGATGTATCCTTTGAGACTAAGATCGATGTGGCTGTTCTGCCCAGCGTCAGTGCAACTGCCGTCTGGGGTATGGCCGGTGACCATAATCTCGATAAGGATACGGTAGCCGAGCACGCCTGGTTCAGGTTGGACGCTTCCGGTACGGTCAAGGTGGAAACCGACGACGGGACAACAAACACGGACGATACGGCTACGGGCATTACTGCTGTTGCCGGGACTGCCAATATATACCGTATCGACTTCTCGGACTTGTCGGACGTGAAATTCTATATCGACGGTGCCAGGGTAGCTGGTAGCACTACGCACGACCTTTCAGCACTGACCACGACTACCGGCCTGATGCAGCCCTACTTCTCGGTAGATAAGGCTGCTAGCGTGAGTGTCGGCACGCTGGATATCGACTACTGCCGCATCTGGGGCAGAAGGTCGAGTACCGTAGGCAATAGCTAAGGAGGTGCTCCTATGAAGAACGTCACCCTGACAGCCGACTGGGATAAGTACAAGAGAGGCAGGAGCGTAGGCCTGCCCGACAATATAGCTAACAACCTCGTAAGCCAGGGGCTGGCCCACGATCCGAACGCAGTTGCACCTGAGATACCCGCAGCGCCGAAGGCGGTAGCTAAGAAAAAGACAGCCAAGAAAAAGAAGAAGGCCAAGCGTAAGTAGTTACTCTTTTTTGGAGGTAGGCTATGAACGGCTTGCAGAAACTGCTCAAGTCCAAGCGGTTCGCTACGGCAATAGTTGCCGTAGCCGTACTGGTACTGGTGGATGTGTTCGGCGTTGAGGAAGAGTTGGCAGCTAAGATTGCCGAAACGGTAATCAAACTGGCTCTGACACTCATTGGCGGTATCTCAGTTAGCGATTTTGCCTTGGCCTTGAAAGGGCTCAAGAAGGACCCTGAATGAGGTTGGTAATAGTATTAGTGCTTGTGCTGTTCCTTCTGACGGGCTGTGCAGCATGGCAGGCGTTTATTGCTGGTGCTGCTACAGGTGGTGCTGCTATAGCGGGTCTTGCCGGAGGAGTTGCGGATGAGGCGGAAGCTCAAGAGGAAGGTCGAACTTATATGCCGCCTGCTAACGCTTCACCACAAAAGAAAATCGGCTACATCATAGGCGCGACGGCGTTGCTTGGTATAGCCGTTTTTTCCGGTAAGCGGAAGCAGAAATAGCAATGTCCCCTTGTCCCTGGGGCCCTGCTGCGTGGATGTGCGAGTTTTATATCCACGTGCCTACTCAGTACCTGTGCCAGCACAAGCAGCACGGCACGATGACTGAGCAGCTACAGACGGATAAGCCCAACGACTGCGAGGGCTATCATACGAATAAGCGTATGGAGGCATTTGCCGAGCGGATACAGAAGGAGAGAAAGAGATGAAATCGGAACATGAATACATGAAAGTCAACCCCTGGAAACAACCACAGAAGATCATCGCCCTGATAGGGGCCAGGGGTGATTCCAAGCGACTGCCGCACAAGAATATTAAGCGGCTGGCCGGCAAGCCCTGTATCGCCTGGGTAATCGAGGCTGCCAGGAAATCGGCACTCATCGATGAAGTCTATGTGTTCACGGATGATGATGCGATTATCCAGATGGCCGAGTATTACGGTGCCAAGACGCCGTTTCGCGAGCCCAAGGAGATAGTCGAAGCCGGGCACGCGGTTCAGTTCCACTTCGTGGCCGAGGCCTTCAGGCAGATAAGCCTCAAATGGGACCTGATGGTGGCCATGGCCGGGAATACGCCCACAGTGACCAGCGAGGATCTGGACAGCGGCATCAAGGAGATGCTGGAAAGCGATAGGAGAGATCCGGTAGCTAGTGCCTGTCGGTTTCGATGTAACGGGTTGTGGACTAAGGAGGGAGAGTCTGTGGAGGTGCTTGAGCCTGACGAGGTTATCAAGCAGACCGGGGCTTTTACCATATACACGCCGGAACATGCTGAATCCCCACAAGCTGGCCTTGATTTGCACAAGAGGCTTTACTTCATGCCGCCTGAGCGGAGCATCGAGATTGACGATTATCACGATTTCTATATCGCTGAAGCCCTGTTGGAAAAGAAGCAAGCCATCCCCGACTTCACCGACTTGCACAAAGGGCGTAGGGCTTGGGTTGTGGCTACCGGGCCGCATCAGGCCACGGTTACCCCGGAGCAGTGGGCTATCATCGACCAAGATATAACTATCGGCGTGAACAACGCGGCAGCTATACACGACACCAAGTATCTGCTTTGGGCTGATGAAATAGGCCCGAAAGCATATCCCAGTATCATAACCAGTGATGCCGAGTACAAGTTCACGTTGAAACCCTGCCCCTATCTTCCAGATGTTGTCGTCTATGAGAACAGCCCGTCGATCAACAAGACCTTTCAAGGCGGCCTGACCAGCAGGGGCTGCAGCACCCACGCGGCCCTGCATCTGGCCATCGTCATGGGCTGCAACCCGATCTGCCTTATCGGGCTAGACTTCGGCCCTGAGAATGTTCACGCCATCTACCAGCCCCAGCTGGGCGACGACCGGAGCAAGCCCTACGACGCCGATGGCTCACTGCGGGGCAAGTGGGGAGCCATAGCCGAGATGACAAAATATCTCAAGCTCAATATCATTAACGCCTGCGAGTATTCCGGCCTTGAGTGCTGGCCTAAGATGAGCATCGATACTATTATAGCCAGTGACAGGATAGTCATACCTAAGCCTAAGCCGGACAATAACGGCAACGGGCTTCTATACCCGCTATTGCAGCAGGTGGAGACTACTATGAGGCAGCTCGAATGGGCCAATCAGGCTATACCCGCAGTTCTCAAGCGGCTGATGCCATTCAATCGGACAGTTAGACCTACACCAGACGCAAAGGAGGATAGCAATGATTAGTGTACTTTATGACGGTGGCGGCACCAGTAATGCCCTGCAAGTCGCCGCAGACTTGGATGCTGTTATCGCTCTCGGCACGCAGCCGACCTCGATAGCCACCGGCAACCACACGGGCATAGAGCTGTTCCTCTCCGCTGCCGACGACGACAAAACCCCGGTGGTGGTCTGCATTAATCATACGGCCTCGACGATTACGCTAAGCACCATAGTCCACATCCAAGAGGACTCCGTGTCTATGGCTGATATGGCCTTCAAGGTGGACCGGTCCGTTTGGGAACTGACCGCGGGCACCGACCACGAGCCTAAGCGGCTGGTCTATTTTCCCTGCGCCCCGAACAGCTACGTCAGCGTTGTCTTGCAGAGCGCCGATACCTCGACTTGGTATGCCCGCTATCGGCTTACGCAGATGCACACCGCAGCCTCTGGCGGGGTGGGTGCTGCCGAGGGTGATGCCGCTACAGCTGGGAAGCAGGATACAATCATAACCGCCCTTCAGCTAATAGACGATGCGGGGCATGGCTCGGCCACGGGCTCAACCCAGCGAACGGTATTGAGCGTTGACGCAGACTTGGATAAGGAAACGCAATCTAAGAGCCATACACACACGACAGCCGGTACGGCGGAATCTATAGTGGGTGATGCAGCCTTCAGTGCCGGGGCTACTGTTATGGTAGTCGGCCTTGATACCTGGGTGGCGGTCGGCTCCTCAGCAGCCCAGGCTCAAGGAGGAGACATAAAATTCCCTGCCGGTGTACCCTTTACCGTGCAACTCGATGGCACTGAAGTTACTTTCCATCTCGACGCCGCCACTAGTGGTGAGGTCTCCATCCATCAGGTGAGCTAATGGCAAAGTCACGCAAATTTACTCCTACCGGCTTGGTTGGCAAGTGGAAGTTGCAAGGTCTAGGCAGCAACCGCCGGGGCATTGCAGTTGACGAATCCGGCAACAACCACAATGGCACAGTCGATGGCGTCCCGTCCGTCTTCTTGGATGGGGTGAATGACAAGGTCTCAGTCGCGACGCCTTGGGACAGTCTCGGCGGACACCGTTATGCTTGGTTCGTTGCTAGGGCGAATATCACCAGCGGCCTGTCCACTAGGATTATCTGGCAGGATTGCTGGAATGGCGACAATACCCTAGCCAAGTTTACCGTCCGCATGAACGCTAACAAGCTCGAAGTACGTGTTCGGACTGGTGCATCAGGCAACACCATCAGAACTTCCGCTAGCAGTTCAGATATCACTGTGGGCTCTTATATTAGCCTTGTGGTTTGTCTTGACTTGGGGACGGATGGAACAGTCGCTAATGGACTGTTAGCAACAGTCTGGGTCAATGGTGGCTCCTTCACTATGGGTGCTTTCGACGGCGACGCTACTCAGGGAACGTTTGCTGCGGATGTGTCGTCGTATCAAGCTTGTGGCGTGGACGTTGCCAACGCGAACGACTGGAGAGGCGATATTCAGTGGATGGGTTATTCGGGGATGGATGCGGGCTTGACGGCGACGGATGCCCAACGGTTTTTTGACAATCCCCGAGCATGGTTGGCGGCCAGCAGCTTGGATGCTTATTGGTATTGCAAGGAGAGTACGGGCTCGACGCTGGTTGATAACAGCGGCAATGGCCATACCATGACCATCACCGGAGGCACTTGGGATGTAACGACCAATGGTGGTGACTCGGCTATCAACGCCGACACCGAAATAGGCATTTTCACAGCAGCCGCTGGCTATGTGGACTTAGTCACCACAGCAAAGGTTGCCCAAGGAACAGCCAGGACAGGACATGCGACTTATTGTAGCACTACTCAGATAGTTTTTCTTGATGTTGATTACACAAGCGACTTTCCCGTCAATGCTGTTGTTCAAAATTCTACCGATGGCACGTGGCATAGGATAACTGCCTCAGCTATGGCTGATGGTGGGGACGCTGACGGCAATGACGATACTGTTATCGCCGTAGATCCTGCCGCTACGACAGACTTTGATGGTTTGACCATTGAAGCTTTTAAGGGTCAACTCCAGCTGCTCACCGAGGATGCCTTTGCGATATGTATGTGGTGGCTACCGAGGACGGGAGTAGGGTTTGATTGGTATCTGTCTAACGAAATAGGGTCTAGCACCTCTATGAATCTTCAAAAAACAAATGCTGCTGGGGAATATCAACTATATTGGAACTCTCTTGGCGGCGGTGCAGACGATTTGTCGCTAGATCACGACTTACCCCACACAGACGGTATAAGGCATAGTTTTTCGGTAGTGTTGGACAACAATAACGGAAGCGGGCAAGGAGATGGCTTTAGTTGGGTAGATAAAATTGACCCACAAACAGACGCAAATTATGATACTTTGCTCGGCGGCAACCCAGACATTATTCGCCTTGGTGCGAAAGCCCATGACGCATCCTCTGGTGCAGCTGACACCTTCGGCCCCTTCTGCCTGTTGGACTTATCAAGTGCCGGAACGGTTGACCAGACTATGCGTGAGGGCATACGGGACGCTTGGCACGATGCGGAT
>NZER01000481.1 GCA_002690445.1 Candidatus Pacearchaeota archaeon
TCAACGCATAGCATTGGAAAGTATTTAAGTAAAAGTTTAGCAGTTGTTTTCATAGTGTTTTAAGATGAAGGAAAAAAGAATGGCTGAATCTTATTCAGTTAACTACCCTTTCGTTTCAAGCAGTAGCACCATTCTTTTTAATATGAAGAAAAAAATAGTATAAGACATTCGCGGTCTTTTTGCCACGGGCTCTTATAACTATTTTAATATGAAGAAAAAAAGATAGCTCACCTATGCAGGTAAGCTATTCTCTGAATGGTTGTAGCCATTTGGCTTTTACTCTGAATTTTCTTTTTACTCTTTTCAAAGAAAATCCAGAGTGATGAAAAGACATATAGTGATAGCTATTAGATTGGTCGCCGTACTGTGCCTCAACTAATTCGAATGCTCTCACTACATACATAGCATCAGTTTTATTTTTGGTTCTGGCGATTTCATTAATTGAGATGATTTTCCCCGTATAAAAGTCTTCGGAGCAACGATATATTATGTATTCTTTCATAGCTTTTTGATATGAAGAAAAAAAGCCTACGATAACCATATCGTAGGACTACAAGTTGCTTTATCACTTAAATAAGCACCTTTACTGGCTGGCTTAACCAAGGTTTCTTATTTTGTGTACCAAAAGCTTTCTCCCTTCAAGGGGAATCGCATACTGTTAAATGCGTCTTTAAGATGAAGAAAAAAAGCCTACTTGGAACGGCAGGCTTTTAAACGGTTTAAGATTCCCTTTGTGTGCTAACGGTATTTCAGTTAGTTAAGCATATACAGCTTGTATTGGAATAACCATTTATAATGAAGAAAAAAAGGGGAACGCGTTCTTTGCGTTCCCTTATAGCTATTTAACCTTTTTATGCTTACCAAATGGCTGATAATAAGCTTGCTTTTCATTAAGCTCTGCCATCTCTTTTGTTTCATCCCTTCTTATCTCTCTATGGAGCGAATAGTCCTGCCAATGCTCTATTGTAATCCCTGCAAATATTATTATCGCACACAAGAATACTCCTGAATAAAGAGCCAAGAAGATTGCTTGGTCTAGCTCTTGCATATTAGTTGCAAGGTCTAGCAGGGTTGCAGATAAAGAGATGCTGATTATGACACCGAATAAGCTCCATATAAATTCCATTAACTTTGACCGTACTACAATTTTTGATGTTTTCATAATAATGAGTTTTAGTTAAACATTATAATGAAGAAAAAAACTCTCATTTAGAGAGCTTTTCAGTATATGTTATACTAATTTTTGGTGTGGTGTTTTTTGGATTTGAGAGTTAGCATATAGAAAGCTATTTCGTTCCAAAATCTCCCTTGGAAGAAGCCAAGAGACAGTATTGCTATTGTCCCATCAAGCAATGCGCCAATCCCTTTGGCTAATCCCCAATACCATTTATCGTAATTTTTTACTATCATTTTTAGAATGAAGAAAAAAAGAGCCCTGTGGGCTCAATAATATTAAATCTCTACTTTGTCTAAATACTTTTGCTGTAACCAATGAAGCTTTTTATGTCCTGATGACCTACCAGCATATACAAAGTCATTCTCTGGTTTATCTAACAAGTGTCGTGCTATTCTACCATACCACGACAAATGTCTTATTCTAAGAAGAGCATATTCCTCTTCTTCGGTTTCAGCAATCAAAGTATAACCAATATCTTTTTCATTATCAGTTTTAAATTCGATTTTCATAATATTTAGTTTTAATTAGTTTTTAAGAGTAAGAAAAAAAGAACCCTTGTTAGGAGCTCTCTTGCAAAATACTCATCACTAGTCTAGGTCATTACAATACTCATCGTAATCACGATAGTATTTACTCTTGGTTCCTCCAATTTGCTCATGTAAGGCTTGTATTAGAACATAACAAGTTTCTAATTCTTGTTCTAGCTCTTGTTTTGTTTTTGCCATTGTATTTAGTTTTAGTTAATATTTAAAAGTAAGAAAAAAAGGGTGGGGCGCCTGGCGCGTATCTTTGTGGCGAAGCATACAAAGATCGTGACAGGCGCAGTAGCAAAAAATAACACCCCGAAGGGTGCTATTTCATAGCAATTAAGCTATATCAAGTCGTCAATCGTGCTTTCTGGTACAACTGACTTTGCAGGCATAGTGTACTTGACCTCTGTACGAGTGCCAAATGCATTACTCCTTTCGCCAACGAAGATACCTACCTTACAACCTTCAAGGTCATCAGTATCGGCAATTTCAACTTTATTGCCTTTGTCGTCAACTCCCAAGCCAGCGTCGGATAACAAACCAGATATCATAGATTCACACTTTGCAGTTGCCTCTATGTCCTCTACTCTGTTACCTTTCTTGTCTAAAAGCCAATTGTCTATGGTACGACCACTTTCATCAACGGTAGTAGGACTTTCAGGATCTCTTTTGAAACCTTTCAAGTTATACCATCGAGTAATCTGTCTTTCCCCATCTTTAAATAATACTGCAAGTTGGGTATTGCCAGAACCAGCGGTGTCCTCATAGACCTTGGATATTTCAACAAGATGCTTACCAGAACCGATTAACGGACTATTGTCTTTAACGGGTAATTTCATCGCGATAAAGTTTAATAGAACGTAGTAGCTTGTTTTAGAGTTAGGTAAAGCTACAATAACCTTAATAATAAGAAAAAAAGTTTATGCAACAGTTGCTCACATAAGTTGCTGGCGCGAAGTATAGGGGGACGGATATTTGGCATCAGCGCAGGGATGCGGATATTTGGCAGCGGGAAACGGATATTTGGCTTAGAGTTGGCTTAGGGAGCCCCATAGCTCCATGTCCACGGGGATCCTTAGCCTTTAGAGAAAACGTTGTCGCAGAGTAACAACAATGCAAAGGTAGAAAAGAATATTCAATTAAACAAAAGAGGTATTCCCTATCTGGTAATCCTCTGTGTCCACTCTCTCTCCTGATGACCTCTCTCTTGTTTCTCTATCCTTACTTATCCTTTTTTCCGTGCTATCGTGTTTTCTTTGTAGTTCGGTGTTGTTTTTCATTACATAGCTCTTTACGAATGCTACTCTGTCTCCGTTAAAGAATATGTTAGGATTAATATAATATACTCCATCTGTTTCTGCCCTGGCTATTATTCCTTTGTTCATTAGGTTTAGTAGGGTTCTTGTTATTGTACTGTCGCCGGAGAAGTCACTTTCTTCTTTTAGCATCTTGTATGTGAAGGCTACTTTGTCTTGGTCTTTTCTTATCCGGCGCATTATGTATCTTATGAGATCCATTTCACATCTATTTAGTCCGAAGAAGTCTTTTAGTCCGTTGTGGTATAGTTTTATAAACTTTCTTTTGTCTTTTATTTCTTTGTTCTTCCATATTATAGCATCGTTTTTATTTATCATTTGGCCGGAGCGGTCACCAGCTGCCATGATCTGTGTACTATTTCCCATTTCTATTACTACTGCTTTCATAAATGGGTTCTCGTTGTTATATGGGGTGTTTTTAATTGATACTTTATCCATTGCTGTTGTTTTAATCTTAAACTTCTATTTTGGCTATTACAAATGTAAGTATTAATATAGGTGATAGATAGTAATTGCACACCTATTTATTAACATCTATATGTAAGTAAGTATTTAGATGAACTTCACTTCTATATGTGTTCATCTATTTTGATACCCCTAAATAGATGAACTTACACCCATAGAAGTCTAAGTAACCCCACCATATCCATTGAGCCTCAGCTACTTATACCCTATTTCTCCATTATTCTCCTTCTTATATAGAGTATATATATAGTTTACTATAGAATATAGTAGTAGAGAGTAATAGAGTAATAGAGCTTACGCGCGTGAAGAGATATTAAATTGTAGAGACAATAAGATCTTTAAGATGAAGCACCAAACTTTTTATAGTTTCCTTTTCTACTGCTTCTAAATCATATCCTGGTGTTCCTATAGATTCCAAGTCAGTTACATCACCATCAGAATATAAGGGATGAAAATCTCCCATTGCAATCTTCCAGAATCTTGCTTGAGGATACTCTCTTTTGAAATCACCAGCTTGAATTTCAAGCTCTATGTGTGCAAGCCCAAATAAAACACCAGCTTTTTCATTGTATTTAAACTCCCAATTATCTGCATCAGGATAATATGCAAATACTTTTTTAATTAAATATCCTTCGTGATCAAATTTTGTATATGTTTTGTCTTTATGAACTTTTGTAGTTTCCATAGCTTTTAGTATTGGTTATTAAAAAAAAGAAAAAAAGAAAAGCAACCTTCGCCCCTTTGGAGATTGAAGATTACTTTTTCCTTTGGTAGCCCTGTTTTGGATAGCATCTCTGCCATCCATCACTACCTGGTATTATAATCAGAGGTACACAGGCCCTTCAGCTTACCATGCTTTCGTCTTAGTGTACTTTATAGCATCTCGGTTTTGATGCAGGCCTCTCCGATTATTTATTATCAATGATTTCCGGCTTTATAAGCTATTACACTGTTTCGATCTGAAGCTTTATATTTAAACAGTCACGCAATCGGTTTTATTATTGCTGGCTTCAATCATTGATAATTATCCAGCATACAAAGCCTTACTGGAGGACTAACTCAGGCTGACCTACAACCACCAGATAAATATCTCTTCTATTGATCAGTTAGATTTGATAAATACCCTTAAATTGTGACTATCTACAGTCATTTAATGCTTTCGCAACCTAATTATTCTTCTTCAAGTTCTATTATTCCAATCTTTTCTCCAATTTGCCACTTCTCTACTTTATTGTTATCTGTCCTAGAAGTAGCCAGGTCAAAATTAGCTGTTAATAGTTCCTTCCCTCTTCTGAAATACTTGTAATATACTATTGGTTCTTCTGTCATTGTACTGTTTCTTTTATGTTAGTCTTTGAATGAATTGTAGTAGTATGCAAAACTTTTGTAGATTGTGTTTCTCCATTGAGCTCGCACACCTTTTCATAAAAAGCTTTTGCCCTAGTTTCATTAGTTCCAAAAGAGCCAGGAACTGTTCTACCATCTACTTCAGTCCAATAATTTACTACTGTTTTAGGTTCTGCTGTATCATAACCTTGTTGAAGTTCTGTTTCTTCTACGAATGTAATTGTTTTTTCTACTGCCATGTTGTTTGTTTTGGTTACCGTTTAGTTAATAATTAATAAAAAGGAAAAAATGGTAGCTACCTATTAAAAAAGAAAGTTAGTGGCTTAGAAGCTCTCTAAATAGCCTCTACAGCCATTTTTTGGTTGGCACAGTATGTTGCTAGCATAATTGCGTCTGCAGTTGCCAATGTTACTTTTAATTGAGGATAGAGTTGTTGTGCTTTTCCTTTGATGTTGTTCTTATGTACTGTCTTTGTTTCTTCCTTAGATTTCTTTTGTAAGCCTAGGTCTTTCTGCCATTTTTGGGGAGATATCTGGTCAAAAGCTACTCTGTTAGCTACTAGCAGTCCTCTTAAGAACCCATAGTTTCTTCCGAACTTAAAGGAGCTGGCGACACCTTGCCCTGGCATAGAATGAACTGCTTCAATAAGACACTTCATATTCATTCCTTTTGCTTTTAGTTTCTTGAACAAAATATCAACATCATGCTCAGTTGCAGGCATCTTCTCTGCATAAGTAAAGTCTACTTGCCTACCTTGATGTACAGTGCGCTCTATCCAGCTAATGCCTCCCGACTGCCCGGGATCTATTCCTATGTATATGTTACCTACCATTGAATATTCTATTTAGTTTTTCTATTGATTTAGTTTTCTCATATTCTGGCTTCTTAATATGTAAGCCTACATCTATACCGTACCTAATACACAACCATAGTATGCTTTCTTGACTAAGGCTACTCTTCACATAAGCACCGTGATTAAAGTACCTAGATAGAGAGGACACCGCAATAGGATGTCCTCTTTCTTTAGCATCTTTAGATATCTTATGCAGAGATATTTTAAGCTCTGATAGCCTGTCTTTTAATGATTTGCGTATGACAGACGAACTCTTAACTATGCAAGGAATCGGCTTTCTTGATGTTTTCTGCATCATCTTTTAGTATTTTAAACTGTTCATCTATTTGTTCAGGACTTAACTGGTCTTGATACCCTAACATTAGAAGCTCTTGACCTTCTGTATTAGTTACCAGGATAAATGATTTGTACTTATTTATCTTTCCATGATCTGTTTCTATCGACATCTTGACATCAGAAACAAATATGGTTGCAGTAAGTTCGTCATCAAGCTTTTGTTCTTGCTTGTCTACGGTTCCATTTTTAGCTAGTGCTCGTATCATAATCTTAAATTAATTTTCAAATTTATTTTCTACTTTAGATTTTAGCATTTCTATTACATCTGTAATTACATCTTTATTCATGTAAAGCTTTGAGCCATTTATAGTACATCTTATTTCTCCAGCTTCTAAGTCTGGTAAATTGGTTGCTGAAAAAATCATAATAGTTTTAACTTTCTTCCATTTTTCTTGTGCTTTTGCATTTGTTACATTAAATGAATCTTTTGAAGTATAAATAGTTATATCTATATCTTCATTTAGTTGATGTTGATATTTATCTGGTTCAGATTTAAATGAAGCAAATAAATCTGGAATTAACTCTGTACTTTTATTCATGTTTTTTGTATTGTTTTCTTATTCGTTTTAATTCTGGATCTTTAATATCAATAAAATAATAATCCCATTTGGGAGTTCTGATTGGCTTATATTCCAAATCTTTATCAGTTGCATTAATAAATGCAAAAAATTCAGTTGTTCTTCCCATTTTCAGTATCGTATGCTTTAATATATTCATGGCTTTCAGGAACTACTATTCCTTGCTGAGCCAAAAAGGTTATTACTTGACGAAGAAACTCCGTCATTTCTTCTTTTGATATTGCTGTCTTAGATGGAGAGTACTTTAACTCTACCGGTATATTGTTGATTACTTTCATTTTGGACTTCTGTAAGAAGTTGCTCTTTAAATACCCATCTAGTTCTTCTTTAGTCCATCCTCCAAATGTTTCATCTTCTAGAGCTGTAGGCAATACGACACCAAAATAGTAGCCGTATTGCCTTAATGTAGGATCTTTTTCTTTCTCTTTTATTATCACTTCTATTTCCTTTCCTTCTTGCTCTTGCAGACAACGATTGTAATAATCAACATTGTGCAAATGGAGCTGCCCATCTACTACTTTGCCTTTATGTCTTGCTTCACGCTTCATTAGAATGGAGCATCTTCGCCAGCCTCTTGCACTGGAGGAGGTGCTACCTTTGGCTTGTTATCTAAAATACTCCTTTCAAGAGCCGACACATCAATAGCTGGTGGTGTATCTCTGTCAAGGACTTTGTAGTATCTTTTCCTGCTAGCAAAAGTCTTAGGATCCCCATTGTCTTTTGATGTGGGCTTTCCATCAGCGTCTACATAAGTTACACTTTCAATAGCTACGAAAACTTCTTTGCCTACTACAGCTTCTTTAGATACCCCTCCTTGAGTATTGTCTACTCCAATGGCTTTCATAAGACCATCTAAAACCCATTGGATCTTTTCAGAGCCATAATAGATACGGTCCATAAACTTCTTTTTACTTGATTCTTCTATGAGAGTTACTTTAAGGCTTGGATTGCCATTCCTGTCTGTTATCTCTCCCCCTTCACTATCCAGGTTCTTTTGAATATCAGTTATTTTGACAAGATATACTCCTTTGTTTAAGTATTCTGTGTCTTTTGTTTTGCTTTGTGGTATTAGAAAATCGCTCATGTGTAATAGTTTTTAATGGTTGTTGCTATTTGATTTAGATTATTTGGTATTAACATTCTGTCAAACATATCTCTTGGACTTTTGGCACTGGTTAAACCATCGGTCTGTGTTTCAAAGAAATACTTTATTGACTTTTCTTCTTTATGTATCCTGGTATAGAACACAATAGGAAATTCTTTCTCAATGGATCCTTCCCATTGCTTACCAGCTACTTTAAGCCTCTTCTCGACTATGCCATCCATACCTTCTACATTTTCTGGTATTCCCAGCATAAATATGATTTTAGATTCCTGAAACTTGATAGCATTCATCAGTTTAGAAACTTCATCATTATACTTTTTGTAGATGTCATATCCGGTTTCGTACTTTTTACAGAAATCAAGAAGCATCTCTGCCCAAGAAGTAAAGCTATCAATAACAATGTAATCAAACTTATCTGAATCTATTCCGTTGATAAGCATTCCTTTACTGTTATCACTTATAAGCTCCCTATGGTCTTTAATTCTGTATTCGTGCCTGAACTTTGTTTTAAAAGGTAATCGTTTGTTTTCGACATTAAGTATTAATGTCTTGTCTTTAGGAAGTTCTTCAATAGAAGATGTCTTTCCCGTTCCCGAACGACCTATAATGGCTACATTACAAGCCCACTCAGTTTTTGTTACTGGTTCTGCGACTGCTGTTTTCATAAATATAATTTTAAATGTAAGAAAAAAATCGTTGCACAAATATACAACGATTCTCCTTTATTTCCTATGTTTTACTTATCTTTATTTTGGTTTTTGATTTTTCTATAAGCTACATATATGCCTATAAGTGATGCAAGTATCCAGCTAAAGATTACTATCTCAATCATTGTGCATTATTTTAGTTAAAGTTTCTATCTCACCATTAGCTCCAAGGAGTCTTTCGTGGCAATCTTCTAATCTCCATCTCAAATCTCTGTTTTCTATTTCCTGGTTCTCTATCTCTATTGACTGAGCCAGAAACCATATAAGGACAGTCCATGCGCTTTGCATGATTATAAATACTATTAAGGTTACTACTGGTTTTTTCATATTCCTAATACATAATTAATTAGTTTAATATTCTTTTTAGTTATTCCTGAAGCGTCTTTTAGCTTCGCATTGTGATAGACAATATACGCCAATACTGTCCATTGTAAGATTTCATTTATCATTTTTTCTTTTTATTCTCTCCCGAGTATATTTTGTTCTCTTTCTATTATGTTTTTTAATTCTCCTTATCTTATCCCATATAGCAAGATAGCTGAGCCATAAATGGCCCAGCTCTCCCATATCAACCATCAAATAATTATTAACTGCTTTTTTTAATCCTTGCCGGCTAAATAGTTTTTTGATTATTCTTGTTACTTCTTTCTCATCTATTTTTAGTTCACTAGCTATTTTGCTTACGATGATATCGTGTAATTTATTTCTCATCTCTGAACCTGCCATTTACTGGATTAAAATATAACTCTCTCATTGCAAGTTTGCCGTTCCACTTAAACTTGATCTTTTGAGTTATAAACAAAGTTGGTTGATCTCCCGCTTCATCAGTACCTTTACCGATACCTTTTCTTGCTACACTTACTACATTTAATGACTTATTCCCCCACATTGCCCCTCCACTAATATCTCTTGCCTTAGCTATTAGAGTTCCTGTTTTAAGCCCAGCTTCACTAGGTGGGTTTCTTGGGTGTGCTATAAGCCAGCTATGTGTCTTATATTTAGCATCAAATTCTCCATAGACTTCTAGGAACCAGGAGATATATTCCTCAGTAGTCATATCTTTTGGTCGCTGATGATCCATTCTATTAAACGGATCGTCTATGAACAATTGGCAACCATATCTCAACACTAGCATTTTCTTTCTCTCTAAAAGCTCTTCTGGTGTCATAGGCTTACTCCTGCTTCGCTCAATATAGTATACATGCTCATTAAGCCATCTTTTAGCTTCGTTCCATTCTTCTTGTGATATTAGTTGACTAGCATCTCCTACCACTCCAGCTGTCTTCCACGCTTTGCCGGTATACTTCTCTGCTAGTCGTGAGATATGAATTTCAGTAGGATGCTCTGGACTAAATATCCCTACTCTCATATTTTTTGTTCTTGCAAAGCTAATAGCCATATCTTCTACAAGCTCACTCTTTCCACTTCCCTGATATCCTGTTACCGTAGTATTCTCACCTAATGCTACTTTATAGATATCTCTTATATTTCTCCATTGAGTTTCCATGCCTGGTGTTATCCCATCTTTAAATAGTTTATCTATTTTCTGCTCATAATGGGAGATTGTGTAAATACCAGAAATTGGATATGGCTTGGCTTGTGATATAGATTGCACTACTGCATCTCTGCCATGCTTGATAAGAACTTCATTGAGATCCTTGCAACCATTTGGATAGTTAACAGTATAACACTTTTCAAGTCCTATCCTTCTAACAAGCTCTTCTCTTAGAGTATACCCAGGTGCATCACTATCGGTTGCAATAACAATAGTATTGATTTTATCTATGTACTCTTCTATCTCTTTTAGCCAATCAAGCTTAGTTCCAAAATCAGTAGCATTAGGTGGTGGTGCTCCGTCTGGAACAGATATGACAAACTCTTCTCCACATTCATATAAAGCCAGGACATCCATCTCTCCTTCTACTATTATAAAATGGTCTGCGGTTACTTCTTTTTCCTCTTCATTGATAGTTTTATCTCCTAATAGTTTTAAGCTATCTATATTATACGGAAGCCTTGGAGCTCCTTTAACTTGACTGAAAGTTTTCTTTCCCTCTACTTGTGGCCCTCTATACTTTATGTTTACTACTACTCCATCTTGGATATAGGGAAACTGTATAGTAAAGACCTCTTTTTCCAATTGAGGCATATAATGCATTCCTGAATTTATTTTAAACCTGTCTATTGTTTCTTCGCTTATACATCTGTCTTTGAAAAAATCTGCTACTTTTGGCTGTATTACTGGTTCTTCATAAGATGGTGGAGTATATTCTACTCTTTGTACTGCTTGTCCGTTAGAAGGATTGCTTGGTCTAGTCACTCCTCGCCATAGTGATCCAGCCCAATCACAATGACAGCAATGCCATCCTTTAGTATTAAAGTTCACTCCCATTGTCTTAAGCTTGCTCTTCTTTCTGAATGGAGAGCAAACAGGGCAAGTTGTCGCTACCTGCCCTGTTACTCTATCTGAAACTTTAATACCGAAATCCTCCCAGGTGTGTTTGGGATTATTCATATTCTCTGCTTTTATAATTGAAATTTGTCTTCTTTTATCTCTTCGTTTTCTTCTGCTTTATAGTCATCCTCATATCTCTTAAATGCAGGATTAAGCCATGTTGAGCAATGCATCTTTCCTTTCCAAGTTACATTACTTAAATGTTTAACATAATCAGCATGACGAATCAACAAATGCTTATAAGTTGTTTCTTTAATAGTTTTCAAAAACATTTTTCTGGCATTCTCTTTGTTTCCTACTTTTCCATATGCTTCCCAAAACTCTTCAAACTTATCTTCGTTAGCATCTGCAAATTCATTTATCCATTTATCTGTTACTGCTATTCCATTATTCTCTTCTATGAATTTAAGATCCATTAAGTCTGCTATGTAATCAGAAAACGCTTCTGGTCTTATTCCAATAGCTTTCCATAAATCATCAACTTCTCCATAAATAGAAGTTTTCTTTCCTTCTTTCATTCTGTTATAAACATATTCAAGAACAACATATTCCATAGCTGTTACATCTAGCTTTGCTCTTATATGGTGATTGATAACAGTAGAACCATGAATTCCAGCATTCTCTTTTTTCACATTTATTTTCATAGCTTATTCTTTTGGTATGTTAATCCTTATGTAAGGAGTTTCCTTTAATTCAGTCCATCCTTCTTTTTCTATTAATTCAGCTTTCCTGTCTTTAATAGCTAACTCCATCTCTTTTATAAAATCATCATTAAACTTATAAGTCTTTTTAGTTATTACATCATAAGTTAGATTTTCAAGTCTACGCTTGCTCTCAGGCATTGCTTTGGCAGCTTTTAATGCTTCTTCATTCAATACATCTTTGAGTTTACTCAGAAGCTCTATTACCGGTTTTAATTTGAGAGTAGTTTCTAATGGGTTATATACTAATTTAGAACACTGTTGTGCTAATTCTTCGATTTTTGCTTTAGTAGCTGTTTTTGAATCTAATGCCAATATAAGGTCATCTGTTGCAGCTTTTATTGCATCATCTGTATCTGCTATTATTTCTGTCATTTTGTTAGATTTAAATTATTAAAAGAAAGATAAAAATCATTACTTATTAAGTATAGATTTTACTCTTTCTAACTGTCGTTTTCTATATTCAGGAAGTTCTCCGTTGCGTTTAGAAATATCATTAAAACAAGCATCTGCTTCATCCCTGGTCAATGTCTCGTTGACTTTGTATCTCTTTCTAGACAATGCTTTTAATTGCTTATCAGTAGCTGGCAATCCTCCAATGATCTTCGATGCCATTCCTTTAGTATAGTTATCATTAGTTATGTCATAACCTAATGTACCTAACCAATTCAATTGCTTCTCAGTTGCCGGCTGCTTAAACGCTTCTGTGTAATAGTTCTTATGAATAGCTGGAACCTCAAACAAATCAATCTTAACATCTTCTTCTATAAGATTAAAGCTTTCTATCTCTTTATATCTCTTCTCTGTATGAGCTCTTTTCTTTTCAGATGTTGTGAACATTTGCTCTTCTACTGGCTTGTCTTTATCAAGAGCCCAGGTGTTTATTAGCTTGTGGCGTTTTGATACATCTACCACATCTAAGATAACACACTCATCATAGTTCTCTTTTAGCCTTGTTCCCCTACCTATACATTGAAAGTACTTAGTCAATGATTTGGTAGGACAAGCCATTATGATACACGAAACTTCTGGATAGTCAAATCCATGCGTCAGCACCATTACATTACACATTACTTTTATTTTCCCTTTCTTAAAGTTCTCAATTCTCTCTTCCCTATTAGGACACAATTGCTTATCTCCTACCACAAAAGATGATGTTATCCCTCTATTTTCGAAAGTCCTGGATAAGTTCATGGCATGCTCTACATCGACACAAAATACTATTGTATCTCTCTGGTCTGCATACTCCACATACTTATCAACTATAAGATCATTTCTTTCAGGACAATCTATAATCCTCAAATCTTTGGAATTGAGTTCTCCAGCAGTGGTCTTTACTGAATCTATGCTTACTTGAGTTCGAATCCTGTAAGCATCAAGCTCACTGAGATATTTATCTTTGATACCATCTTGTATATTATACTGATATACTATCTTATCAAAGAGATCCCCAAGTGGCATACCATCTGCTCTCCAAGGAGTAGCAGTTAGTCCTAGCTTTAACTCTGCATCAAAATGATTAAATGCTCTCTGCCAGGTTCTTGCCATTGCCATATGAGCTTCATCTACTATAAGCATATCAAACTCTTTGCTGTCTATACTATCTAATCTTCTCCACAGTGTTTGAATAGAAGCAACAACTACTTCATTATCCAGCTCCATCTTGTCTTGCTTAATTATACCTGTAGAGAATCCTTCATCTCTCATTACCTTAGCTGACTGATTTATCAGTTCTTCAGTATGAGTTATCCATAAAGTTTTATTGTTTCCGATAATGTTAGCTGCAGTAAAGGTTTTGCCCGTACCGGTAGCCATAACTAGCAATTGATTCTTTATGTCTTTATTTAAGCTATCTGTTACTTTACTAATAGCTTTTTCCTGATATTTCCTTAATTGTTTCATGATACAAATATAATTATTGTTGCATAAATAATCAAGTATAAGTTTTAAACAAAATACTCCATTATCAACAATGTTCCTAAAATGATTACAACTGCTATCCAAAATGCTCCGATTCTGAATACCTTCTTTAGCCAAGTACTTCTTTCTTTTTCGTATTGACCTTTTGCGTTTCTTGTTCTTTTCATAATAATAGATTTAAAAATAAAGGGAGGATAGTAGGCCATCTTCCTCGTTACGGAAGTCGCACTAATTTCAAAATATGCAAGGGGTTTGACTTTAAAGACGCTCCTTATCCTTGATTTGTGGTAGTTGTCTTATTTCTACCGTTCAACGCACTATTTACCTATCATTCCATTTCTTTTACAACGAAATTGCCTCTCCCTTCATTATGATTAATTTAGGTTTATATCTTCTAAAAAGTGTTTTGCTATTACATTGCTAAACTTATGGGTAGTATTATAAATTGAAGTCAAATCCCCTCCATCTAGGTGAGGCTTCAAATTATTAGTTCCCCAATTAGTAATATCCCAAGCTGTGATTTTATCCTTCCCCTGCCGTTCCGTTTCATAATTGTCAATCAACCTAAGCGTCTGACTAACATTTAAAGAAGATCCATCACTTTTCGATCCATTACCTCTTTCTGCTCCATGAATTAACCTGCCTAATACCTCAAACATTTCATTTTCTTCTACTTCTCTGTTTTGTAAAGCTTTGATTATTTCATAATCTGATTCTCTCTTTTCCTGGAATCTCTTCATCCAGTCATCGAAAGCATCCATCATTATATTGAACCCTACTTTATTTCCACCATAAGTACTCATAAAGTTAGGTCCCCATACCATTAAATTGCTACACACATTTACATGAGTTCCAAATGCTACTTGTATGCCTCTGTCAGTATAGCTTATACCAACAGCAGCTTTATAGCCTTTGTTCTTATCATCTACTGTTAGTTTAGTAGCAATTCTCTGTAATAGATATTTCTCAATAGGACAGTTCTCTTTATCACCATCATGCATTATTTGCATAGCTTGGCGTTCAGAGGTGTATATTGTATCTATTTTTGCTTCCAGCTTGGTATTGTCCTGGATATTGTTTTGGAGGTCTGTAATGAGCTTAAAATGCTCTATAGGGCGATTCCTTGGGAGCCCTCCCTTTCCCATTTCGTACTTAACAGTACGCTCTAATGTAGGCAAATCTAATTCAGCTACATTACTCTTGAACTTCAATGTATTCATTTTGTTTAGATATTTGAGTTACTATTGATTTAATTAATTCTTGGAAATCGGTTGAGCTTGACTTATAAATCATCTTTTCGATAGCAAATTTGTCTGGAATCTCAATTAATTTATACTTCTTATTTACAGCCTTTCTTGCTTCTTGTTTTATCTCATAGAAATTGGAAGCATCTATTGTTCCAAAATGATAATTCAAGTCAAAAGCTTTTCTTATGGTTTCTTCCATTTCCTTTTGTTCTTCAGCTAATGATGCTATTTTATCTTGAATCTTCTCATAAGGCTTCATAAGATGATCTGTTTGAGATTTTACTATCTGCTCAATCTCTTTCTCAAAACCTTTGGTACTTATCTTTTTATTGTTTTGAACTTTTAGCTCATCTTGTACAATACTTATTAAAGTATTTAGTTCTCTTGTTGTTAGTTTTTTCATTTATTTAGTTTAAATTATTAGAAATAAGTAAAAAATCAGTTATCTTCAGGGTACTTTCCCTCTATTATTTTGTAGCATACTTTTGAACAATAGTGCTTTTTCCCTTTTATAAAACCTCCTTTCATTCTTTTGTTGCAGTTGGCACATACCCAATAATGATCTTCTAAATCTTTATCACTATTGACATATACGCCAACTGGAGGAGTTTCAACAGATTCAATGCCTACAATACTTCCCATATTCCCTTCTTCGTGATGCCATATTTCATAGTTTTCTTTTTGAAGGGCTTCTAAAAGCTGATTTGCTTCAGTTTCATTTTCAGCTTCCACATAAGCATGGTGTTTGTGGATCTCTATCATTATACCCTTAAATATCATTCTTTTTCGTTTATAAATTCGACTTCTATTTTAGCTACTCGACCTTCATCATTAAAGGTTGCATAAACAGGATAGCATCCATCACCATAACCGGTTGATGTTGCTACTCCTAATCCAGCGTGACCTAAATCATAATTGAATTGAGCAGTTTGCTTTTTATCCTTAAATCCTTTTTCATCTAATGACTTGCAAAAGCCATCCCAGTCTTTTCCTATTTCTTTTGGTCTATCTTCGCTAAGGATATAACAAGGATCTCCGATCCAACACATTCCTGCATCGACTCCTATTTCACCTATTAATGTTTTCTTGTTTTTCTGTTTCATTATTTAGATTTTTAATTAGTTCTTTTAAAGTTCTTTTCTTTCCAAAAGCTACATAACATCTACTTGTTTTGCAGAATATAGCTAATGCACCTTTATATTTAGCTAGTTCCCAATTCATGATTTTACAGTTTCTTTAAACTTCTTTAACATACCTGGAGGAACTTTCCATCCAGCTCCATGCCCTTTAACTGGCTTAACACTTATTGTCTTTTGATTAATTCTATTTACAATCCATTTATCTTCAGGATTAATAGGATTTCTAGCACCCGGCCTATCTATAATGTGAACAATATCACTAATAGAAAACTCTAATAGTTTAACATCTTCTAATTGAGTGTATCTTGTTTTAATATACTTTCTTGCTTGGCTCAATTCTTCATTATCCATAGTAAGAATAGCTTTTAACGCGTCATCTGTTTCCATTTTAAAAGTTTTTATTGATTAGTATTTCACCTTCTCCCTCGCATTCTTTGCAAGTTCTTGTAAGGTATTTAAAGATATAAGGAACAACTCCTTGCCCTCCGCACTTTTCGCACTTTCTAATAACGCTACAATGCTCTAAGCAATCGGAACAACGAAGCTGATCTTGGTATATGGGAGCTCCACAACAGTTTGATGTGGATTCTTCCCGCCATAGTAAATTATGCATACTTACCTGCTTCATAATAATTATTAATAAAAAGAAAAAAATCAGAGGTAGAAGAAGGCTAATTGCCCTCTTCTACTGTTTCTCTGTACCATTGTTTTGCTTCCTTATCTACACTTTTGCTCACCTTCTTAAAATCCATATCACAGACTTTTGAAATGAACATCTTAACAGAATTAGTCTTGGAATATCCTCCCTCTCCGGCTTTTGCATAATCATTTAATGATTCCATGATATACATCAGTTTTTGTAGATGTTCCATAGTAGTTATCTGCTTAAGAAATTCAGGATACACTTTTTCCTCTCTTTCGCTCCAATCGAAACTCATTATCTCATCTACCCTTGTTCTATAATCCACATCTTCATACAAAGCAATTAATTTTGGACCTGACTGAAAATCCTGTTTATGAAATATAAAAGTTGCTATAGCATTGATTATATTCTCATGTGGTGTCCAGTCTTTCTTTAAACTAATAGCAGTTTTAAGCATCAGTATCTCTCTTCTTTTCCTTATCTCGCGTGTTTTCTGTTGTCTTTCCCATCTTTTATCATCAAAATCATCACTTTTTCTTTCAGCATTTGGCTCCGGGTACTCTACATACACAGTCTTAAACAATAATTTCCCTGGAGGATTTGAATCATAGTAATGACCAGCAATATGAGATTTAACAAATATCGGAGCTGAATGTTTCTTTGATGACTTTGTACTAAACTGTAAAGATTGCCCTTTGATTTTGTCTGCTTCAATACTTCCTCCAGTTATCTTTATAGTCTCATTATCATTCCAGTCAGATGTTATTGTTCCTTCATGAAAATCATAAGGGAATGGCCAATTTGCTTTAGCACTTGATCTTGTTGTGCTGGCATGCTTTCGTTTCTTATGACCAAAACAATTCCTATCAGTACACCTGGCATCTTTCTTTACTACTGTTCCAAACAAATCTGCATTAACTCCTGTATTCTTTGGACAAGCACTACAAGCTGGCAGATTAGGAATACCATTTGTCTTTTCAAGCTTTTCTTTTCCTTTTACTGGAATTCCTACAAATGTTTCATCATTTACATCCCAAGTTATATCAATCATTTTCTTTGTCTTAAATTGATCGATATACCTTTTCAAATCCTCTATTGTTCTATGATGAGGAACAGGATAAACCATCATATTTGATTCCCATACCGTTGACTGATCTTCGTGATTAAGCTTAGCATATATCAAAGCAATCTTTTTATCAATTATATTCTTTGAAAATGCTTGAGCTATCTTATTGCACAGACTAGCCAGGATTATGTTCTGAGTAATATATGCAGTTGTCTTTCCCATACGCTTTGCTATCTCTTTAATACAAGCATCTGGAAGGTAACTCTCTTCTCTCAGCTTATCCCACATATCTTGAAATGCTCTGGCTTCCTCTATGGGATGAACATCTTCTCTTTGCAAGTTCTCAACTATCATTATCTCTTTAGCTTTATCCTTGCCTATTTTAGTTACCTTGACTTCTACTTCTTTGTATCCTAATGCTTTTAATGCTCCATAACGCCTATGACCGGCAAGGATCTCATACCCCTTTCCTTGTTTTCTCACAAGCAAAGGAGTGAGCAATCCATCTTCTTCTATACTTCGTTTTAAATCTTCATCAGCTTTTTTATCCCTCGTTTGTCGGGGATTGTTTTCTGATTCTTCTAAAAGTTCTAGTTTTATAGTTTCCATTATTTTAGATTTTCAATTAATTTATCTAGTTTTTCATTTATCTTTTCTTGAGTATATTTTTCTTTATCTGTAAATATCAGTTCTGCGTTAGTGTGACCAATGTTTACAGCACTTAAAAGTGCTATTTTGATTGATTTGTCATCTGTTGTTATTGTTTTCATGTTTCTATTGTTTTATATTCGTTATCAGTTATTATTATATGATCTAAAAAAGTTATATCCATAAATTCACAAGCTCGCTTTAAAGATTTAGTTGTTTTTAAATCTTGTTCACTAGCTAAACAATTTCCAGAAGGATGATTATGTGCCAGGATAATCCCGGAAGCAAGAGTCTTAAGAGCTACAGCCATTAATAACTTTACATCAACAACTGAAGCATGTATTCCTCCTTCGCTTAATTTGAATATTCCTTTTACTCTATTATTTCTATTTAAAAGCATTGCATATACTACTTCTCTGTACATTAAATCATCCTTCATATATTTCCTGAATACTTCTACTGCTTCTTCTGATTGTGTTATTTTTGGTGCATCTTGCACTGTCATTTTATCATTATACTGTAATTTAATTTCTTGTACTTTCATACTTTTTGTGAATTCGTTTATCTATTGATTTATTTAAATCTAATTGTACTTCTCCTGCGACATAAGCTTTTTCTCTTTTACAGAACTCTTGCCAATATTCATCGTCAAGATGTTCGTCAGTAAGCTGTTGCTCCCAAGAGCCATGATTTTCGTTAGCTAATTGAATAGCCAGTTCTTTCATTTTTCCCATGATTTCTAATTTTAATTATTAGAAAAAAGAAAAAAATCAAAACTATCTAAGCTTCCATCTCTGTTTGGGGAGTTGGGAATATCCCATTCTGAATAGAATAGTATTTATCTGTCCTCTGAATTTGCGATACATCTCACACTGACCATCTACCTTTTTTATAGCATAAAGGATGGTACTGTGATCTCTTTTGCCTACTGCATTTCCAATTTTTTGAAGAGGGATCTTAGCTATTTGGTGAAGTATAAATATACAGACATGCATCCCATCTGAATATTCTTGAGTGGTACACTTTCTGCGTTTCCATTCTCTTTTGCTGTTCATTACTTTCAGTAAACCCTTCTTATCTATTTCAAAGGTTTCGCATACTACATTCACAATTTCTTGAAGAATGAATTTTAATTGGCTAGGCGTAGAGATTTCGCCTCTTCGGACACATAGTCCAGGAATAGCATAAATAGATACTTCTTTTATTTTTCTGTTTATTTCTTTAACAGTTTCTAAGCCACTTTCTTTTGCTCTGTCAAATTTTAGGGTAGGTTCTGCTTCTTTCATTTTCTCTGCATTTTAAATATTAGTATTTAAAAATAAGAAAAAAATCAGAGAATATCAAGCTATTTATTCTTCCATCTCTTCTGTCTTTTGCGTATGGTATCTACATAATAAATAGTTACCGTATCATATAAAGTATCGGTGATATAATGCTTTTTATGGTGAGTATCTACATTGTAAATAATGCAGTCTTTGGTTACTATGCGTTTAGTTTTATATGCATCTAATTCCTCTGCATATCCTTCTTTCTCAGTTCTATGAGATTGAAGCTCATGTGCCATCTGTAAAATCTGTTGAGTACTGGCATCTTGGTTGTATAATAGAGTTTTAGAAAGCGAATCTAATTCAGATTGCTTAAGAGTTTCTTTATTGATGATGTATTCCATTGCTTCATCAGCAAGCTGAAGGAGACTGTCTTTTGATGGATAAGGATGTTGCTCTATGCGTTCAGGCTCTGGTCCTGAGCAAGACCATATAAGCAGTAACTTAAAAGCAATAATGAGCCGCTTCATTCATCTTTAAGTTTCTCTATCAATTCCAGGTACTTATCTTGCAAATCTTCATAGTCGTTCTTTAAAGTAGATAGTTCTACTTTCATATCTGCATGCCTTTGCTCCCATGACCTGCTAAGATCCATATAGAGATAGCCCACTACAAGTACAAGTAAAAACGCTACAGCTGCGATAGGGTTCTTTTTAAATTGATTGAACGATACAGGTAAATTCATTTAGAATACTTTCAAAAGTTCTTTCAGCTGACTTACATCAATCCATCCTGCCAATACCGCTACTAATAATACAACTGGAACTAATGAAGATATTATTTCTAAATAAGGAATTTTTCCTTTAGGACTTTCTTCTGTATCTTGAACAGTTTTCGTTACAGCGCCTCCTAAAACAGCATTATCTACAACTTTCAATGCTATGTTTCCTACTTTTTTTAAGTTCTTTCCGAATAACAATTTTGTAAATGCTTTCATAATTAAGGGGTTCATTGGTTATTATATTGCACAATATACACATATCCCTATAACAACTAATGTTACTAATAGGATATAGAATTGTTCTTTTTTATTATCCACTATTTTGCAAATCTATGAAAAATCAGTAGTATTTAAAAGAGTATAGGTCAATCCTTCTCCCCATATCTCTTCACTCTCTTTGCATAGCTGAATAAACACATCATACAAATGCGGATCAGCTGTCACCTGGCATCCGGCACTCCATTTATCTACCTGTATAGATTCGTTCTTTGAGTTGGCTCTATGGTGGTTAATTCCAAAGAAACCAATGTCCTCATATCCGGAATCTAAATCTAAAACGCCATCCTTATTTCCATCCCTTATTACGGTTACTTCTTTCCTTTGTACCAAAGCATCATATTTGCCCTGATGTTTTCCCAGCTTCCATGCTCCCCTATACTGTCCCTCCTTTAAGATGGCAGTACCGTGAGGGTTGGAGGGGTTATTAAGCCAATAGGTTCCCGGATCGGTAGTGCCAGGTCTGTAAAAGTAGTTCCAACTGCCTCTATACTTCCAGAACATCACCAATAAATCATTAAAGCTATTAACACTAGAAGTATCTCTAATACCTACATAGTTTAAGTTTAAGGGCTTTGAATCGTTTTCGAATACCATATAGCCTTTTAAAGCCATAATCCGTATAATGTCTTTAATTTCCATTATTTAATTATTAGCATTTTTCTTTTTTATTTTATTAGGGATAATAACAATATCTCCTATGTTAAGCTTGGTTTCTGTTTTATAAAGTATAACATCTTTGTTTTTTAATCCCTGGGTATGATACATACCGGGATGGACTTCTTGTATTACTTCATATTTAGGAGAACACGCAAACATAAATAACAATAGAATTAAAATCCTCATCAATCTCTAAATATAGCAATTATAGAACCAAAGAATCCAAGTACAGCAGCTACTACTGTTCCTACAATTTTAGCTTTCTTTACATCTTCTTTAACATTACCAAAATCTTGTTTCAAGTTCTTATGGCTTTCTACTAATCCTTTAGCTCCATAGTCATCCCCCTTGAGAACCCTCTTAACATCTTGCATATCTTTACTAAGGCATTCCACCATCTTATACATCTTATCTATCTTGCCCTCCATTTTAGCATTCTTTTCCATTATTCAGGTGGATTGGAATATTTACCAGATTCTCCTTGAAACTTATCTGAACCACTCTCTACAGCATCTTTATAATAATTGGCTATCCCTGCTGTGTTATTGACTTCTATTTCA
>NZER01000482.1 GCA_002690445.1 Candidatus Pacearchaeota archaeon
CCATTTTATTTTTTCCTGTTGGTTGTAATACAGGTCTAACATCACTTCTAACAGAGCCTTGATTAAGCTTAGCCATTACTGCTTTCCTTTGCTTGTCTGTATGGAATACCATTTTTATAAATCTCTTAAATCTGCTTCTAATTCTTTTATTCTTTTTTTATCTCCTGTTCTTCTTGCTTCTTTTAGTGATTTCAAAACAATAACAGTTTCAGATGGTTCTCTCCTAAACTTCCCTTTTGGTTGTAATTCTTTAGGTAATCCAAATGGCTCTTTAATAAAAACTGGTTTTGATTCTACCAATCCTATATTTTTCAAAAATACTTTTGCTTGTCTTGGATTATCTAATAATTTTGAAGGAATATTCTTATCAAATCCATTAGCCTTATTAACTGCTAGTTGTCTTTTAGCAAAGATTACTAATTCCTTATCATTAAGTTTCCTTTTAAAAGACGGAGCATCAAAAGATAAACTTGTTACTATCGTAGGATTAACACTACTCCTAGTTCCACCTCTATTCAGCTTAGCCATTACTGCTTTCCTTTGCTTGTCTGATTTAAATGGCATTTTTAAATTTAATTAAATCTCAACATAATTTGAAAATTCAATTCTTTTGATTCCTTTATATTTTTTTCAATTAATTTATCTATTTTTGATTGCTTACTTAATCCAATTGCCTTATCTCTTTTCTTTATTAAATTATCAAATTCAATTCTATTTCTTTTAAGTTTATTAAGCAAAAATCGTTTTTTTGATAATCTTCTCTGACCATTTGGTTTTTTAACCTTAACAATTTCAGGATTAACATTACTTCTAACAGAGCCCTGATTAAGCTTAGCCATTACTGCCTTTCTTTGCTTATCTGTATGGAATGGCATTTTTATTTAACTTCAACAATTCTATTAACTCCCATTTCTTCATTTCTTATTGATGTCTTATTAATAGCTTTAACTTGCTGTATATCTCCTGTATTAAATTGCACAAAATATGTTTTTAATATTTTACTAAAATTAAATCTAACTGCTTGAAAAGGAATACTATCTTTAAAAAAACTATTTCTATTTATTCCCTGATAAATTCTATCTTTTTCATCTTGTGTCAATTTTTTTCCTTTAATTGCTTTTTGATGTAATTTAAAAGTATAAGTATTAATAAGTTTTTTAACATTTCCTCTTTCATTAAAAGGACTTATTCCTTCAAAGGTTTTTATTTTAACAATTTCAGGATTAACATTACTTCTAACATTCCCCTGTTTAGCAAAAAATGCTTTCCTTTGCTTGTCTGATTGAAATGGCATTTTTATTTTTTAAAAAACTTTAATTTTCTTTTATTTGCAATTTTATTTCCTAATTTTTCTGCAAATATTCTATTTTTTCTTGAAGCTAAAATTATATTTTGTGATGGAGCTAATCCTGTTGATTTTACTATATCAAATTGTTTTAAAATATTATCTTTTTGTATTACAATTATAGGTCTAACATCACTTCTAACAGAGCCTTGATTAAGCTTAGCCATAACTGCTTTCCTTTGCTTTTCTGATTTAAATACCATTTGCATCAACTCCTTTAGTTTTTATTTTTCTTCATAAATGTTATTGCTAGAACAGAAGGTATTAATAATAAAAATAGGAAAACTGTTATTAGTTTTAGTTTATTCATTTTATTTTTTAAATTCAAAACTTTTAAATGGTTTTGGAAACTCTTTCATTATTGTTGAATTTTTAAATTCTTTTGCTATTTTTATTGCAGATTTTTTTGTTTTTATTCCTTCAATAATCCTCATTTTTTTATTTGAAATAACAACATTAAAAAAAGGTCTTATCCCCTTTTTTAAAAATTTTCTTTCTTCTTTTTTGTTCTTTAAATTTGAAATTATTATAGGTTTAACACTACTCCTAGTTCCACCTCTATTCAGCTTAGCCATTACTGCTTTCCTTTGCTTGTCTGATTTAAATGTCATTTGCATCAACTCCTTTAATTTTTATTTTTCTTCATAAATGTTATTGCTTTCCTTTGCTTGTCTGATTTGAATGCCATATAATCATTTAAATATCTTTCTACTTCATCCAGAACTTAATAATCTTCTCCCCTTAGGGCTGTCAAAATCAATGAATTTGATGCTTGGTTCTCCTTTTTTGTCAAATGTAACTTTTCTAAACTGTCTTAGCCTGTCATCTCTTGTGTATCCCTTGAATGTCGGCAATTGTCTAGGAGAAATATCAGTTCTTACATTTCCTTTATTTGCAAAAAATGCTTTCCTTTGCTTGTCTGTCTTGAATGGCATTTATATCAACTCCTTTAGTTTTTGATATTATATACACAAATACTTTGAAAAGCATAATCAGTATAGTAGCCATCCCAACAACTTCAATCAACCAATGGATATAACTTCCTATTATAAATGCCATAATTATTTTCCGATAGCAATCGTTTTTATTCTACCTTTGCCTAATCTTTCCGTTTCTGAAGCTATAAATCCTCTACTTGTTCCTAGTTTAATTAATTTTTTTGCTCTTGCTTTTGATATTCTATTAAGTTTAACTTTAGGTGATGATTTTTTTAATGTTTTTAAAGTTGATGTTGTTCCAAGAATAACTCTACCTTTCTTCCCTTTTAATTTTCCAGTAGGAACTATTCCAGTTGCTACAAAAAATCTAGGAACTACATCACTTCTAGTTCCACCTTTTCCTTTCAACTTAGCCATAACTGCTTTCCTTTGCTTATCTGATTTAAATACCATTTGCATCAACTCCTTTAGTTTTTGATATTATATATATAAATATTTTGAAAAGCATAATCAATATAACAGCCATTCCAACAACTTCAATCAACCAATGGATATAACTTCCTATTATAAATGCCATAATATCCTCTAAGAGATTTAAAAAAACAAGTAAAATAAAAAGAATGTTTCAGATTCATTTCCTTGTAGGCATAACCATCTTGATAACTATCAAGAATAATGATACCAGCAACAGCAGGATTACAACCCCACTATTCCCGAATAATGAGCTTACAGGAATCGGGCTGTATATTTGATTTGTCCCTTCCGGGCTTGAATTAGTCAGACAAGCAGTTTGAGATGTATTGTAAAATCCACCACCAACTGAGCATCTTTCAGCATCTCCTAATTGCTCACCTGCGGATTGAGCTTCTGGAACTAATGCTGTGAAAATCTGAAACAGAATAACAACAGAAAGGATGATTAGAATAATAGAATTAATTTTTTTTGCAACTTGTGCTTTCTTATCTTTAAATAAGGTTATTGTTTTACTTTCCATTTTCCTCAAATGCTAGATAAGACTAGACAAAACAAATAAAATTAAAAAACTTTATTTATTTTCTTGAGCCAGGCAACACGACCTTAAGCACAGTTAACAGCAATCCTACCATCACTAGTAGAATTACAACACCCGAACCAACAAATAATGTTCCTAGGGGAACTCCAGATTCGTTTAACTCATTTCCTGCACTTTGTGCCTCTGGGACTAAGTCTGCAAACAACAGGAACAATACGACAATCAAAATGATTGCTTCAACCGCTCCAGTAACTCTCGCAGAAATCTGTCCTTTTCTATTCTTCATTAATTTTTCAGACATAAGATAGGTATATTTTCAGCAAACTTTATAAACTCTCTTTAAAATAAGGTTAAATATGGATAACATAAATTTAAATAAAAATTGCAATGTTCTACAAAAATGGATGACGAGCAACTAAATAACAAGGAACGAGCAAAATATCATATAGTTATAGATGAAGATACCTATCAAAAACTAATGCAATGTAAAAAAGAATATCTTAAGCATCATCCTGAAGCTGATGGTAAAAATATAACAAATAAGCTCATTACAAAACAAGCTTTTTTACATTATTTAAGGACACCTTAAGATGCCAATAACCTTGAACTCGTCATTTGCTTTAGAGCCTAGCGTGGTCGAAACCTGCTGGAATTGGTGTTCTGAACAGGCAATGATACATCAGAGCAACATAGACATCTCAAATCTAGGAATCGTTGCAGTTGCAATGGTTGCATTACTGATTTATAATCTAAGCGTTGAATTTCAGGATGAGCTGGTTGAAAAGCTGGAGATAGAAAGGTCTAAGCTTATCTTTTATGGTCATGTCTTGGTTTATTTTGCGTTCATAATATTGGCTGTGTTTTTAGCATATTATGCTTGGTTCAATTAAGATGGTAAGAAAAAGATGCCCTAGATGCAAAGCGAAAGTCAAGTGGAAAACATTTGTTGGAAAATACTTTTGCTGGGAATGCGAATTATATTATACATTAGAGGAGCTGTATTCAGATGAAGTATAAGAATTACAAATGGAGCAATACCAGCAAGGTTCTAAGCTTTGCCATAATCAGATGCCCTTTATGCAACGAGCCTTATCATATCAGAGGAGCATTGAGAACTCATTTGAGCCTTGAGCATACAACAGCAGAGCTTGATACATTTTTGAAGAAACACAAATGAAAGAGAACTGCCCTGTCTGCAACTCAGAGGATATTTCTATAAAGTATAAATTAAGCAAATACAACATATTATCCTGCAACTATTGCAAACTGCTTTTCAATGAAGCTGGAATAAGAGATGCTTCTGCTCAATTTTATGATGAGGATTATTATGAGAAACTGCACAAGCATTATTTCAGCAGTAAAAAGTTCAGACCTATATTCCTTGAAGCCATTGAGCAATTAAAGGATTTCACTTACGGAAAGAAACTGCTGGATTGCGGTTGCGGAACTGGAAACTTCTTAATCTTAGCTGAATCCAATGGTTATTCTGCTCATGGGATTGATATAAGCGAGTATGCCTGTAAGATAGCAAGGGAAAACAATCATCTGAAAAATATATCAGTTGGAGCTTTTCAGAATACAAAATTCAGGGACAATGAATTTGACATTATAACCATGTTTGATTTTCTGGAGCATTGCTATAATCCAGATGCTACCCTTAAGGAAGCTTACAGAATCCTCAAGCCCTATGAATACCTTTTCATTGAAACACCAAACGAGGACAGCATTATGACTACAATCGCAGGGATAATATACAGATTAAGCTTCGGATTGATAAGAAAGCCAGTTGAGCTATCCCATCCGATACACCATAACTATCATTTCAGCAATGAAAGTTTAACTATGCTTCTAAAAAGAAATAAATTTAAAGTTGTATTCAGGAAGAATACAGACTTGTCATTGAAAGATACTGACATTGCTCAAAAGAATCTCATCTACAATATCCTCATCAGGTTTATCTATGCAATCCAGAAAGTATTTAACAGGGGATGGGAGCAGATAGTTTATGCTGAAAAATGACATACTCTACCCACTAAAGTAGGTAGTTTCAAACTATACAAAAGAGGAACGATAAAAATGTTAAACCTAAACACAATACATCAAGGAGATTGCCTTGAATTGATGCAAAGACTTGAATCTGGAAGTGTTGATTTAATAATTACAGACCCTCCTTATCTTATGAATTATAGAAGCAATAGGCGAGTTGTTAAAGAGAAATTCAACCACATAGAAAACGATACAAATCAACAGTTTATTAAAGACTATATCAAAGAATGTTATAGGATTCTTAAACAAGACAGTGCGTTCTATTGTTTTTGTTCGTGGCATAAAATAGATATATTCAAACAAGAAGTGGAGAAATATTTTAATTTGAAGAATATAATTGTTTGGAATAAAAACAATCATGGCAGTGGGGACTTAAATGGAAGTTACGCACCAAAACACGAATTTATATTATTTGCACATAAAGGTAGAGCATTAAACAAACAAAAAAGAATACCTGATGTTATTGATTGTGCAAAGATAAATTCAGATAAATTAACACATCCGACAGAAAAACCTATTGACTTACTTAAAATATTTATTCTGAATAATAGTGAAGAAGATACTATTGTTTTTGATGGATGTGCTGGAACTGGAAGTCTTGCGTTAGCGTGTTTAAATCTTAACAGAAATTTTATTGGTATTGAAAAAGAAGAAAAATATGTAAAAGTCGCACAACAAAGAATTAAGGAGGTCGCAGGATGTAAAGCCGAAGGCGACGACGGCATTCCTCCCACTAATAAATTAGTGGGTATCCTGCCTAAAATTTTATGAAAATAAGAACCAATGCAGGAATCGCAGAAGGTATGCCTCTATCTGATGCACAAAGGTATGACAAGGCAGTTAAGATAATCAAACTAGCCATAGCAGTATTTGGCTCTCTTGGATTATGGTTTTTAGCGATACTTACTTGGATAATCTGGAAAGTTCTCAGCTCAGGAGCAGTAAACAATTATATAGCATCCTGCGTTTAAGATGATAAAGATAATTTTAGGGAATGTCGGTTCAGGAAAAACAGCATTCGCAGTCAGGGATATGTATCTTAACCTCAACAGAAGAAAGACTTATTCCAACATACAGACCAACCTTAAGAACCAGATTAATATCGCTCCAGAGATGATTCTGAAGAAAGAAATTGCGGATACAAAAAAGAACAGGAAGACAGGAGAATCAGAAGCTGTCTACAAGTTCTCATTGAATACAGATTACTGGAAGAAAATAAAGGAACCAATCAATGTAACTTTGGACGAAGCTCATTCAATCCTGAATGCAAGAAGGTCCATGAGCAAGATAAATATTATAGTCTCTGATTGGTTAGCGTTGATAAGAAGAGTCTTAGGTTCATCAGAAGCTGGTTTTGGAGAACTTACCTTCATATCACAACTTGTAAACAGAATAGATATCATTGCAAGGGACATGGCAACCAATGTAATTTATACGATATGCCATTACATAAAAACTTGCGAACAATGCGGTGCCACATGGAAAGAGAACTCAGAGATGCCAGAGGGATATATTGTCTGTCCTTTATGCAATGACCATAAGATATTCAAGCACAGCCATAAATTAGAAGTCTGGCATTTTCCCAACATCCAGTTATTCCAAACATGGCACCAGTTCGGTCAGAATACCTTTTACAAGCACTATATCGTCAATGACATAGAAAATTACTTCCAGAATTATAACACATTGCAGTGGGACAACATGTTCGGTTCTATGTATTAAATATCTTTCTTCTTCAGCTTATAGATAATTAGCAATGAAATCACTCATAAAGTTCCTGCTTACAACTTTCAAAACCCATACAATTTTTTCCATTTTCAATTAAAAGCTATCATTATAACTGCAAACAGGATTAACCCAATGATTAAATACAGCAGATAACCCTCATTGTAGGCATTATCAAAGAACTTAACTACTTCACCGAATAAATCAGTTACAATCTTTAAGGCATCTAGTTTGGGCATTTTAATTTAATTAAAGCCAGAGCAGAAAGGTGTAAGATGGCTTCTTAAACTGCTCTGGCTTTATTGCAAGATAAACTGCAACTATTATCCTATTATTCCCGGAATTTTTATGCTCTGCAACATCCCTGAACCATACAGGAACAATGCTAAATGAACCAAAACTGCAACCATAGTTACAATCAGAAATGTCTGCAGTTTCTTCATGAACTCATCCAATTGAGTTCCTTTCATAACTCCTTCCGCAATCTTTGCTGTCATGAATCTCTGCAGGGTTGAAGGATTGATTGCATACTCAATATCAATCCCTTCAGTTGATTCAATCGTTTTCTTTATTTCAGTTACAGGAATCTTTCTCTTGAAAGGCAGTGTAATCTGCTCATGGTAGTCAAACATATACAGCTTAGTATCTAAATTATAATATTTGGAATCATCATCAAAGAGGTATTTCTTTCCCCTGAACATGAAGCCTTCTTCCTTTTCCCTGACGGTAAACAGCCTGTGAAATCCGTTGGTAAGCTCCATGTTGATAAGGACAATCCTTCCAGCCTGATACTTGTCCAGATACCATGACTTCCAGAAATCAAGGGAAAGCTTAGACTTAGTCTTAAGAAGATTGAAGGATTTAATCTTGTCCATAACTGTCGGAGCTTCCTTTTCAGGCTTTACAGTAGCTTTTATCGTCTTTAATTTATCTATCTTAGCCATCTCTTTCTTGTATTCTGAGGTTTCCTTGACCTTCTCCTTAACCCTTTTCTTGATAAAATACATGATTACAATATTAAGAACTGCAAGAAAAGTTAAGATAGCAAAGATGATTATAGAATTCTTTGTAACAATGATGTCTGCTAATGCCATTTTTTTACTTTAAAAAGTATTCTCTGTAAACTTCAATCATTGGATTCTTGCTTAATAACACATAACCGACCATCAATCCTCCGACAGCCCAGCCTATCAACCCTTTCCAACCAATAAACCTGAAAAAATAAAACACTCCAAAAAGGACACTCAGGCTAATCAGGATTCTCAGGACTGTCAGGAGCAGTTTCTTCAGTTCTGCAAATATCTTTTTTAGCATTTAAATTATCAACAAGCTCAATCAGGTTTCCATTAATCTTTTCTAGCTGGACAAACTGTTTCTGATTGACTTCAACAAGAGCTTCAATGTTATTCTTCATCTCCTGCACAAGCCCTGCCAAATCCTCAATCTTATCTGCAAATGGAGCTGTTATCGCTTTAAGGTTCATTTATTCCCAACTCCAAAGAAACTCTTAACTCCGTTAGTAAATCCACCCATAGCTCCGACCTTAGCATCCTGCTCTCGCTTACCAGCGACCAACTGAACCATCTCCTCTCTGCCCTTTCCAGCCTGAGAAACATTCAACCTTTTCTTCTGCGTGGACAACGGAAGGCATTTCTGAGGAAGAACTCCCAATGCAACTAAGCTATCAACTGCAAGGACAGCAGAAATTTCAAATGAAGCTAACCTTGTCCTCATGTCAATCTGGCTCATCCTAGTTTCAGCATTGATTGCATCCGCATTTAATTCCTTAAGAGAACCTTCAAGCTCTGTCCCCTGAGTTATGTTAGTTACAGAATCAGAGAACTTCTGGGTTATCTTTTCAACCCCACCAGTTATCCCATCTCCGTCTAGGTCTGTCGCTACCAGCCTTGTCTTGATTCCGTCTAAAGTTATTGTTGTCATTTTATCATCTTCTCTAATATTTCCCTTATCTTCTTAAGCTCAAATGCAATTTCCCTTAATGCTTGAAATTCAGTATTCAAAAAAACTCATCCTCATCCTTCTCAGCAATCATAGCATCACAAGTCCTGCATCTTTGTATGCCATCATTACCACTATAAACTCCTGAACCATGACAGCAATCTTTGTTCTTTTCCATCTTAAAAAATAAAAAAAAAGCTTACTTGTCAAAGTAAACTTCATACATACTCATTTCATTCGTAGCATGAAGTTTATTTATCAAAATAAACTTCATACATTGATGTTGGGTTCTGTCCCCTAATCTTTGGCGGTTCAGTTCCCTTAAAGACAATCTTAACCTTAGTCCCAACTTCTGCCTTCTGCATCCTGTTCTGCAGAACCTTATGGCTAGGTGTCAAAACCTCGTCATTGTCCCCTTTCTTTATGGTATACTGGACACCATAAAGCCCTTCCCTGTTTATGTGGGTTACTTCCCCTTCCAGCTCCTCATCTTCCTTGTCTGGAAGCCAGATTCCAGCTCCTTCCTGTTTCTCATATCCCATTTCTTTTACCTCGCTTACGCTTTTTTTCCTTTCATAGCCAACTCTAAGGCTATATCAGTAGCATCAGTTATTTTTATTCCTTTCTCTGCACAATATACTTTCCAACGCTGATGAACATCCTTAGAAATGATTATTGTTGGCATATAAATACAGAAATACAATAAACTATTTAAGTATTTATATACTGGAACATACATTTCTAATTCTCATCATCCTTGATATGAACATTGTTTGCTCCAAATTCAAATAATGTAGTCTGAATCATTTTGACTTAGCAGATACGAACCTTCCCTTAGAATCCCTATGCCTTACAACACTCTTGCCCTTGACAACAACTGAAGTTTTCATAGCAAAGACAATCCTTCCCTTAGCCCTAGCTGGAACTGTAAATGTCCTTCTCCTTAAGATTTCTTTTGTAACCCTTTGTCGTGCAGTATCAAATCCCTTCAAATCAACTTCAGTAGCCTTCTCCTTGATAAATCCTTTCCTAGTCTTGACAACCTTCTTGGCAGTTTTCAGCCTATCTCGTCTTAAATCCCTGCCTTTCGCTTCAGTAAACAGCCTTTCAGCAGAAACCTCTGGATGCTCACCCCTATAAGCAGAAAAAGCATCATCCCTTAATCTTTTCTGTCCTGAAGTTATGGTAGCATCACTAATGCTCAGTATATCATTGAAAGCCAAATCATAAGAATCCCTGTCCTGTATCTTCAGTTTACTTTCCCTGAACAGCCTCTCATTAATCCTGTCAATCTCATCAGGCGGAGTGATTCTCCTTCCCTTTTGTCTAGGCTGTTTTATCTTAACCATCTTTCATCAGCTTCAATTCTTTTAGAAGTTTAAAAACATTTCCATTCGGATTGAACAGATGCTCTGGCTCGTCAGAAATATTATGAAATAGGTTGTAAGGTCTGGCATTATCCAGATTAAAATTATTGAAGTGAGCATCATATCCAAACGGAAAGCAGACATAATTCTTGTAAGGGAACAATGCCAATGAATAAGGAATCTTAATCACTCTCCTTGAATCATAAATGCCTGTATCTATCATCTCAGAGTAACGCTTATGCAATTCCATAGCAATCTTCATAAAAAACTCGTAGATGTTATTGTCAGCTTCAGGCTTAAAGTTCAATTCAAGTTCAGAAAAGTAAACATAAGGAATAACAAAATGAAATCCCATCCCTGAGAACCGCAGATGATAAGGAACTTCCAGCCTGTCAAACAGTTTCTTAATCAATGTAGCTGAAACATGGGCAAAATCCATCTCCTTGTGGTTTCCAGCATCAATATCAAGCAGAAAATCATAGCCATCCATTGATTTCCAATGCTCCTCATTCCAGTTCCCAAAATCCCTGTCAGCAAGATTCAAGCTTCCATTCGGAATCCCATCCTTGTAATGAGCCAGAGAATAATAAAGGTTATAATCCCTTCTGTCATATAATACCCTAAGTTGCTTAAGCCAGATGTCAAGATGCTGAACATTATGAATCTTAATCATCCTAGTTGTCATACCAGCCTTCATTGAGAATTTTGCTTTCATAAACATAGTTTCTCGTCTATAAGTGTATTTTCTAATCTGAAACTTCACTTGAGCAATCCTATACCATTCTGGATAGTCTATCATTTTGAAGCAGTATAATTAAGCATTTTCATAGTCTTGCTCTGGGACAATAAAAATTCTTTATTCCTTAATCTCTTGACAGTAATCCTGAAATCAGTTCCAATCTTATTCTTCAATGAAGCATCATAGTTTTCAAATTCAGCAACAAAAGAATCAATGACAGCATTAATGGCTTTCATATTTA
>NZER01000483.1 GCA_002690445.1 Candidatus Pacearchaeota archaeon
TGCAGTAGCTTACGGTAGTGAAGGTTGGAGCGATTATGTGATGTCACATTTTCAAAGGAATGAGCTGATAGACAAAAACCCTATTTGTGCTGGACTAAGGCGCGTATCTGAGCTATTGCTTGGTGACGTAATTGAGTCGGGCCCCGATCAGGTTTTTCCAGCTATGGACGGAAATGGGCCCGGAAGAGCTACAGTAGTTTATAAGGTTGTTTTCAACTGGATGAACTCTGGAGAACTGAGGGTTTTCAAGGAAGTTGCAGACGTATGGCACGGGAACACAGATGACTTATTCTGTGCACACCCTGTTGCCACAGCGAGTACGCGAGCAGAAGGAAGGGCACTTAGAAAAGCATTAAAGGTACGATGTTTAGCTGCTGAGGAATTGGCAAGAAAAGATATTGTATCTATTGTTCAACAAAGTGTACAAAAGGATAACCCCACCGATGGGGAATGGGATGAAGGCGCTATTGTAAGCTCTTCACAAATTAATTTTATTGATAACAAGTGTAGACAACTAGATATCAATGTCATGAAGTTTGTAAATTCTGGAGAGGGCGATTATGAGTCAATTGAGATAGTGGAGAAAACCAAAGCTGCCGCAATGCTCGGAGTCCTTAACAAGTATCAAACTAAACAGCAAGTTATACCTGAAAACATACTGGGCTATAACAAGAATTGGAGATCATAAAGATGAAGGTAAACTATAATTTAAGCAAGCTGAGCGTAGAATTTGATGGTGAGACAGTACGAGACGTCTGGAAACAGATTGCTGTCTTTCAGGAAGTATTCGGCGAATCTGCCTGTGGGAAGTGTGGTTCTGAAAACCTACGTTTTGTCGTAAGAGAAAATGAAGGTAACGAGTACTACGAGCTGCGATGTATGGACTGTAATGCTAAACTTCAGTTTGGTGCAAACAAGCAGGGCGGTGGTTTATTCCCCCGAAGAAAAGATGCTGATGGCAACTGGATCGATAATGGCGGTTGGCAGAAGTGGAATCCTAAGACCAAATCCCTTGAATAAAGGGAAGCTCCGGTTAGGGCTACCTCGCTCAAGTTAATTCTTGGGCGGGGTTTTTTTGTGCATAAAAAAAGCCCCACACGCGAGTGAAGGGCTTTATAATGGACCAAAAGGCTCAAGCTTTATAGGTACTCTAGAGATACATACAGTCCATATTGCGTCTTAGAACCGATACTAAGAGGAGATGCAGAAAGAGCAGCATACCAAGTATGTCTTTTTGCTAATCCAGTTCCGCCAAAAGTATTGGTCGTGGTTTTTGTTCCGAGATTCGGTGTTCCGCCAGCTGCGGTATCTCTGTTCGTGCTGTCGTAGTATTGCAACCATTTAGGCTGTACGGCGGCAACATCTGTATTAACAGAGTTAACAAAGTGCCCACCACTACCGGGAGAATTGAAGAGTGGAACCACTACTCCAGTACCTCCGACAGTTTCAGTGTCACCAGTTACCACACCAAGTCTAGAGTCGCCATTACCATTACCAGCTGTTGCTTCAGTCTGGGTAAAGTTCCGGAATCTAACGCCAGAAGAGTTATCGTAGTAATTTTGTGCTGCTCGCCATGTACCTGCGTCTGGCCAAGGAGCTCCCCACCAAAACATGTCTCCAGAACCATAGCAATTACTATTATAAGCAACATTATCAGAGCCGTTGCTTGACGTCCAAGCTGCCGTTGTTTTGCCATCAAAGTTAACAATTTCTGCTACTTTGGTTACAACACCAGATGCTGGGAAGTTAGTGTCTGTTCTATCGTATATTCTTAGCTGACAGTTTTGCACATTGACATCAGAAGTATGGTCAAAGTTAACGTGGAAAGTTCTGTTTCCAGAATTCATTTTAGTCAGAGGGATACCTGACCCCACTGTACTGGGCGTACCAGAGCCCGGTGTACTAAATTTTATGTTCGTAGCCGCTGGGCCTTGTGCGGTTCCAGCTGCGTTAGTTACGTATGTTGAATCTTGGAACGATCCGATTTGGACCGATGAGCCAAACGTGGCACCGTAAAATCCTAAACCAGAACCAACAATATTTTGCTGTGTTCCTATACCAAATGTGATTTCTGCCATTATAATATCTCCTTTTTTGCATCTAAGGGCACCTATATAATGTAATACACAAAATGCCTAGTTTTAAGTTAAATTTTAAGTTATTTTCCTCCACACCCTCCGCATTTTCCTCTAGTTTGTTCGTATCTCTCCCATTTCCCTATTGGACACTCTTCTGAGGCCCACGCAGCCTTTATTGATACCACACATCCACACTCAGAGCATCTATCTCCAGAGAGCTTATCGCAACCACTACATATCTCTAATCGGGCGTTTTTTAGGTTCTCCGGTACGCTTTGTCCACCGTTAGCTATATGTCTTACTGTCGATCTAGCAAAATTTTTCGCCTGCTTAAACACAGAAGGCATTTTATTTTCTACTTCTGGTGGTGAAACTGGCGCATCGCTAACAGTCTCTTCTTCAGTGTTATTTTCTTTAATTGTATTATCTGCCCCGCACATAGAGCACATGCAGTCATTACAGAACAGCCTCGCTGAACACTCTTTACATTGTTGATCTAGTTGATCCATGTTTTTTATCCTATTTTAAACTTACTTTTATTGATAGTGGACCCAAATATACAGAAGACACAGTTGATGCTGTTGGTTTTAGTATCTTAATTATCCTACAGCCCATAGCTGCGTCTGTTAAGGTGGACGGTCCTTCTTGGAGGCAAAAGCATGCATTCCCACCACCACATTTTCCATTCGTGAAGTCAAAACACGCATCTGAGCACTTGTAGCAATAAACATCACAGCAACTTGTAAGCGAAAACGATCCGATAGTCCCAGCGTAGAATCCGGTTAAGGCTTTGCCCGCCATCATATTACTATACCATATATATCCCGCTTGGTATGGTGAATGTGGTTCACCAGACGACCAATATCCACTGTTACAGAATTTTTGATTACAGACTTGATCTACGGAGATGTAACTGGGGGCAGGTCTAGATGACATACACTTCATACATCCATGTGCCCCCCTGTACGTGAATTTACCAAATAGACCCCCACCGATACTGTCGTGTCGATCTATACCCCAACATTTCGTACATGGCCATGTATCCCCATAGCCGCTATATTCTTCTCCGCATACAGACCAGTCAAAGATCCCTGCGTCGGGATGGTTCGGGTCCGGAATCGCTTTAATTTTAGGACGATGTATATAATAATCATAATCTGGGTCTGGAAGAGTCTCGGTAGTTAAGCATTCTGCACCACTCACAAACTGTTCTTGGTCTTCATATGTGCCATTTTTTTCCCAAACACCGTACTGGCCATTATGGAACTCGTAGCCCCACCAACTACAATTGGGTGCGCAAATGCTCTCGTCTATCGGAACAAAGACGTCCGGATTATTCGGGTCTTCAGTATAAACATTCTTTACGGTCTTTGTAGCATAGGAAAAATCGTCAAAATCAATCGTTCCATCGCCATGAACTCTTTGGTCCTCATCAAATAAAGGCGGGAATGGTGCATTATTGGTGCGTTTACCCCCCTCAGATATTATAAGAATACCAGCCTGACACACCGTAGTGGTTATTTGTGCTTGCGGGGGACGTCCTTCTGTATATGGACGACCTTCGACAGTATCTGGGCATCCACTGAATGCGAAAGGATCATCGCCGGGCATAAGCTCGCCCGTCCCTGTACACCCCTCTCCGGAAAAATCACAGGCTTGCTGTACCGCGTCATAGTAATATTTGTCTTGTGCCCATCTGTAAAAAAACCCCGCCATATCGAGATCTGCGTTTGTAAACCATTCAGAATTACCAGCCGCACTCCGACCCCACCGAGGAAAAGTCCAAGCCTTTAGCGCTTTTTCTGGGGTGTCTAAATTCGATTTTTTGCTATACCCTCCTGTCGCATAGCCATCGGGTACTGTTGCAGACCCGAAACCAAACGACCTTTCATATATATTATTCCAAACAATATCGTGATCTGTTTTCAGCTCTACTTTGTCTGAAAAAGTGTGATGAGATAGCTCTGTCTCATAGAAAGTAACGCCAACAATGGGATCGCGATTTCCGGACAACATTTCAGAGGAAGTTGTAGAACCGGCGTCGTCCCAGAGACCATCCTTCAAATCATATTTTTTAGTTTTGTCTCTATTGTATAGTATGGACCCACTTATACTGAAGGCTTCGTTTTCCATTTCCACAATCGACACCCCGTCTCCTGAGGATATTGTATTACCAAAAACCGAAGCTCCCCCGGCAAAAGTTACTAATTGTGACTGAAAGCACCCGACAGGACTGCTCGCCATAGGTATCTGTCTCGTCTTCGTAGAGAAGATGCCGTCATGTGCTTGTAATTTCTGTCTTGACACTTGCGTGTTCATAGAGTCTATCGCATCCTGTTTGCTTGCGAAAATAAATTTTTTTTGATTTGCACTACGCTCGGCTAAATCATCCAGCTTGTATCCACAATAATAATACCCTCTAGAGTCTTTCAGGCTCGCATTCCACGGGCATTGCACCCAGCAACCCAGCTCGTGCCACCGGCGACCCAAGATAGTTTGATTTCCCGGTCCCGGCTTATCGTCCCATTCGGGCGTACAATAATCCAGCCAGTTAGGGTCATATGAATCTATGTTATATCTTTTTTGTGGAATCTTCAACACCCCACCAAGCTTGGCATAATTACTAGTACCTACACTCGGGCATATATCCAGCGCAGCTTTTTCGGCATCGGTGTAACTGATATCAACCTTCTTACCGTACTGATCTCCGGGTATTGGGGGTGAGGTATTCCCTTCTGGATAAATTGACGTATAGTAAACATGATCACCGTCGAATGCTCCGTATATTGTTGTTTTAAACACAGACCCAACTTTAACAGCATAAGTCGTCCTACACATTCCTAAATGCATTTGTTGCTCAACATTATCAAATTCTCTTTTATCGCTGTAGGCTGGATTTTCTCTTTTGTGGGGATACGTATCTACGGTATCAGGCTCGGAACCCCTTCCCACCAAGTGTGGATGTTCAGAGGTTTTAGCGATATGTGGATCTGGACAGTCAGAACTTACAAGTATATGAAGAGCCTTTGTATCATACGTTGTTGTACAGGAGCCTCTGTTAACAGGATTTCCATCCGAATCCAAAACTGTTTCGTTAATACAGGCTTTAATTGGAATATAACTCGTTCCGCTATCCTCTACCCTCAGTTTTCCGCAGACAGGAAAGATTGCAAAATGCTCTTCTGTTGAATAAAGATCTATTGTCTCTATTACTGTAGTAACGGAGTTGACTGCAAAATCTGGCTGGCCCTCTATTATTTCGTCTACTCCCACATCAGCAGAGCTATTCGAGTTGCTTAAGCTATCAATATGGTCTGTATGTCTTTGGGTCCAAGTGGCACCGCTATCGCGTGGGAAGGAAACTGGATAAGGTCCCCGTGGCCCATACTGCGGGCAATGACCATTCAAAATCGGATGATCATCCTCATATAGGTGAATATAACCAAATCGAATATCTCCCTGCTTTACCTCTCTCGTAGAGGGAACTTCCACAAAGCTGTTGGCGTTCCCCCCTCCACTAACAATAAAAGAGGGCCAACCGCTGATATCTGAAAAAACCTCCGACTCGGCATCGGGCTGCCACGTCAGGCCAGACAGAGAAGCTCCAGTAAGCTCAACAGCAAGACCTTGACAAAACTTACCAACAAGCTTTAATATATCTTCTTGGCACTCCACCGAACAGGTAGGGCAATGTCCTGAAAAGTCTTCCGGCTGCATGCCCGTAGTTACGCTTTTTTCCATTCCTCTATTTCCTGTAAATAAAATTTTAACTCTACAAAATTACCAAAAAAATACCCAGATTTAGGTAGCTGTCGATGGCCGAACGCTAGATCCATGTCTCCGGCGGCGGTGGGTTGTAATACCCAATTGTTCAAAACCTTAACATACAAATTTTCAAACCTAGGAAATACCAAAACGTTCTTGCGTGGCCCAAATTTGCCTGTGATTTTGTCATACTCCGACGACCCGCTCCAACTACTTGGAGCTGTAATAACAATATCATCCTTTAAGTCTATAGGGGGATTTTCAGCCTTCTCTAAAGTTATGGTGCCGTCACTGCCGCCTCCACCGTCGCCTTCGGATGCTTCACCCTCTGAACCTTCACCTCCGCCCATGTCACCCATGTCACCCATGTCACCCATGCCGTCCATGCCGCCCATGCCGCCCATGTCATCTTCCGCGTTCTCTTCCATAGACAGCTTCATAAAAGTGGCAGCGCCGGTTTTACGAGACTCAGGAACGTTACCATACGAATATTCAGTTGTCATGGTTATATAGGTTGGGTTTTCACTTGGGTTTATCAGCTCAACCTCTGACACGTCAACCACCTCTCCATCAGCATCGGCTAATGGGTTGCTAAGCCTAACCTCGGTGGGCTTATCGTCTTCCCCCCTTTCTACTATTTCGGCAACGGTATATTCATCGGGAACTATCTCGTCACCATTCTCGTCTACTTGCCCAATAGGATATAAAACCTTAACGCCCTCCTCAATATCTAACATCTCTGGATTTCCAGCAATTTCGTTTCCCACGCAGTCTATGTCAATATCTGGGTTAGTAAAGTCAATCCGTGTAACCCTATATTTAAATGGGTTATAAAAATCTTTACCCTCTTTTGTGCTCAAAGCCTTCAGGTATATTGTTTGTAAATAGTATGTACGCTTATTCATAGCATAGTAAAGTGCGTCATCCACCAGCTCAATCTCTGACACATCAACCACCTTATCATCCATAATCCTGATCTTCTCAATCCTGACTTTAGTAGGTTTAAGGTCTGGCCCCGTCTCTAGTATTTCTTTAATGGTATATTTCTCATTGCTTCCTACGGGATGATAGACCTCCATATCTTCTTCAATATCTATACCGGACTCATCAGCACCCCTATTCGTTCTAAAGTGCACAAAGATAACATCGTTTATATCGTAGCCATTTGTGCCATTTCTTTGCCATCTGCCCCACTGGTCATTATGGAAGTCGGGGCCCCAGCCCGGAACAAAGACGTCCGGATTATTCGGGTCTTCCACATAACCTGTGGTCCTCCCGCCGTATTTAGAAAATGTTTCCCTCACCCCATTCGGCTGAGCATAATCTCCCGGCCAGCCCGCTGGAAATTCTATCAAGTTACCTATTGGCGATTCTTCTATTGTGAGCTCTTGAGGTAAATCTGACTCAAGGTTTAACTTATTATCGGTATATTGAAAGAATGGTCTATTAACGAATATTTCCTGCTTCTTCAGAGTGTCTCCAACAATACCGGGTTCGTCTTCTTGGAGTCGTTCCCCTACCTCCAAGAGTCTACCGGCAGCGTTTTTGACTGCACCTTGATATTCCTGCGCAAGCTCGTTAGACGTCACATCTCTTCCTAGCCCTCCTGTATATGGATTAAACACTATAAAATCTTTAGATTCCACACTTAGTTTAGTAAACAGCTCTTTATCTGCGTGATAAAACTCTAGTTTGCCATCAAGCTCTTCCTCTATTGTTCCCTCTGGAGCTGAAATAAAATCACAGTCCGGACCCTCATAAAAATAGTGTGTATTGTGATCAAACGAAAAGAATGGGAATGTTAAGCAATAACTAAAATTGGAGTAGGGTACAAGGTCTTCCCATACCGTCGTCCAATACGGGTACCATGCCCCACCGAGGCGCGAACCACTCCCATCAAACTGCATTATGTTTGAGCTGAACACCTCATCACCCTTTAAGAAACCACAGCCAGAGAAATCGCGCGTTACCCGCCAGCAATTATTGCCGTCACTTGGGTCCTTTCTGCTTAAGGCATATTCGTGGGTAAGAGCCACCCCATCCTGATAAATATGGAATTCTTTTTTATAGGGTATACATTTAGAGCCGCTGAATATTGTTTGGCCTTTATAGAGTATTTCAGTAGTCCATATTACCGTATCGGTCTTTTCTTGGAGTTGGACATTGGTCGCCGAGGTGCCGCCGTAATTCCACGATCTAATATTATTATCTATTTCCCCCGGTAAACCACTCCACAGAGCAAAGAACCATGAACGAAACAGATTTTCTTCGTACAAATGATCCACGACTAGGTCTTTTTGACCCCACACGCTCGGCTGAACCACTGCGTTCATGGCCCCGCTTTCTCTATACTTGGTAAACGATCCTAGCCCCTCAAGTTTCCTAACTATTACCATCTCATCATTACCACCAAGAGTTATAGTCCAAGATTTCGGAATATGAATACCGTAATCTGGGTTTCCAGCTTGAAACTCTTTATTAATCTCATCAGACGCCTTTCTGCCTGCGGGGGTCCAAGGGTTGCCAACGGGGGTTTTACTTGCATCAAAGAAAGACTTAGGATAGTTCCAGCAGTTTAGCCGCGACGCATACTCACCATAATCAGATTTGCTAGAGACATACTTTATTTCCTCTAGTTTCCTAAAGCCAGCACTATTCTTTACCGGCTCAACTTCTGATATATCAACCGTCGCTGCCCTATCTATAAGTTTAACCTTGTCGGGTTCGGGTGCCACCCCTTCTATTATGTCTTCAACAATATATATATCTTCTGACCCGATAGGGTAATGAACCTTTATGCCTACCTCAATAGTGATGGGTGTATTTTTAAGATAGTCCTCATATTCATCAGATGTCTTCCATCCGCCCGCCCCATATTTATAATAGACCTTATAATTGTTATCAATACACCCCTTTTTTTGGGGGATAGCAACACTGACTTTACAGCAAGAACTACATGATGGCCTACCCATAATTTATGCCCCCGGCGCTTCAAAGTTATCGCAACTTACATAAACCACGCGCCACTCTTGATTAATCCTCACCGCCATTACATATATATCATAGTCGTCAGTAGCGTCAGGATCGACAGACAAAGAAGGGTCGCGGTTTGTAAGGGTTATAATTCCATATTCTCCATGTTCGTCTTCCTCGCTCCATTCCATCCCTGCGACCTTGTTGGTACGCCTATACACTTTCATTGTGCCCGTAGTGTCTGGCGCATCAATAGCGTCATCGGCTGGTTCAATCTTGGTTTCGAGAATCCCCTCTACAAACTGAAGTCCGCCAGCCCAAACCTGACGCTCATCGTCCCATTTTAAATCAACAGGGCCGGTTTTCCAGCTTGACCTATTTTCTGCGGGATTAACTGGTTCAAAATTACCATCTTTCTTTCCGGGAACAGGATGCCCCATGATATCATAACCCCAGCCAGACAATAGTAGTGGGCCACGCAAGCCAAATGTTCTTACCTCGTCAACATCATCGGGAATAGTATTAAAATTATTGGATAAGTGCATATTGTTTGTTTCGCCCGTGAGGGGGCTATTGCCAAGCAGCCAGTCAATATCATCCATCACAACTGCACCAAAATCAAGCTTAACAAATTCTGTCATTCTCGTGGGAACACCTGCCCCATCCCTACTCAAAGCGTATGGGTCTAAATCTCTAGAAGTGGGGGACACATGCCCTTCATAAAAATGATCTACCCCACCGGACGTATCGACATCACCATCTATATTTTCCCCCCTAGTCGGCTCCCAAACGTAAGGTAGAATGTCTGGATTGCCCTGCGGGTCTTTTCCCTCGGTGGGTACTTTTCTTATGCCGACCGGAGAGAATAGCTGCTCGGGAGTACATCCAAAGCTAAAGTTATAACTGGGCTCAATCTCTCCATGAAAATCAACAGGACGAACATAATTGAATTGTAAAGATGCCGCATTTTTTGTAGACATAGACCAAACACTCGCCCCAAAGTGATTATGGGAGGCGTTGGCGGCGGCACCGGCTGGAACCTGAAGTCCACTAAAGAAGTTTACATCTATAGGGTTGAGAGCGTTGGCATGCTCTTGTAATGCGGTTACAGCACTCTTTTGTTTAGTGCTAAACCCAGTAATAGTCCCCTCCTTCTGGGCCTTAATTCTATCTTTGTTTATTTGCGCTATTCTATCAATGTTATACTTGGCTATCTTACCAAAATTCCTAGTCCATGTAGAGAACTGATATTTTGTAGTAATCCCACCCGTACCAACAGAAACATCCATCTTTGTAATGTATGGGCCGTTTGCGTTAAACCTGTCTGCAATATTGTATTGCGGAAACTCAGCTAAATCAACAGACCCAGACTCAGAAGCATATAAATCAGCAGTTCCAGCATAAGCCAAGGCAAAAGCCGCCTCATCCATGAGCTGAGCGCTTCCAAACGTTTCAGGTTTCAGCTGACTGTTTTGTTCTACTTCGGCCTTGCCTATTTTAGTGCTAAATTTATACCAAGGCCCCCAACTATAACGGGTGCTCTCCTGAGGAATTGAAACCCTAAAAGGTCTAGCAACCGTTGGTAAATATTTCATATGCGTCATCTCGTTTTCAAACGTTGCATAGTTCGCAACTGGCACTGTGGTCGTCTGCTGCTTGCCATCGTTATCGATGTAGGCCATGGGCCTGTCCCAATCGCCATAATTGTGTTTTTCAAATCCGGGAACATTGTTATTTGCCCCAAGAGCATTGTCCAGCAGAGAGTCTAGAGCAGCCTTTTGGGTTGCCTGACTGTCACCCTCCCATACTTGTGGACACTCTATATGCACCATAGCACTTACATCATCATATGGATTATTAGGATCATTAAAGTATGGGTTCTTCCGCCAGTAGATCTGCTTATCAACCTTTATCTCTGACCCTACTAATGTGGCAGATCCGGGAAGTATATAAGGTACAGTTTTTTCTATTTCCCCAAAGTCTTTTCCTGCTGACGCCGTAGAGGGATAATATCCGGCGCAAGCTTTTAGTGCGCCTTCATCATTATACATACTTATGTCTTTAACGCGAAAATTAGGGTCCCAGCCAGCATCAGTTATTTCCCACGATGCCTCTGTTTCAAATGCATTCTTATATCTAATATTGTTGTCTAGGCCACCGGGCTCTACGGGGAGCAATACAAAGTATGTCTTACCCCAATAGTTTGTAGCTGTGTTTAAAACTGCCTCAAATATCTCTTTATTGCCATCAACAACGCTGTTGCGCTTGGGATCTGATCCGCCATGTTTGAGTATGCTTTGTATCATTCTTTTATGATGATCTCCATTGAAGCCGGGAAGGGTCGCAGCGCCGGGCCATTGGTTTTTGAGATAATGCTGGAGTCGTGCCATAGTACCCATAGCTATTGAACCAAAGAGAGGGTTGCCCACATTGCTATATCCATAAATCCCTCCCAGCTCGTGGTATAATGACCACTGCTCAAACCCCGACGCGGCAGCCCTGAGCTCCATTATCTTAGCATAATACACGCCACCATTAGGAAGCGCCACTGGGGCTATATCGTCGTTACTAAAACCCGCCCCCACTAACCATTCACCGTTACTGTCTTTTCCATATACGGGAATAAGATATTCCATACCCGCTTCCCATACGCGAGTAGCCTTGTCTCCGATAATCATTTTTTGTGTAACGACATCAGCATATTCCTGACCATTATTGGCAGAAATAAGGGTATCATTTAGTTTTGCCGCCGCAACAAGATCTGCAACAATACCCGGTTGGGGCTGCTCAGACTTATCTAAATACTTAAAAGATATTACCGGCCCTGTAACGTTCCCATCTACATCATATTGGGTTGGAACCACCCCATTTCTAATAACATTTTTGTATTGGCCCTGCGGAACACCGGGAGCAAAACCAGTGGTGGTACCAGTACTGTATCCTGTTTGCTGCTGGGTATATACAGGGTCTATGATCGTAACATAATCATGAACAATCAATTCACAGCACTCTTGAAGTATAGCATTTATACTTTTGGTGGGCCCCTTTAGCCTGAAGAAATCCGGTACAAGAGTTTTTAGATTTCCAAAGTCTACGACAAATTTACTGTCACCATAACATATAGGTCCACCTATCAGCTCTTCACCGCTAGAGTTAACTGATGTGTCTGTAGAAGCTCCAGTTGGGTTGTCATAAGTATACTTAGACTGAGATATCTCCTCTGTCATAGTGAGGAGACCCTTGCCTGCTAACCCTGTTTGGTTTGGGTCGTCTACAACAGGAAAGCCAGCTGAGTTATAATCAGAATAGCCAAACGTTCCTCCCCAAGCATAGTTTTCTTTAACGCCAAAGGGGTTATAAACATTGTTAAGCTGGCTAGTAAAATTGATATCTTCAGAAGGATAAAATGGGTAATTTCCAGTAAACGCAGTACCTTCAAACCCACTCAGTATAACCTGTACGCCGTCAAGAATTTTAGATGGAGACTCAAAAGTTACGTCATACTTTCTACCACCAGTAGACTCAGAATAGTTATACCTCTGGAATATACCTACAAACTCAAACCCCTCAAAAGCAAACTGGCACACTGTGCCAACCTCTGGAAACCCGTCTATAAATGTAGCTCCACCATCAAGAGAGTGCTTTATTGTAATGTTATCGTCTGGATCTTCTACGAGGGTCATCTGCATAGTGCTGGATTCCGCACCATATCCAACCGATGATGTAAAAGATTCGACGTATACGCCGAACATTTTTAAAGGCTCTGTTAATTGTACCATACTAATATGTCCATTCTATTGATAAAGAATATCCGCCAGTTGAGGGTGTCCAACTTTCTGATTTACTCAACTGATACGCTCCTGTAGGTTTATACGCATTAACAGCAGCGAGAGCATCCACAGAGGGCTTACTGCTCCTGTTGCACACATCCATTGTCCATTCCAAGCTTGCGCTCCTTTTTCTTTCGGTAGTTGTTCCCATGTTCTGAAAAATGGGCCCATCTGTTTTTCCTATAATTTGTATTATGGCGACAACATTATTTGATTGATCTTCATTGTCGTCTGTAATCTGAAGGTTTTCAGTTATTGTGTTGGCTGACGTTGACCCCTTATCATTATAGCTTAAACTGTAGGTTATTGCACCCGTTGTTCTGTTTTTAGATACACTTTTAGATATTTCTGAGGTGTTAAGGGCTAACGGGCACGATGGGGTAGACGTAACAACTGTTTGATAAAAGGTATTTGCCAGCCCATAAGCCTGAGTTAAACAATTATCAAGAACACCTTCTGCTTGTGTAATTTTATCTTCAGATCTTGTAGCAAAAGAAGATGTGTTAAGTCCCTGTATAGATCCGTTTACCGTAATATTGGTTATTCCGTCTTCTCCCGTATCTAGCGACATGTCAAAATCATGCGTGACTGCCAGTTTAGATATGTACCATGTTTCCGTAATAGAGTATGAGCCGCCGGGAAGATCTGACTGAGCCACTCGACTATGGTTGTATGCGCTATCTGTGCCTAGATCAATGAAGTCGCTAGAGCTTTCGCCCATGTAGATCCCCTGAAAATCAGTGAACCTTTCTTTACCTGCGACGTTTTGTGTAATAGCTGTTGCGGGAGTAGTAACCAACCTACTGAGAACCCAGTCTTTAGCTTGAGCCCATCCAGAATCATTAAACGTAGTATCTGTAACTTTGTTATATCCGGTAGCACTTACTGTGTGGGTTATAGTATAAGTCTTGCTAGGAAGGTTGGTGAAATCATTACTTACATAATATCGCTCAGCGTTTTCAGATATATCCCAACTCTCTTCCGCGCTAGCTAGGCTATACGAACTACCAGTTTTAGTAGAGCTTCTTTTATGGGCGGTGAACTCAAAAGTATAATCCCCAACTTGGGTTCCGGCGGTATCATCATCTTGCTCGCCAAAGCTTATACCTGTGAGTGTTGCGTCATTAAACTGCAAAACATTAGAAAGCCCACCATAAGCAACAATCTCCAGAGTTCCAACGGGAACCTCGTTTTCCATAGCTGCTAATTTAGCTATCATTGCAGCATGTAAACTATCCTGTCTGGCGCCAGCAGTTGTCATGTCTCCACTAGCTATAACCTGACCAGTTACAGATATGCTGTATATCATATCTATAAGGGTGCCGTCCGACGCCTCTACCCTTTCGGTAGAAACTGAATATTTAGGAAAAGGCCCCGTAGCGGCTGTACCGCCGATTGTGATTGAGTCTCCCCCAACTGGATTAAATGTAACCGCCATAAATTAACTCCTTACTCGCTATAACCTCTTATGAACAACTCTGGATTTCCACTAGGTAACGATATACCGGATGGAATTGCAAGACTTGCTGTGCCTGTAGATATATATCCCCCTGACATATACACATTTATGTCTGATGTCGATGTAATGCTAGTTAACATCAGGCTGGTGTTTGCATCCAGCTCTTTTCCGCCACCAATACCCTCTCTCCATACAACCAAGTTCATATTTCCAGAATTTGGAGCAGTAGAACTCAAGTATAACGACTCTGATGCTTTAAGTATTCTACCATTCACGTCTGTGGTTTGAGTGTTAGGTATCATCAGGGTAGCTACGGTCTCAAACACTCCCGACGCGGGATCTGTAATGATTGCCAAGCCTTTGGAGGCGCTAACGGTTGCTGATGGAGGCCCTTCCATTCTTAGAAGGCTTGTGCCGCTAGCAGGCCCATAATCTCCAGCGCCAAGATAAAGAGAAGGGGTAGCCGTAGCGCTTCCGATTCCGTCTCCGATTCCGGCAATTAGAACATCTTGCTGGCCAGATGTAGGATAAAGGTCAACCTGAGCAATCCTCATAGACACTCCCATTTGCGCCATTCCTCCACCCGCCTCTGTTCCCCCAAGAACAAACATTGAGGAAGACAAGTCCCCAACAACTTTACCCTCAATGCTAAGGTCAGAAGTACCACTAGCATAAACTGGCCCTTCCGTAACTAGCGAAGTCTCTGATGTGGTATCTGTATAGTCGGCGCTCATATAGAGAGGTACTGGGATTTCCAATGGCCCTCTCATATGTAGCGGAGCTTCCCCGCTACCAATGTAATTACTTAGATGTAACGGCATCGCAACGCCAGTCCCGATTGACCCGAATGTTATACCTAAGTCTCCAGTAGCTCCTCCTGAAGGAATGGGCATACTTAGGTTTAGTGAATCAGAAACAGGTCCCGGGCCAGAGATATACAGCGTGCCGTTTATATCGTGCAGGTTCAAGAGTGATATCTTTTGTATTTTCTTGACCCTCCCAGCGCCGTAATTGACCTCAAAATCTCGCGCCACCAACAGCTTTTCTTTGCCAGTAAGGGTAGCCTTCTGGACTGACACTATCTCGTGAGAAACGCTGTTTATAACATTGCCGCCGGGTACATATTGCTGAATTTCGGATTCTATTTCTTCTGTTGAGAACTCAAAATCTTGAGAGTATACTACATCTTGTATTTTAGACTTTGTGTTTGTTATCAGTCCTGCCGATACGGAATTAACAAAAGTCCCAAACTTGCTGTCTGTGCTAGAGTAAGAATTCAATAGCGAAGGTGTTCCCGCAGGGCTGATATTAAACTGATATACTGTATTGGATATTGGTTCACCCACAGATAGGTATCCAGACTTAGAGTCATAATCTAAATCATAACCAAACAGTTTTGCGTCATAAGCACAGCTATCCACCCCTGCAATAGCAGAAGATATTAATCCACCACTATAAATTGCATCAACATACGACCATCCGCTATCATATTTGAATATATAAACAGCTCCATCTGGCGATGCGGCATTAACAGCAGAAAGATTATTGTTTGCAATGTATGGGTCGAGCAGTGGAGCGCCAACAAAAGCGAAGTCTCCCGCAAGCTGAATTTTTGCTCCAAACCCAGTCTTTGTTCCTGTCGGCATGTTGTTTATATTGCTGTTGTATCCCGCAGCGTCGCTCGTCTGGTTGAATCCAAACACTTTGTTTTCTGTTGCATAATCATCCGATTCATACCTAGCGTAAATAGATCCAAACCTAGTACTTTGTTTTCCGTAGTATAAGTCTTCATCCTTCCAAGATATAGACTCGCCCATAACCCTATTCAGAATCTTATCTACACTGGTCGTTTTTTTCCAAGAGTTAGAAGTAAATACTGATGTGATTTTCCACCTCTCAAAAGATTCGATGCTAACCTTAAGTCTTTTTTGAGGCTTTATTGCGCACTCATCGAAATCATTTTTTGTTGTTGACAATCTATCGAACACTTTTTCCTCTAATATGAATATCATATCAGAAATATATTCATCAAACTGAGCCCTTACGGAAACTGCTATTTTATTTTCTGGTGAGATCTTAACATCTTTATAATAAAACATAATCTGACCAGCATCAGAAATTCCCAAATCTACAAGGTCTTCCTCAAACTCAGTGTATGTATATGCTAACCTGACAGAGCTTTCATTTAAAATGTCAAAAATCTGCAAAGATGGATCGTCGGATAGAACACTAGAGTTCGTGCCAACCGCTAAATATGTTCCATTTGAATCTATTGCCTGCCTAGACATTTCATTGTTATAGAAAGAGGTTGTGCCCAACCCATTGTAATTCTCCAGACTACTTCCAACTTTGGATATTCTTTTCACTCCATAGTCTGCCGTGTTACTCGGACTTAAAGTATTTCTAGACAGAGAGTTCGAGCTATTGTAAGAAATAATAGTCTCTGCATTAGAACTATAGTCAAACTGTGAATTTTCCTGAACCATCTGTTTTTGATGATGAAAATTATCATCTAAACTATTAGCAGTAGGAACAGCGGCTCCAGAAACGTAAAGTGTTGGTATTTGAGATGTGTCGTCTCCCTCATAGGTCGCCGGAGATTGCGGGTCTATAAACGGAATCCTGTGTGGTTGCATTAAGAACAGAGGTGCAGAGCCCGCGCTAGCCTGCTCGCCAATATACAGGTTTGTATTTGCTGTCTTTTCCGCAAACCCCTTTTGACGAAGATGAAGCCCGGAGGGATATGAAGTACTATTACTATTAAACGGTTCTGTATTAATTGCTAAATTCACCACTCCAGAAGCTGGATCTGGTGTTCTCATGTATAGCGGCATATTTCCACTATCTGAAAGCCTACCTAAGTTTAAAGGCATATTGCCGTTATCGACATAGGTAGCGTTGAGGTATAGATTACCCTCTATGCATGGTATACTATTGTAAGAGCCATACACTCCAGACATTGCAACATTCATATTGCCACTACCTAAAGACGGCTGACCCATTGCAAGCTTCATTCCACCGCTGTTATGCGGCATACCCATAGCTAGTGATACACCTTTATTTATGCCAGTTCCGCCCGGGAATTGAGCTGACATGCCTCCAACTATGGTGTCACCAAATGCTGTTGGGGTAAACAGAGACATTCCGTCACACTTAAACCCAAATGGCACAGGAAGGGATAGTCCTAAATAATTCACAACTGGAGTAGATCCGATTTTAAGAGGCATACTATCAGAATGACTCGCAACGCCAGCTATATAAGTAGGAGCCAATCCACTAGAAACAACATGACCAGATGTTGACATGTTAAAGCTTGCAGAGCTTTGGGGTGCAGAGTATATTGAGAGGCTTAAGAACTCTGGTTTTTGAATATCTGAAGCATGACTAATGTTATCCGAAATGTAGTCGGTGTATTCTAAAGCCCAATAATTATAATTATTAGTTTCTACTATCTGTATAGATTCACTATTTGTGCCACCAAGAACTATACCTTCTATATCAAAAAGTGCAGGGGTTTTAGATTTTCCCATTCTTAAAAATCCTTCGGTGCCCGGCTGACTGAAGCCTAGCGGAGACTCTAGTGGGGGGCGGTGTTGACTCTCCCTGAAAGTTGCGCACCGAAACCTCCTCATATCTCCAAGATCATAGTCCTTGTAAGCAAGCTGAACGGATGATATTTTAGCTTTATTTATAAATGAGTGTACGTTGGAGGAAATATCAAATGGCTTACTGTATGGAATATAATTAAGTTCTTGCCCCCATGTTCCAGTACCCTCTCTCCCAGCTACCCACTTCGTTCTATAGATTCCGTCAAAGTCTGAAGTTTGAGTGTTATGAGACATCAGACCTACAACTAAAGTGCTTTCAACCTGAGCCCTAGAATCAAAGCTAGCTTTGTTTACATCATCAAACGTTTGACTGTAAGACCCATCTGTATATCCATTTCCATCATTATAAAGAATAGTCTTGTTGTCGTTAGAATTCTTAATTAACGACCCATGCGCGGAAAGAGCGGACAGAGTAGGCCCATCTATGACTACTGTTGCGCGCCAACCCTGATCTCCAGCAACACTGGTTCTGCGATAAGTAGGATATCTTATTAGGGCTGCGCTATCTTGAAGCCCATCGGCGTAGAGAGGATTGTGTGGCGAATCAACAGCGTTCGAGGAATAAGCCCCATAGTCCAACTTACTTCCGCCCCCTATCATTCCGGCAACTCCCGTTTGTGTTATTGTCTTTCTAGGGTCGTCTTTATAGAATGTTAAAATCGGCAAAACTTGTGCAATGTCAGAGTCATCCGCACCCTTAAGGGTGGTATTTTCTTCTATATCAATTGTAAATATTACACTTTTTAATATTCTAATTGAGTTATATTGTGATGAGTTAGTTTCTATGTTATAGAAGGCACATAGGCCGCTATGCTCATCATTTATATCATAAATATTTGCGGGGTAATCAATGCCAAGACCCTCACGATATGAGTACATATTGTTAAGGTTGTATGGATTTTTTGCATTAAACTCTTCTGTGAATGAGAAATACGGAGACACCTGAGAGCTTCTGTGGTCGCTAATAAAATCATAACTCTTAGAGGCTCCGCTATCGCTAAATACTGCATTCCCGTAAGGAGTCATCAATACCACCATCCCAGACAGAACGTCATACATATTTTTCATTAGGTATGCTATTGTTCTACTTTCTTCTCGCCTCTCTTCAAAAGTCATAGATCCTTCGGGAAAGACATTGACATAATTTGGTACAGATTCTAGTGGAATCAGCAGCTTCTTTGACTTCCCGCGAACATGTCTATAGTAGTCATTCTGAAGACCGTCTCCGGGAATAGTTCCATTGGCCATATTGCTAGTAGCTGGAGTTATCTTCTGGAAGAAGTCAAAAAACCCATTTTTATTCATCTCATACAGATATAACCTATGGGCTAGGCTATTGCCCACAATATCAAACTCGTTGGTATAAGAAACTCCGTGAGCGACGAGAAGGTTATCATCACATCTAAATAGATACCCAAAAGGTTGACCAAGTAATATATTCCTTTCGTCTTTGACTAGAACCCTTGGGTCTTTCTGGTTATCAAGAGCATAAGGGCTTGATGCCGGTCCCAAGACTGGTAGGATAGGGGTCGTGAGAATATCGCTAGTAGGATTGATATAGTAGTGAGAGTAATTGCGATAAACGGAAACATAATCTGCCGGTTTATCATCTTCTACTATCATCGCCAAGTGTTTTTCGCTGCCTATGGTATTGCCGCCAACGCCCACACCAGTGTACAAACGCGCCGAGGTCGCGTTCCATACCCACGTATCGAGATAATCCACGTTCCCCTCGGCGGTACCACTATCGCCGACCATCCCGTTATTCGACCAGAAGCCTTTCCTCATATGTTTTTTCTCTTCGTCGGTAAAATACTTATAGCCCGAACCCTCTACGGGTATGGTTGGTGAATAATCGAACGAATCCGTTTGATGTTTATTCTCTGGAAGAAGGTAATCAACGCCGTCAATAGTGATAAACCTACTAAAGATAGTACTATAGCCAAACATCGTTTGAGTCTGATATCTATGTGTTGATAGAGACCCCCCTTTAAACACTTTAATTCGACCCTCGTCTGTGCCGACAAGAAGTGACCCATCTCTAAACATCATCGATGGGGGATCGCTATACCAATAGTTGTACTCATAAAAATATTTTTTTTGATGGCTCTTATTCAGCCAACCCTTTCGAGGGTCTTCGCCGAGAACGTCACGCCGGGAGACTCTTAACGTATGGTCTAACTCCTGAGTATTTACCTGTTGGTTACAATTATGTATAAAAATTGATCCATTTCTAGTCATGCTACCAAGATCTATAGCTTCTCCGCTTCCATCACTAAGAAAGTCTGTAATAAACTCATTCGTTTTGGTATGTCTGTCTATAAAGCTCTGAGTGTTTGCGTCTTCATACCCCTTTCTTTTAAGTCTATCTAAATCTTTCTGCATTGATTCCAGAGCGGCAGTAGCCGCTTTACTAATAGTGGGTAGATATGGGAATACCGTATTTGCAATAGCTATTATTGGCTTATTTCCATTTGTAATATCGTCAACCTTCATACATATATTAAAGCCGAACCCGTCAGCGAATTTATAGCCATTAGTTAGGGTGTTGGCGGTTGTTTCATAGGGGGCAAACGGAGACTCGTTAGTCCTATAAACAGAGAGTATATTATCTCTAAAGAAATCAACACCCCCATCCGAATCGCCAAATATTCTTGAGAACTCTTCTTGATACGTAATTAGATGAGCTACAAACTTCTGCGATTTAACAAACAATAGGTTTGTACTACCGCCGCGCGTGATGACATTGCCAAATTTATCATGTGTGTCAGTGCTTCCATCGCCACCGCCGCCACCGCCCATACCGCCGCCGCCACCCATATCATCCATCATGCCACCCATCGTTCCGCCGTCGGGCAGATCAATATCCATACCCGAATCAAATCCGCCCGGATTTCCATATTCGTCTGTATCTCCGGGAATCCATGAAGGTGCCCATTTTAAGGGGTATCCACCATTATAATTCCATTGATCTGAACCTGAACCCACATTACCCCGATGCCCATGACCCCTAAACCCTCCAGTATGTCCAGACTTAAGATTAGAAATCCACGCTCTAAACCAGTACAAGCCTCCGACCGACGAGAACATATTGTACTTTCCAGTGTCGAATCCGTCGCACACTCCATATTCGTCACAAAGCCCGGGCGGTCCTGAAACATGACCATTTCTTGTTCCCGCATTAATTTCCTCAGGGGTTCCTATTGAAGCAATAGCAGAGTCAGCACTATTCATGCTTACCTTGTAAAGCCAAACCTTCCCATATCCGGGGTGCACAGGGGGTTTAGCTTGGTACCCAAAGGGAGACATAATAGTTGTGGTTATGCCTGTTTCCGATCTTGCTACATCTTCTTCAAACCCGCCGTAAGAATAGTGTCCTATGTTGTTCCAGTCGATCTGTTCATCATATTTACCAGTCTCATGATTTATAAATATGTTAGCTAGTCCCGGAGTTTTGGGGTCTAGACCGAAGTCCATGGCTTCTTGTAGACCAATACCTCGCGTTATGAATTGATAGGGGATCACAGGAGTGCCATCCTCATTCATAACCTGAATTCTGCTTACAGGGCTGCGGCCGCTAACGGTTTTAATCTGCCCAAAATAAGTCATTCCACTATCTGAGCTGCATGTATTCCCCAGCTCGCTAATAGCAAGCCAGTAATAATCTGTGCCGGGCTGTTTTATAATATCTATTGCCTGACCAAACCTATATCCCCACGCCATTAAATGCATAGCATTGCGAATATCGCTGTAGCGATGTATGGAATCGGCGAGGCCATCATATCCACCTACATAATCACTTAGATGAGTTACACCTCTCTCATCTACATAGGGTGTAGTTCCGCGATCTACCATCCCATCTCCGTTGAGGCCGTGAGGGGAAAACAGTGTTTGCTTATATCTCCAAACCCCAACTGCGCCGCTGACATCCCTCAGGTCGCCGTGGCGAGAGATAGGGTCGTCCGGATGAAAAGCCCATAGCAGCCCATCGGTACCTCTAAGGGAGGAGGTCTCTGTTTCCATTGTTAAGTTTTCATCATCATATATATAATACTGATTATCCACAGGGATATCATATTCCTCTGTTTCAGAATTGTACGCATCAGGAAGTCGTTTAACGTACTTAATTCCGTTGATAGGATGGGGGTGATCTTTTTTAGTTTCGTTTACCCCAGAAACAATTTTAATTCTATCGTAGTCATTCAGCAGATGAATATCAAACTCACCATCTCCAGTTGGGCCTGTTACCGTAATCTTATTCCCATCAACAGCTGTTATAGTCCCGCTACGCCGCTCAAAAATATCCACTCTTCCGCACTGGGTCTTCTCTCCTATTTGGTAGTAGAAAGAATCAACCATTTGACAGGGAACCCTATAATAATAAGTCACTGTATCCTCGGCGCACTCATCTGCCCATATCAAGTTAGAGTCACTCCTTGACCTAAGGCTTAGCAATGTTGCGTTATCAGGTGTTGACGTCGCAGTAAAATCAATAACGAGCCCCTGAAGAACGTCAATAATTTCGCCCTTTTTGTTCTTTACTTGACTAAAGAATATACCCCCTTCTTTATTCTCTAGCGCATCTGCGGGCATTGTCGGACCCGCGCAATCTTGAACCCCCTCATTAACCTTCTTATCGACACCAGTACCATCATCTACAAATGGGTCGCAGGTTGTTTCTGTTTTAGGGGCGCATGTTCCGGTGTCAGCGTCGGCATGTGTGGTAGAGCTGGGACGAGATGGAGGTATAGAATCACATCCGCAGGTAGCACCTCCATCCAAACATGCTCCACACCCTATAGTTGAGCTCTGAATCCATCCGCCTGAACCATCCGCCGACCATACGTCACCACTATACACGCTGCAATCAACATCAGATGTTGTGGTAGTACAGCTTATCCCTAAATCTACAGCAACATCTCCAGTAGGGGTAATACTATATCCAGCATCTACACCAGAATTAGTTCCCGGTATATCGTTGTCGCCGGTAAACTCTGTTAGGTTTCTAGCCGCAGTTCCAAGGTCCGGAAAGACCAACCCGCTATTAAGATCAACGTCACTAAAAACTTCATCTTCGCCCACCTTATCATATGTAACTTTTACGATGACATGCCCCAACTTTACACTCTCATTAATAGTATAAACTTTCTGACTATGCTCTTTATAGGAAACGATAGCTATATCATCAAGAATCTTTATGTCGCTTGGAGAGTTCTGGCCATTCTCATACTCGAAAGGCATCGGTGAGCCTCCGCTGTACTGTTTTGCCAAATTCATCCATCTATATGGACTATCAAAGAGTCCCGCCCTAACCTCGTTACCACTATTGTTATAAGACGTAACTCTGGCGTCAAAGTTTGTAAACTGCTGAATTCCGCCGGGAGACTCCATAAAAAGATCCGCACCCCGATTACGCTGGTATACACCCGCA
>NZER01000484.1 GCA_002690445.1 Candidatus Pacearchaeota archaeon
ATCCAATTTGATGAATCCAGACCGCCGGGCATGCCCTATCCTGGTGCCCGTTTTGTTGAGCCAGGGGAATTTGCCCCTCGGTTTGATCGGGGTGCCTTCGCCCGGGATATAGATGATGCTTATATCGAAAGTCCTGAATTTGCCACTTTTCTTAGCGAACAGATGGATGCTGCCTCGTTCGAGGAGGCCTGGCAAGAGGCTGCTTTGCCCAAGGCTCGCCGTGATCGGGGTGCTGAACTCGATGCGGCTGATGCCCGTGTTGCTTCCTTCGAGGCTGCTGTCGAACGTGCTGTCGTTGCCAGGGGTGATAGGCAGAGAGATTTGAGTGCTGCGAGGGAAAACCTTCAGATTGCTCAACGAACTCCTGGTGCTGATCTTAATGCCGCTCAGTATGCTTTGACTCAGGCCGAAAGTGCTATGCAATCTAGTGCGGGGGGAGTCGCCCGTGCTGAGGCGGCACGTGATGATGCCATTGCCAGAGCGGCCCGTGAAAAGGGTGAGGTTACGGCGGAATATGCTCCTGTAGTCGGTTTGATGAAGACTGATCTTGCCGGTAGGAGGAGGATTGTTCGCCCCACTGCGGGAGAGGGTTCACAACTTATTGGTCGTATGGCTCCTACCGGCAGGCAGGTTCCCGTTACTTCTATGTTCACTCAGGAGGGTGGGGTGTGGAATATGGACCCTTATGGATATGCCAGGGAGCGTCGGGAGGCTTACATTACTCCTGGGCTTACCCAACGGGAATTTTACGAGAGGGAGCTTCCTGGTCTGACTGAACGTTACGAACGTTCTCCTCTTTATATTCGGGAACAGGAACGTATAGAACGCGGACGTCTTGCGGATGAAGAGGACCGTCTTGATGAGGAACGTCGTGTTGAGAGCCGGCGGCGTAGTCGTCTCTCCGGTGGCGCGGCTATGAATGTCTTTTCTAGGAGGGCTTGATGGCTATTGGTGATTCGCAGAAGGTCGAGGGGCTTCCTGGTCTTGAAGGTATCAATCTTGGTGATTGGTTCGATGAGCAAAGAAAAGAGGCTGCTTCCGAGAAGGCTGATGCTGCTACTCGGCGTTCCGTCTCTATCGAGGAGACGGGTGCGGGTTATCTTCCTGGTCTCGAGGATATGGTCAGATTTTCTGGTGAGGGGATCGATCGTTATGATCCTCTGAAGCGGTTGCTTCGTCAGGAGACTTCTGATCTTGGGGAGACCCGTGAGGAAGGGCTCAGGACGATGTACTGGCCGGCCGGTTACAGGCCGAGTGTTGAAGAGGCCCGCCAGATGGACGCTCAGGGATTTCTCAGGGAAAGCGTCGATCCCTTGACCGGTAAGAAAGGGCGGACCTATTACCCTGCCGATAAGGATGTTATTGACCAGGTTATTGCTACCCCTTGGACCAAGAGCCAGGCCGCTCTTATGGGTATGCCCGCCGGCCGTCTTTTCGGTTTGCCTGTCACTGTCGGCATGTTGGAGCCGATAGCTCATGAATTTGCTACCTGGACGCGCACTGGGTTGGAGGGTCCCTTCAGGCAGATTTTTGACAATGAGGAGTATCGGGCGGCTCTTGCTGAGAAGGCAAAAGCTAATGGTCTCAGCTTTTACGAACTCACTCAGGATGTGCGGAACAAGCATCTGATAAAGGAAGTCCTTGATGAGAACTTCAAGTTGCCGCCAGGTGTGGCAGGTGCAATGGAGGGTCTTGGCTACGCTGCCGTTCCTCTTACTGCCGGAGAGGCTCTTATCCTCAAGGGGGGTGTTACTGTTCTCAAGGGTGGTTATAAGGTCGGCTCCGCCGGTTACCACCTTCTTGATCCCAATGCTGCTTATCGTGGCCTTGTTGATAAGATTCCTTCTATTCCCTTGTTCCCTAATAGGATCAGCGATACGGTTACTGAGACTCGCTCTCGGGGGCTTCAGGTTCATGATGTGACCGATCCTGAGGCCATTCCGAGAATCCTGGAAGAGGGCGGTCGTCCTGACGAATTCGTTCACAGTTTCGAGGTCTGGACTTCCGAGGGTGAACCTCTTCTCCTGGTCACTGCTCAGAAGACTTCTCATGAGGAGCCTGTTTTTGAGCTCGTTGGGGGGAGTTATCGCGAGGTGCAAAAGGGTCTCGGTGATGCCACGGTTGGTGATGATAAACTTTATGACATTTCGGTCCAGGCTCTGAAACGTTTTACTAAGGATACTCCGGAGGGCGGGTCCGGCTTGAGTGGTGCGGGGTTCTATGACTTGGCTATGAAGGGTTCCTTCACCCGTAAGGAGATTCTTGAGGTTGCCGAGGTTGTTGCCGAAAGACTCGATGCTGATGTTCTTCATGGTCTGCGGCTTCCCGATGATATTCCTATTGGTATGGAACGTTTTGGTGCTGCCGCCGGTGAGGAGGTTGCTGAGGCGGTAGAGACTCCTATGAAGGGTATCCGTTTTCAGAATATGAAGGTTAGCAATCTCAAGAAGTTGCTTGATCGGAATAGTCCCGCTGATCCGCAGACTGCTGAACTTGTTTCCCAGGGTAGGATCAAGCTGTTTGATGATGCCTACAATCCTTTTATCGAGGGCGTCGAGGGCATTGCTGATGGAGCTCTTCGTTGGAATGATGTTTCTTTCTGGTATCGGATGTCTGGTGATGTGGATATCAGGAGCTTTCGGAATGGATTGGATGGCGGTGGCCGTAAGATTCTCACGGAGGTTTTCAAACGTCTTGAGGCGATGAAACTTGTTGGTGAGGTTCGACCTGGTGTGTATCGCCGTCTTGTCGAAAATGGTTCTGTCGAGGCCAATAAGATTCTCGGGGATGTTGCTACGTATCATACCGGTGTTATTGCCGGAGGATCGGGGACTGCCCGCCGGTGGGTCGGTGAGCTCGGTGGGTTTCAGCAGGCTTTTGATCGCGTTGCCAGTGTGGAGAACGGTGTGCTTCGGGCTTTTCTCACTCGTTCCGGTATCAATCCTTCTGTTGGTGCCCTTAATCCTCTTGAGAAGGCGGTTATTGCTTTTGTTCGCCAGGCAAATGTTTCTGAGGAGCTTGCCGAGGTAGCTATCCAGGCTGCTTATGATTCTCATAGGGTTCGGTGGCAGCCATTTTTTGGCAGGGGTCCTGGTCTTTCTCTCGGTCGTTCTCCTATCAGTCTCGATGGTGACGGCATGATTGATGCTGTTTATCGTGTGGGTGATGCCACTCAAGAGGGTGCTATTACTTCTGGCAAGGTTCATTGGAATGATGTTTTTTCTAATCCGGATGCTTATGGCGCTGCTTTTGCTCCTGGAACGCCGGCGCGTAATTTGATCGATGACTTTCAAGAGGTGATCGGGGAGATTGAGGCCTATCGTATTAAGTCCGGTCTTGCTCCTCGTCCCAAGCAGAAGAAAGGTTTTATTTATATTCCCAGGATAGGCATTGGTAGTCGTGGGAAGGAATTTGTTAAACCCACCAATCCTTATGAGGCCAGGATCTGGGAGACTGCTACTGAGGGTGCTGTTGAAGGCTCGGTTCGTTATGAGGCTGATCCCCGCGCTGTTCTCGAACTTCATTTGAAGTCTTCCTATCATGATGTTTTGATGAAGCAAATGGAAGGTTTTGTGATTCATAACAATCTCGGGGTTACCTATGATGCTGCCCTCAGGGATGTTGTTCCCGATGTCATGGCCCGGTTTAAGCAACGTTATGCCATCTGGAAGAGTATGGATGATGATCTGACGAGGATGAGGACCCGCAATCATGCTCTCGCTGCCGAGGTTGGGGATGATGCCCCTCAGGTCCAGGCGGCGGCTCGGCAGATCGCCGAACAGGTTAAACGGGTGCAAGAGGCCAGTGTTCTTTACGAAAAGGTTTATAACGAACGTGGTGCTGCCTTGAATAATATTAAGGGAGGGGAACAGGTTCGTAATGCTTTGTTCTCAGGTGGTGAGCCAGGCATGGTTTCGGTTTCAGAATTCATGGGCATATTTATGCGGGTAGGAGAGGATAAGCGGTTGCTGAATGGTATTAAGCATCTTCTTGGTCCGACCGCTCAGCCTATCAGGTTTTTTAATCAACTTGCCGGTACAGCCAAATATACTTCTGCTACTCTTGATCTTGCGGCTCCTTTCACTCATGGATTGACGGTTTTGCCGACAAACCCCATAAGGTGGGCAAAGGCCGCTATGAATAGCACCTGGGCTCTTCTGGACCCTACGGTTCAATCGCATTATATTCGCGACAATCTGAATGTTATTCAACGTATGGCTCGTTACGGCGTTCCTGTTGGTGATGTTGAATATTTTGTGGCTTCCCAGAGTGGGGGTGGTATTGCCTGGGGCGCTCCTCTTGGCAAGGTTAAGCTCGGTCCTATAAATGGCGAAACGCTGAGGTCTCTGGCCAGGGGTGCTACTGGGCAGACTCTTGGCCGTTTCCAGGCTTCCTACAATGCTGACGTCCTGATGATGCGTACTGAGCTCTGGAAGGCCCTCGAGCCATATTGGCATAGCAAGAGGCAGAATGGTGGTTATGCTGATCTCGCCTCTCACATTTCCAATGTTACCGGCGGCATCGATATCAAGGCTCTCGGTGTGGGACCTAACCAGAGGGCTATTGAAGGCCTTTTCATGGCTTTTGCTCCCAGGCTTATGCGCTCGATCGGTGTTATTTTCGCTGATGCCTTCAGGGCTATCCCCAGTGAAGCCGGCTTCCGGCTTGGTTTCAAGGAGGAGGGCGCTACCGCCAAACAACGCCAGGCTTTCCGATCTATCTCCCATCTTTTGACTTTCATGCACGGTTTTCCCGGCGCTCTGTGGATTGCTAACGAACTTGCCAAGGGTCGTGAGGACCCGAACTATACCATTTCCTGGGAGAAGGGTGCCAAGGAATTTTTCAATCCTCTTTCCGGTCGGCGTTACATGTCCATAGAACGTGATGGTGAATGGTACGGTATTGGTGGCCAGAGTCGGGGTATGCTGCAGCTGATGACCGGTTTGATTATGGCTTTGAATCCTTTGGACGATTCTGATAAAAGTCTGGTTTCCTGGGACTCTCAGAAGAATCCTATTCTTCAACGGTGGGTCACTCTCGGGGCTCCTGGTCTTGATTTTGTCTCTGCCTCCTTGGAGGCGGCTACCGGAGCTGATCTTATTCCTGGTGAGAATATAGAGGGTGTCACCGATGTTATTACCCATACTATTTCTAATGCGATGATGTTTGCGATTCAGGGGTTTCTTGAGGGTGATAATGCCACAGGTGTTGCCGGCTCTTCTATTGGCTTCAGTACAAAGCCTACTACACCCTTTGAGAATGCCACGTTGCTGCGGCGTGATGTTTTTCAACGTATGACTCTTGAGGAGAAGAGCCAGTTTGCCGATGCTGAGGGAGGGTTTCTCAGGGTTTGGCCTGGTACTACTCACGGCGATGCCTGGGAGAATATGGATTTGAGGCTTCGTGACTACATTGATGCTCAAGATCCTCGGATTGAGGCTTTTCTTGATGAGCATCGTGGTCGTCGTCTCGAGGCGGGTGATAGGAATCAGGAATATTTTTCGGAACGTGAGGGTATTGTCGAGGATCGTAATGATGCTTTGGATGCCTTGGAGAAAAAGTACGGGGTCGGTAAGAGCTACCGCCTTGGTATGGCTTCTATTTATGCTGATACCAAGGGGCGTATGCGCCAGTTGGATCTTGATTTTGATGATGTGGTTGATGGGATGGAGGTTACTGAGCGTAAGGAGGAGGCTGCTTATAACAAGGCCGAGTTGAAATTTTGGGATGCTATGGCCTCTCCTGACCTCGTTGATCCTGATACCGGTGAATATCTTTACTCGGTTGATCGGCGTATTCGTGAGGAATTGAAGTTGGACCCTGCGGTTGGGCCCTATCTTGATGAGATCGAGAAGCGCCTTGTAACTATGCATCCTGATGGTGTCAGGGACTTCTGGAACGATATGGATAGGATGAAGGATTATTTTGTCATGGGCGAAACTGTTGCAAAACGCCACGGTTTGCTTGATGAATATCGTGTCTGGCTTCGTGAGAGTAAGGATAATCGGCGTGTTCTTGAGCGCCAGGACTTCCATTTGGCGGATCTCGTTTCCCAGGGTGGTGTTATTCAACAGGCCAAGCAGCGCATGCGTATGGGTGCTGATCCTTCTATCGATTGGTCTGCTGAGGATTCCTTGCGGCTTGAAGCTGCTTTGCTGAAGTGGGAATATGTTGAGAAGCCGATGAACTTTCGATTGGAGATGCTTTGGATTGATTTGAAGGCCTCCCAGGGGCACTGGGTCCATAGACGTGAATATATTGACGAACTTGTTGAGCAACATTTTGCCAATGAACGCCAGGCGGAGTTGGTTGCGCCGTGAGGACCGGTGTTCGTTGCCCCTATCGGAGCTGCGGTAAGAAGATTGCCAATGAATTACAGGGCATTCTTCGGCTTGTGTGCCCTCGTTGCAAGCGTTCTGTGGTTATAGATAGCTCCAGGGTGGTTGACAATTTGGTTGGTGCTTCCTAGACTTGTGGTGATTTGCCATATGATTAGTGCGCTTTGCCGCCAATGACTCTTTGAGGTCTTGGCGGTTTTTTTGTTTCTGGCCACTCGTTAGATTGCCCAGGAGGTGAAGTGATGGCGATAGACGGTATTCCTGGTTTGGAGGGAAAGGTTGATATGGTGATGCCCGATCCTGGCGTTCAGGAGGCTTCTGCAACGATAGTACCGGAGAGTTCTCCGCCCCCTGTCGAGGTTGAATTGTCTCCGCAACAACAGATCGATGCGTTGACCAAGAGACTTGATGATGGCGAACAGGCTCTTTTGAAGAGCCAGAATGATTACAACGCCATGAAGGGCCGGCATGATAAGTTGGCCTCGGCTGCCCGTTCTAACGATGACATTGTTGACAGTGTTGCCGGCCTGAGCGATACGGTTGCCGCAGTTCTCAAGCATATCGGCCGTGGTGACGATGAGGCTTTTGCCGCCGATTTAGGGCGTGTTGAGGCTGAACGTCAAAACAGGAAGGAAGGTACGGCTTTCGAGCGGTCCATTGAGGAGATTCGGCTTGATGTCGATGATGCTCTGGCGGATACCGGCATCGATCTTCGTACTGATCCTGACCTTGAAGATTTCAGGGCTCTCTGGACCGAGGCTTACAATCAGAAGGATATCGGGGCTATGTATCGGGCCCAGGCGGAATTGTTCCGCGTGCTCAGGCGTCATGCCAGGGCGGCCCAGAGACAGCTTCAGGATGCTACTGATAGTGAGAAGGAACGAATCCGTCGTTCGGCTTTAGAAGAGGCCGGTGTTAACGATATAGACGGTGGTAATGGAGCAGCCTCAGGGGAATTATCCGCTGATGCCCTCTTCGCGCGTGATGTTAACTCGGTACCTTTCGGTGATCTACAGAAACATAAGGATCAGTTGATTCGCGCAATGCGTCGCTGATCGTACATATGGAGGTAACTTGTCATGGCTGACATGACCGGTACAACGATGGCCACCTGGCTTCCTGAGCAATGGAGCCAACTTGCCACTATTACTTATCGCTCAAATACTGTCATCTGGCCTTTGCTCGATCGTCGTTGGGAGCCTGAGCTCCCTGCCGGTCGTGGTGATACGGTCAATATACCCAGTTTTACTCAGAATACTTCTGCTACTGCCCGATCTACCTTTGGTACTGGTGCGTCGTTGACTTTTGACGCCGTTACCGAGTCCCAGGTTCAACTTGTCGTTAACCAGTTGGCTTACAAGGCCTTCAGGATTCCAGTTGAGATGGCGGTCCAGACTATGCCGAACTATGTCAGTCTGTTGACTGATGGTATTGGTGAGGCAATCGCGCTGAAGATGGATTCTGATGTCGCCGGTGATGGCAGCAATGGTTTCGATGCCTTTACAGCTATCGGTACTGATGGTGTTGATGTTACTGATGATGTGATCCTGGCAGCGGAGACCAATCTCAATGATCAATTTGCTCCTATGACTGATCGTTTTGCTGTGATTTCTCCTGCGACCAGGGCTTCTCTGATGAAGATCGATACCTACAGGAATAGCCTTTACGGCGGGTCTGTGGGCAATATGGACGGGTCTAAGGGCGCAGGCTATCTAGGCCAGATTTATTCGATGGATTTCTACATGTCGGGTACCCTGGAGGATGGGGTATCCCCAGGGTGTGAGCCGCCGTCAGCAGCTCGCCTCCGTCCAACCCCCTGTTGTCCCATCCCCACGTCAAGGTCGG
>NZER01000485.1 GCA_002690445.1 Candidatus Pacearchaeota archaeon
ATACACCATCGACAACGTAGTCCTTGGGTGGCGAGAGGAGGCGGTTTCGTTTGCGCGAGAGCACGGCTATCACCTAATTGTGAATAGCGACCAGCGCCCCTTCCACCACTTTGTAGGATACCAAGATATCAAGAGCAAGTGGTATGAAGGCATTTTTGATCTGGGGCTACGGGCCCTCTTACCCATTCCCTTTGAAGTGGAAACCGTCGCTCTTGCGGGGAATAAATTAAAAGTTGTTACTCAAGGGAACACCAAAGTTTTAATTACCTTCAAAACACTTCATGTGTTTGATCTAGATAACTGCGGACACTTGGGGGTGGAAGAGATAATCTCCGACTATGTGGTACACGATATGTTTGATGTGGCTGCGGGGTCACGCTTGGGGCGTGATATTATCCTAAATCTTAAGAACAGTTTCGTAAAGACCGTCCGATTTGTTCCGTCAAATCGTATTGATAGAAACATTACGGGCGATTTTAAAGACATTATTACAACCAGCATCATAAGTGCACCAGATATTAAGAGTTTTGATTGTTCCGAGACTGTAATCCGCATTCTTTTGCAGCGCAAATTGAAGGAGCAGCAGATTAAGCAACCTAACGGCAGGAATTTGATTATCCACCACTCTTTCCGTCATGCTGTCAAGAATACTTTTCATTTTAACGTGGTGGGGGAGCTCGACGAAAGATTAATCTTGCATGAGTAAGCTCGCGATGCCTGCGATCATCCCCGTCGCAGGCATGAACCCTGATTTTGGTATGGAGTGGGATGCTTCGCTGATCCCAGTCGGCCCCAACTACACAGCAATAGAGGCAACAGTTTATGAATGTCTCCATGCCGGCTGCACTTCAATCTGGATCGTAGCCAATGATGATGTGGCCCCATTACTACGCCATCGGCTTGGGGAGATGGCCACCGACATAGACAGTATCCAACGAGGTACCTTTGTTAAGTTTGGACAAACGAAACATCTAGAAGTTCCCATTTACTATGTGCCCATTCATCCCAAACACCGAGACAAGGTGGACAACTATGCGTGGTCGGTCATACACGGAGCTAACGTCGCATACTGGATACACACAAAGTTTTCGAGATGGACACGGCCCGATCGTTATTATATTTCGTTTCCAATGGGGATGATGGATCCCAAAGAAGTTTTAGAGTATCGTTCTTTACTACGCAAGAGCGCCCCTTTTTATTTCTCACATAATGGAAAAACCGTAAAGGACGGGTTGCCCTTGAGTTTTGTAATAGATCCAGAAGAATGGCGCCGGGCCAAAAGAACAATTACAACTAATGCTGCATACTATCGTGCTCCTCCCGAAGGGCAAATGCCGTCCGAGCCCTTACCCAAAGGCGAACGCCATGTCTCCCTGGCTTATGGTCTGGAGGATGTTTTTGGGGGCTCCGCCGGCGGCACTTTGCAGCAAATGAAAAACTTTTATGACTTGACAACATGGGCTGGATATGTTAAATTTATATCATCGGAACTTGGTAAGCGAACGAAGCGTCCGAGCACTAACACTATGTATAGAGGGAGAAACAAGTGAGCGAGAAAAAGATTCCTTTCGTAGGGCTGCATGCGCATAGCGTAGCGGGCTCTATTTTTGATGCCATCGGATATCCGGATGAGCATATGGATTTTTGTTATGAGAACGGGGGCGAAGCACTTGCCCTCACAGACCACGGGAACATGAATGGGTTCTCGCACCAGTTCTTACACTGGCAGAAGATGAAGTCCGAGGGAAAGGAATTTAAGCCTATCTTCGGAGTAGAAGCATATTTTGTTCCGTCTATTGAAGAGTGGCGCGAAGAGTATGAACGTACCAAAGAAGATAAGAAGCTTGCGAGAACACTTGCTAAAGAAGGCGCCACCTCCGGAGCAACCGTTGAAGATGAGGAGGCATCCAAGAAGGCAACCAAGTCAGTTTTGAACCGTCGCCGCCATTTGATTCTCTTGGCGCAGAACCAAACTGGCCTCAATAATCTGTTCAGACTGGTCTCGGAATCTTATAAAGAAGAGAACTTCTATCGCTATCCGCGTATGGATTACGCAATGCTAGCAAAGCATGGCGAAGGTATCATTGCTACCTCTGCCTGTTTGGGGGGGCCCCTTGCCGGCGACTTCTGGGCGAATAGTGAGTACGAAGAAGATGAGGAAACCGGCAAGAGCAAATGGATCAGGAGCAACCCAGATGATGTTCGCGTAGCGATGCGGGAGACAACCCGACGATTCGTTGAAATTTTCGGGGACCGATGGTACGGCGAACTTCAATGGAACAATATTCCAGAACAGCACGAACTCAACCAGTACATTATTGAGGCATGCGGAGAGTTTGGGGTTACATTGATTTCCACGGCCGACAGCCATTATCCTCACCCTGATGCCTGGAAGGACCGCGAGTTATATAAGCGACTTGGGTGGCTTGGGAAGGCTGCCCCAACGTGGGCTGGCGGGAAGACCGAACTTCCCACTGGGGTGGAGGAGATCGGCTACGAGTTATACCCCAAGAATGGAAATCAAATGTGGGATTCCTACAAGCACTATTCAAAGACTCGTGGATTTGAATATGATGACCAACTTGTTATGGACTCAATCACAGAGACACACAACATAGCGTTTAATAGAATTGAGGATTTTGTTCCCAACACGGCGGTAAAGCTCCCGGACTTCGTGGTACCAGCCGGCTTTACAGATAGTGAAGCATTGGTGAACTATGCTTTGGAGGGCCTGCGCGAACGCAATCTTCACAAGGACAAGGCCTATATGGACCGGCTGCGACAAGAACTTGACGTTATTGCCGAGAGAGGATTTAGTAAGTACTTCTTGACGATGAAGGCAATTGCCGACAAGGCCAACGAGGTTCAGTTGACCGGCCCGGGCCGAGGTTCAGCTGCTGGTTCGCTAGCGGCATACGTCCTGGGCATCACTCAGATTGACCCCATCAAATATGGGCTCCTCTTCGAGAGGTTCCTGCGTAAGGATGCGACGGACTACCCCGACATTGATTATGATGTGGCGGAGCCGATGGAACTTAAGGAAATGCTGATGGAAGACTGGGGCAAGAACTCGGTCATCCCAATTTCAAACTGGAACACACTTCAGCTAAAGTCTTTGATTAAGGATATTTCAAAGTTCTATGGCGTGGAGTTCGGGGAAGTTAATAAAGTAACTTCTACTATGATTGCAGAGGCAACACCCGCCGCGAAGATGAAGCACGGGATCAAGGCAGGAGTATATGCTCCCACTTGGGAAGAAGTTATGGAACTCTCCCCCTCCTTGCGCGGCTACCTAATAAAGTACCCACACATTAAGACACACGTTGAGGCGTTGGTTGGTCAGGTTCGTTCCTGTTCCCGTCACGCGGGGGGTGTTTTGATTGCCGATGACTTGAACGAGCATATGCCCATCATTAGTTCGGGCGGCGTGCGTCAGGCACCGTGGGCCGAGGGGCAGAACTTGCGTCATTTGGAGCCGCTTGGGTTTATTAAGTTTGATTTGTTGGGGCTCTCCACACTTCGTATGATTGAGGGGGCGATTCGTCATATCCTGAAGCGCCATGGCGGCCTCGCCAATCCGACATTTCAGGATGTAAAAACCTTTTATAACGATTTCCTCCATCCAGATAATATTGATTTTAACGATAAAAGCGTGTATAAGAATGTTTTTCAGAAAGGGAATTTCGCGGGAATTTTTCAGTTCACGGAACAGCGAGCACAGGAATTCTGTGCGAACGCAAAGCCGAAGTCCTTGATTGATATTTCGGCAATCACCTCGATCTATCGTCCAGGCCCACTCTCGGCCAACGTGCACGAACAATACATTCAAGCTAAGAGTATGCCACACGAGATTGATTATCTCAATGAGCACGTAGAGGATGTAACAAAGGAAACATACGGGTTCCTTATCTTCCAGGAGCAGATCGCATTGCTGGCACACAAGCTTGGCAAGAACCTGACACTGGACGAGGGCAACCTTCTGCGGAAGGTGTTGACCAAGAAAGGAACAGGGAAGGAAGCCAGAGTTAAGAAGGTCCTCCGTACCAAGTTCATCGACGGGTGCGTAGAGAAGGGCATTCGTTATGGCGAAGCCGAGGATATGTGGGAGCGGTTCGAATACTTCTCGGGCTACGGGTTCAACAAGTCGCACGCAGTATCCTACTCGGCTATCTCGTTCCAATGCGCGTGGTTGTACAACTACTACCCGGTGGAGTGGATGGCATCGTTCCTCGATAAGGAACCAGAGAAGCGCAAGGAGCGAGCAATCAATATCGCGAAGTCAAACGGCTTTGAGATTGTGGAGGCGGACGTCAACACTTCATCGTTTGTATGGGAGATTGACCCCGACAACCCGAAGAGGTTGGTGCAACCCCTCGCAGGCCTTAAGGGTCTCGGGGATGCAGCCATCGAACAAATTGTCGCGAACAGACCGTTCAACGATATTGAGGAGTTCCTATTCCATGACGACATTATATATAGCAAACTTAATAAGAAGGCGCTAGATGTGCTCGTCAGGTCTGGCGCGCTGGCTAAACTGATGGATGAGCGCTTCACGGGCCGCAAGCACTTCTGGTCTGCGGTTGCTGTGGATAGGGTTTATAGCAAGAAGAAGTTTCTTGAGAACATAGAAGAGTATAGAGATGAGGGTGATTTTACAACCGAGGAAGAAATTGATAACCTTACGACGTTGACAGGCATCTTCCCCATGCATCTTGTCATGACCGACGCGGTCCGCACGAAGCTGGAGAATCATTTTGTCCCGGCAATTTCGGATTATGATCCGGATCTGGGCCTGGTTTGGTTTATTCCCCGCGAGATTATAAGAAAGAAGACAAAGAACGGCAAGCCTTATTGGATTGTTGCTGTAATTGATTCCAATTCAGTGTTGACAAAGTTCCGCTGTTGGGGTATAGTAGAGGGTAAGGATAGGATACATTTGAACCGTCCCTACATGGGCAAATTAGACTTTGATCCAGCGTGGGGTTTTTCAACAAGATCCATTAAAAGAAATTTGAGATTGCTAGGGTAGGAGAATTAATAATGGCAAAGAACAAAGAACGTAAACGCGAAACGCAGAAGAAGAAAACTTCGATCGGCAACAGTAAGTTTACAAAGACAGGCCGTCCCGGACCATCCGGCGGCAATAAGAACTATCGAAAGAAGTATCGGAGGCAAGGAAAGTGAACTTACAGGAAACGTTTAGACGGGAAATAGTGTCGGGCCTTCTGGAAGAAAGGGGAACACTATCATTAATTAAAAAATGGCTACAACTGTCTCAGCTTACTCAATCACAATTGATTCGTTTTGGGACGCTTTTTGAAAATGCAGTTAATTGTTTGGCAGCTGATTCTCACAAGCAATTTACAGCTGTTACGACAAACGGTCGCAAGACCTATATTACTCCCACAGCTCAGATTACACACACATCAAAAGGTAACAAAGACATAGACATTTTGTTTATTGATGAAGAAAAAATGATAGTTTATTATCGGGAAAGTAAATGTAATCTTAATCTAGATAGCGAGAAGAGTATCGCCACGGTTAATAAAGTGAAAGAAGTAGCTCGCCGGTTGCAGAAGGCGTATGCAGCCTATACGATCGATGCGGCCATTTTAAATATGGATTGGGAGAACCCTAAACAGGAATACCTGGGGGTACCCGTCCAATATATGGGGGACCTTTTCGACCTTCTGGGGTACAAAACATCTCAGCAAGAATATCGGAGAATTGGAAAGAGTATTGGAGAGGAGGTTAGATATGCAACCCATAGTTAAGTGGACGGGCGGTAAACGCCGCGAAATTAAACAGTTTAAAGAATACTATCCTGATAGTTTTGACATATTTGTAGAGCCGTTTTTTGGCGGCGGCGCCGTCTTTTTTGACCTAGAGCATCCAGGTCGTTCCATTCTTGCGGACACGCACGAGGAACTGATGGGGTTTTACAAGGAAATTAAGGCCGGCCGAGGGGATAAACTCTATGCTATGTGTCATAATCCATGGCACCATTTGGACCGCAGTAGGAAGTCCTCCGGCGAGGTTCAGTTGCCAGAAGGTTTCCGCCCCCACGATGAATTTACTTATTATTATGTAAGGGACGAATATACCCCCAAGAATAGGGCGGAAGAGGCATTTAAGTTTTATTTTATTCGCAAGACTTGTTACCGAGGCATGCTGCGTTATAACCCCAGTGGTCATTTTAATATTCCTTTTGGACGATACAAAAGCGTAAATTTCGACGATCTTGTCAACCCAAAGTACCAACAAGTGCTTCAGAATGCTACAATTAAAACTTCTTCGTATGAGGATATTTTTAAAACTTACGGAAAAAACAAAAATGCGTTTTTCTTCTTAGACCCTCCCTATGATTCAGCGTTTAGTAACTACAAACATGAATTTGGAGAACGAGACCATCGTCGTCTGGCTGATCACTTTAAGAAGGCTAAAGCCAAATGTATGTTAGTAATTGGAAAGTCGGATCTTATCGATGAACTGTATAAAGGATACATCACAGATCAGTATGCAAAGAAATATGCATTTAAGCTGCACTCCGAGAGAGTGGGCAAAGAAATAAATAATATGCATTATATTATAACAAACTATTAAAGAAAGGATTTAAAATGATTTTAGAATATTATATGTTACGAGGGAACAATTTCCCTCCAACGAGAGCGAACCCGAGCGACGCAGGCCTAGACTTGCGCTGGACCCCCACCGAGGCATCCGAAACTGTTATGGCGCTGGCGCCAGGAGAGAGTGTGCTTGTGCCAAGTGGGTGTAAGTTTGCGATTCCCCATGGTTATATGCTAGAGATTAAAAACAAGTCAGGCATTGCGCACAAACGCCAATTGCTTGTCGGGGCCTGCGTGGTGGATTCAGGTTACGATGGAGAGGTATTTGTGAATTTACACAATATTGGCAAAGAAACACAGTACCTTGAACCAGGGGATAAGATAGCTCAGGCAGTCGTGGTCCCTGTAGTTCATGCTCGATTTGTCGCAACTGGCAATTCAGATATCTATGGATGGTATCCGATTAGTATCTCTCATCGTGGCGATGGCGCCCTAGGCAGTACGGGGAAGTAGATGGCTGTCGCGCTACCAAGACCCAAAGCAAGAAACCTTTATCTTCCAGAGCAAGTAAACCAAGAATCGATGAATAAGCTTACGAAAGCAATTCTAGAAATTAACGAAGATGACGTATACTTGGCTAAGCTTTATGAGGTGCATGATATTCAGTACAAATCACAGCCTATTAAAATATATATAGATTCTTATGGTGGTGCAGTTTATCAATGCTTTGGGTTACTTGGGGTCATGGACAAGAGCGAGACACCAATCCACACCGTCGTAACAGGCGCCGCAATGTCTTGCGGGTTCATGATTCTTATCAGTGGGCATAAACGATTTGGATATGCCCATTCTACGCCGCTGTATCATCAAGTATCCAGTGGATTTTACGGGAAGATTAAAGATATGGAGGAACATCTGAAGGAGTCTAAGAGGCTTCAAAAAAAGATTGAAGCCCTTACTCTAGAGCGCACTTCCATTTCGAAAAAGAAATTAACAGAGATATTAAAAAACAAGATCGACTGGTATATGAGCGCCGAAGAAGCTTTGGCCTTGGGCGTTATTGATGGCATCATATGAAGAAGCTAAGAAAAGTGGATACCATGAAGCGGAAGAAGCAGCGCAAAGATGCCCAGAAGGCTTTGGAGAGAAAAGCCGCGTCGCTTTTGAATCATCCCAAAGAATGTTGTATCTGTGGTCTTCAGTTTGAAAGAACCAAAGAGACAGTGAAGACTTGGCAGATAATTATAAGAGAAGAAAGGGTGCGCTTGACTTGTCCGAACTGTTGGGGCACAATAAGCGAAGTGCTGAAGAACTCAAATGTTAAAAACAGTTAAACACAGGAGAAGTAAAAATGGATAAAGATTTTTATAACGAGGCGTCTGCCAATAAGCTTGGGTGGAACCCAACATGGTTTGGCGAGAATCATTTTGATGAGGAATTGGTTAAAGCCATCCAGAAGTGGCAGAGAAAGGCCGACATTAAGGCTGATGGTCTATGTGGGCCCTCGACCTATCGGCGAATTTGGACCGAAAGGCAGGTTGAAATCTCCGATTATAAGCCTCAAGCCTGCCGGCTGAACGGCGGAGAACAAAAATACATTGTTCACAATGGAAGGTTCCTTGAGATTGATTGGGATAGGGTAGTTTTGTGGGACCAGCCTGGGGGTTTAAAGATAGGCCCGGGCCGTTATTATGATAATTCCGGCAAACCGGAGCGACAACCTCTGTGTTTTGTGAATCATTGGGACGTAGCACTCTCTGCGGAGTCCTGCGCACGGATCCTAAATAAAAGAGGCATCTCTGTACACTTCTGTTTAGACAACGACGGCACGATCTATCAAATTTTGGACACCCAGCACGGGGGATGGCATTGCTCGAATCGTTTAGGCAACCAAAATAGTATTGGAATTGAGATTTCCAATGCACATTCTCTAAAGTATCAGAATTGGTACGTTAAAAACGGCTTTGGCAAACGCCCGGTCGTTCAAGGCGCCCGCGTCCACGGCCGCAAAGTGGGGGATTTTACTGGCTTTTATCCTATTCAGCTTGAAGCGTTAAAGGAATTGTGGAAAGCGCTCCATTTGGGCCTCGGTATTCCTCTTGAGTATCCGCAGGTAGATGGTAACTTCTGCGAAACCGTGCACAGCCCAAGTGTTCGGGGTAAATTTCGCGGATTTAACAACCACTATAATTATACAAAGGGAAAGATAGACTGCGCAGGCCTAGATCTGCCCACGATGCTCGAAGAAGCAAAAGAAACTCTAAAATAAGATTGGAAGATTATATGATAATAAAACAAGGACTAACATACGACGACGTGTTGCTGGTACCCCAATACTCGGAGGTTAAGAGTCGTTCTGAGGTATCAATCACTTCGGCACTAGGGGCCCATAAATTTAGATTGCCCATTATAGCTAGCCCGATGGATACAGTAACGGCATCCCCGATGGCTGCAGCAATGCATTCTTATGGCGGCTTCGGAGTTATACACAGATATAATTCTATAGATATACAGTGTGACCATATAGGGTGCTTGCCGGCAGAGACGATCGTAGGGGCAGCAATAGGAACTTCGGGAGACTATTTAGAAAGAGCGTGTGCTCTTTATGAAGCTGGAGCACAGATACTTTGTGTTGATGTGGCACATGGTCACCACATCTTAATGAGGTCCGCATTGCGTGAACTTAGAGCCACTCTGGGCGACAAGGTTCATATCATGGCAGGCAACGTTGCAACCTTGGAGGGTTACAATGACTTGGTCGATTGGGGAGCCGATAGTGTGCGTTGCAATATTGGTGGCGGTTCTATTTGTTCAACTAGGATTC
>NZER01000486.1 GCA_002690445.1 Candidatus Pacearchaeota archaeon
CCTAGAAGAACGGGTAAATGCGGTGGCTCTTGAGAGTCAGCATGAGGTCCAATTGGAAATGCTGAAGGATGCCTATAGCCAAGAACAGCAATTGGCTGAAGAAAAGGAGCCTCATTATGCCCATGCTGATAATGGGAACCGAATTAACTTGAACGAATACGAGGTGATGTGATGGGTTTTTTCACGGTTGATAAGTTTGGATTTCCTGTTCCTGGGGGCACTTACACTAATTTGCCGCCTGGTCCATGGTCCCAAGAGGTGGTTGGTGGTGGTGGCCCCGGTGCGGCGGGTATGGAGTTCCCCCAAGACGCCCTACGTGCCCTTAGCGCACCTCCTTCTTCTGCCGGGGGTATGGAGGCAAGCCAAGCCAAGATGAGGGCGGCGCGGGATATGAGCGGCTTTGACCCAGGAATGGGGCAGGCTCGCCTTTCCCCTCAAGAAGAGGAACAAATGCGGCGTATGTTCGAGATGAGGCAGAGGATGATGAAACAAATGCGAATGCGGGCGGAGAGGGATTGGAGCGGCATGGCACAAATGGGAGGATTCGCTGGGCCGAAAGAGGGAATGCCAATGCCACAACTGCCGAAGGCAGATTTTTATGGGCCACAGAGTCGAATGCAGCCGCAGCAAGTGGAAGAGGTAATGCAGCAGCAATCGCTTCCAAGGGGAGGCTACTGAAATGCCTGGGCCACTTAAGAGGAAACTGAGGACTGCCACCAGAAGCAAGGGGCTTACCAGGAAAAGAGCCAACAGCAAGGCCGGATGGATTCCTGGTTCTCGAAAACGTAAACAGAAACTACTTGAATACGCTGCCAAGCGAGGAGGGTGAGATGCCTTATTTTGATTCGATAGGTAATCCGACAGGATATGACAATGACCAAAACTATTCTTTGGCTATGCGGGGGGCTCTTGATCAAGCCCCGATGCCCCAACAGGGTTCACCGCTTATGATGCCCCCGGGCATGGGTGGCGGTATGCCCCAAGGAATGCCCCAAGGAATGCCTCAAGGTATGCCCCAAGGTATGCCCCAAGGTATGCCCCAAGGAATGTCGCCGGGTATGGGTGCTATGGGTGGCGGAATGCCTCAAGGGATGCCTCCTGACATGGGTGGGGGCGTGGGGCCTCTTGAAATGGAGGATATGGCTTATGGCCCAACTCCACCAAATCCGCTAACCAACTATGCTATGGCTGATGAGGCTGATATGCTCCCATCTCAAATGATGCAGCCAAAGACATTGGCAGAGTATGATGCTCCTAATGTTGCTCTTATGATGGGCGGGGCGCCTGGAGGTGGGCAGATGACGCCGTTTGGTTCTGGGCCTAACGTGATGAAGGATGTCCTTCGGCAGCGAGCACAGGAAAGAATGACTGCCTCCCAAAGATTCCAGGCCGGAGCACAGAAAATTAATGGGTAGCGAGGCTTATTATGCCATTTAATGAAGATAGTGATGATTTTGCGGGGTTATTTGATGGATACCCTAAGTCGGAACAGTATGATCCCCCGGAGGCAGATGAGGAACTTGCACGAAGACTGCACTCCTGGTTTGAAACGGCGAGCCAAGCCAAGGCTTCTTATGAATCTGACTGGGAGCTCTATCGACTTTACATCAAAGGGGACCAGTTAGTTGTTCGGCACCGGGATACTGGCGAGATTGTTAAGTTAACTGCTGAAGACTCTAAGAGGCTAAGAAGCGTTAATAACCAACTTCGGCCTACTTCTCGCTCACTAATCGGGAAACTCACGCGCTCGATTCCCACCTGCGTTGTGCTCCCTGCCACTAGCGACTTTGAGGACCAGCATGGAGCTCGAACAGCTACACAGTTTCTTTCGATGCTACGGCGAAAAGAAGACCTCGACATTAAATATCTTGATGTGAACAACAAGCTGCCATGGGCCGGCAATGCTTTTATGCAGCTAGTTTGGGACCGAGATGCAGGGCAGGAGATTGTTTTCTGCGAGGTTGATGGGTTCTGGGACTATAATATGGAGCTAGAGGGGACTCGATGCCCCACTTGCGTTGCCCAGAGAACCCAGGAGTTAGAGCTTCAGGCGCAGCAACTAGCACAGCAAGCCTCTGGCCCTATGGAGCAAATGCAAGAGCAGATGCCTGATGGCGTCCCCGCTCAAGTTGGAGATCTTCCCCCCGAAGCCACAACTCCTCCCCCGATACAGCAAATGGGGCCATTGCCCCCGGATATGGAGCCGCCCTTTTTAATTCCTGCGAAGGAAGGCGATATTCGTATTCATGTTCGAGACCCGAGGGACGTTTATGTAGATCCTGGCGTTGAAGATATTAGGCAAGCCCAACGCTTATGCTTTCGGGAAGTTGCGAATGTCTCAGTGGCAAAACAACGGTTCCCGATGTTTGCTCATATTATCGATTCAGAGCAGAATATCTATACCGATCGGACAGCCGAGGTGAGGTATAGCAATGTCGATTCTCATAGCGAAGTAGAATATCTGGATGATTATTGCCATATCTACGAATACCATGAAGCCCCAACCTCACAATATCCCAAGGGGCGACTTATCTATGTCGTAAATGGGCATGTCGTAGAAGAAGCAGAATGCCCCTACCACATGCTAGGGCGATTCCCCTTCTATCACTTCGGCTTCGATAAAAATGATGGGGAATTTTGGTTCGAGCCATTCATGGCGCAGGCTTGGCATCGCCAGCGAGAGATTAATCAAATCGAAACTCAGCTCCGAGAGCATGTCGAATTGCTTCTAAAGCCTAAGTTCTTTCGGGCAATTGGCTCGCGGATTAGCGCAGATGAATTAACCGCAACCACTGACCAGGTGATTTCCTACAATGCCGCCGCAGGACGAAACTATTTTGAGGTTCCGCCGCCTGTCCCTCGCGATGTGTGGGCTAGGGGATCTCAACTAGCGGCAGATATTCGCCAACAAGCTGCAATCACAGAGCAAGAACAGGGGATGACGGCAAGTGATGTTAGTGGTCGAGCTATGGCCATTATTGAAGCTGAAGCAGACCAGCAAGTTGGCCCAATTCTCATTAGAAATAATGCGGAATGGAGGGAGATGCACCGTGGCGCTCTGATGCTGGCAAAGGAATATTATCACCCTAAGCGACTATTTATGAGCGTTGGGGCAGAAGGGATTCAAAGCTACTCCTTTAACGAGATCACGCTAAGTCCCGGTTATGATGTACAAATCGAGCAAGAAGATGGGCTCTCTCGTAACCCTGCGGTTAGAATTACCCAAGCTTTAGATTTATTAAATGCCGGAGTTTTTACAGATATGGCCACCGGGATTCCTGACGTTAAACAATTTATGCTTCATGCGAAGATTAACCTGCCAACAGCAGGATATAATATTGAGGCGACTGAAAGGGCGGCTGCTTCAGAGGTTCCGTATCTCATCGAAAAAGGGCAAGCTCATATTCCTCAACTAGAAGACGACCCAATTATATTTTCCGAGGAACTTCTTGGCTGGTTGCGAGGTCCGGGCAGAAGAGCTGACCCCATGCTTCGAGAACAAGTCCGTGAAATATGGAAGTTTTATACTCAATGGGCTGTGACTGGTGGTCCCCCTGCGCCTGTTGGTGGAATGGAGGGCGGTCCTACCGCAGGTGGAGCCGGAGGTGGAGCCGGAGGAGGCGGTCCAGAAATGACAGGTCCGGGCGGAACCCCTAATGCTCCTGGGCATATTCCTGGCGGGGGTCGGCCAATTGCTGCTCAAGCAGGGCAAGAAGTCGCCCAGGCAGATAAAGCGGCAGAAAGCCAAGCTAGGATTCAATTAGTCAAAGAGGGCTAGGCAGTTCATTCTGCTTAAACTCATCTGCCTTTTTTTTCTCGTATTGCTCTAAATCGCTAATCTTGACGCGGAGAATGCGCCCCAGTCTTACTGCCGGAAGCTCTCCTGACTTCGCCATCCTTCGGACGAATACGGGGGATACCGCCCACCGCTTAGATATTTCCGACAAAGATAAGTATTTCTGTATGACCGTCCCATACGCATCGGTAGTCTTGTCTGCCATTGTGTTTCCTTTCGTGTGATAGAATGACTTAAGTACTCTGGAATAATATAGGCTCTCCCGATTTTTTGTCCAGGACGTTTTGAAAATACTTTCGAACAAAAGGTCCCGGAGAATTGTACCCTTTCGTTCAAAGATTTCTCTTGAAAACCTAGGCGGCATGTCCACCTTTCTGAAAACAGGGACATGCCGCCTAGATTTCCCCCTACGCATATTCCGTTATTTGTTGACTTTTCCCTGATTTGCTTATTAAATCCCTAATCAATGCTTAATTAATTAGTAAACATCGGGTCGCGGCGTAACTGCGAATTAATTAATTAGCACCTGCCGTTTAGTGAGCGTAACTCACGAAGGGGATCAGTATGGCAAGCGCAGTCGGTTTTGAAGATAGCAGCGGATTACCTGTAGAAGAAGTTGTTGAAGAAGAGGACTTTTCGGAGTTTGAAGATATTCAACGGGCTTTGGCGCAAGAATCGGGACAGCCATTAGATAACGAGACTGAGGATACTGACCAAGAAGAACAACAAGTTGAGTCTCTTATAGACAATGGACTTGATAGCGCAGACCTAGAGGCTGATGCCTTGGGGACTGATGACGAACCTGAAAGCCCCAAAAAGAGGGCAAAAGGTAATCGGGCAGATAAGCGCATCCAGAATCTTGTTAAAGAGAGAAAGCAGTTAGAACAAGAGCTGCGCCAACGGGACCAATACTATCACCAGCACCTATCTGCAATGCAACAAGAGATTGCAGCGCAAAAGGCTGGAGATAGTAAAGCTATGCAGGAGCAGCTTGAGTTGCAGAAAAGGCAACTTGAATATCTGCAAATGCAATCTGACTCTAAGGGTGAACTCACTCCGATGGAAGAATATCGGATGAATATCATCAAAGAGGCGAGTGAGCAGGCGGGGGATAAATTCTCGCCAGAGGTTGCGGCGCTCAGAGAGGAACTTGAAGGGCTAAAGACAGCTCGCCAAGAAGAATCTGAAAGGACGCAGCGACAGCAGCGATATAATTATTACAACCAGCAAACACAAGCTGCGCGTGATGGGATATTGCTGAAGGGTTTTGCTCCTGACAGGGCAAAGCAGCTCGCGGAGCCAATGGATGAAATGCTTCTCGCGTTTTGTGGCGCTTTTGGCGTTGAACCAGACAAGGCAGCTCCTCAGTTCAAGAAATACCTCGATCTCTATGTCCAAGGAGCCTTGGAAAATAGAGCCCGGGGAGGTGGTCAGAAAATTCGCAAGGGTCGGGCCGTTCCAAAGAGTGCGCCTAGTGGTAAGCGTTCTGCGAAACAGGGGAATAAATTCCCAAAACCCGATGTGTTGCGAAAGGCTGGTTTTGACAGTGCATTCGATTGGATAGCTGCTGGCGAACCAATCATTACCTAATCAGGAGCTACACTATGGCAGGTGTTAATATTGGAAATGTCGGGTTAACTTTTACTCGATTCCTAGATGGCGTTGTTGAGACGCTGAATCATACTTCAAAATCTCGTAACTTGGTTCGGAAAGACGATAATTGGACGGGTTCTCATATTGAGGGTCGAATCCATACTGCTCGTTCAACCGCCATTGGCTATGTTGAGGACGGCGGCGCCTTCCCAACGGCCGATAAGCAAGATTACGCAACCTATAAGGCGTTCCGTAAATTCATCGTTGGCTCTATTCAGCTAACCGATGGGGCCATGGCTACTGCCTCTAAATCACCCAATGTGGCGCGGGATGTAATCACTTCCGAAGTCAAAGGGATGATGAACAATATTCTCAAGTTCGAGAATGGAATGTTTTTCCGTGATGGAACGGGTACAGTTGCCACCCTTGCAGGTACACCGGCATCTATTTCGTCTAACGTCGAAGTCGATGATGCTCGCATGTTGTGGGATGGTGGAACCTATGAGGTTCGAGACTCCGCAGATATTACTACTCTTCATGGCTCTAATACTTTGAGTTCTGTTGAGAGTGCGGTGAACTCAAGTGGCAATATGGAAACGAGTTGGTCTTCTGCTCTTCCTGCCGCCGCAGCATCCGGTGATTTTCTTGTTTGGAGTGGTTCGGTAAATCGAGCCATCACAGGTCTTGATAAATTGATTGGTGATTCACTGACTGGAACATTTCAATCCGTTACCATGTCTAGCAACCCTCGATATACATCGTTGGTGCTAGAGAACAATAGCGTTAACCGGGATTTAACTCCCTCGTTATTTCGGCAAATGCTTGCGGGGATTATGTCGCGAACTGGTTCAGAGCGTCCTGCTGACGGACTGACTGTTCTTTGTAACTCTTGGCAAGCAATCAATGTTGAAGAACTATACGAAGGTGAACTTCGTTTGACTCCTGAAAGCAAAGTGGGCGGTTTGTCTGTCGCTAGTTTTCAATCTTCTTTAGGGCGAATTGACATCATGGTTGATACAGACTGTCTGTACAACAAGATGTTCTTTGCCGACTTCTCTAAGATTTACAGAGCAGTTCAAAAGCAGCTAGGTTGGCGGCGTGAAGGTGGCAGCATCTTCAAGCGTTCTGACGTAGCCGGTGTTTGGACTGCGACTGCCATGGAAATTGCGGAACTTTATATTAAGGAACGTAATACCTGCGGCAAGATTGTAGATCTCAACGAAACCAAATCAACTGCTTATTAGTAAATAAAAGCTGAGAGGGGCTAACGCCCCTTAATGCGAGGAAGGTGGAGGTTTTATTATGGCAGATAGACGAGGAATTTCAGGCAAGGCTTTGGCTCGCCTGGACAACTCCCTTGGTGTACCGACGTTTATTCTTAATAAGGATATTAGCGGAGCGGCAACGACTGTAGTTGTTTCCG
>NZER01000487.1 GCA_002690445.1 Candidatus Pacearchaeota archaeon
GGGGGGGGGGGGGGGGGGGGGGGGGGGGGGGGGGGGGGGGGGCTAGGAGGGATAGGGATACGCTCATGTGAATTTTTCACAGGAGTGGGTGGGGGTGGTAGTAGTAGTGGGAGTAGTCATAGTAAGAAAAGTAGGTAGACTAGGACATATTTGGGGATGTTTTAGGTAGGAGACTTGACAAATGGGTTGGAATTGGTTATATTCGGGTTATGAGGATGGATCCGCCGATTAAACGGATTTGGCAGCTCAGCGCAGGAATCCGTGAGGGCATTGCTGCCGGCAAAACCGACGCGTTGATTGCGGATGAGTTGGATTGCACTATGGACGTGGTGCAGAAGGTCCGTGCCGGCAAGATTATGAGGCCGGGGGGTGGAGGGGTCTGCACCTGGGCCGAAAGCGAAGCGAGTGAACCTGCAGGGGCTGGAGTAACGCATCGCAAGGTCGCCGCCAGCCCGTCCTTAGTGGAGTAGAGCTTCATACCCCTGCAGGTCGTAGGAGCGTAGTGAGATGAGACAGCCAAAGGCTAATGGGAGTGGGAACGGCAGGGGTCGGCCGCAGGAATACTCTACGGCGCTTTTGCTGGAGGCGTTGGCGGTGAGTCGGACGGTGGAAGAGGCGGCGAGTAAGGCAGGGTGTAGTGGGGCTCTGATTCATACGCGTGGGAGAGATGATTTTAAAATCCGGCAAGCCATTAAGAAGCAGAAGGAAGAGCGGGAGGACGAAATAGCCCGGTCGATTATTCAACATAGGGGGATCCTAAGTAAGGTCGCGACGGAGTTAGACTTAGGTAGCGCAGCTTCAGTCCGTTATCACATCACTAGATCTCCGGCGCTGCAACAAGTGTTTGCGGATGCCCGTGATAGGATGATCGATACGGCGCAAGATAATATCTTCACTGCAGTGGACGCCGGAGACCTTACGTATTCATGGAAGCTGCTGCAGACCCTAGGCAAGGATTTGGGTTATACTGAACGACGTGAGGTGGACACGACAGTGACCCACACGCTTGACGACACCGACACCGGCAGTTTGGTCGAGATGCTGAATCGCCTAGCGGAGAGTCATCCCGAAGCAGTGGAAGCAGAATTCAGCGTGTTAGGTGATGAGGATAGGGCATTGTTAAGTGGGGCGCTGGAGCGAGAGGGTGGTGGAGACGAGCGGGGTGGGGCAGGGCCTGCACTTGGGGATGGAATAGGGCAGGGGCCTGGAGTGCATACGTCTGAGGGGCCTGCATCCGATGGAGCCGTGTCCGCATGACTGTCGCTGCGATTAATCCAGCTGTCCAGCCCGCAGCGGCGCGGGAGCCTAAGGAAGTATTGGAAACCGTACTTGGGCGGGAGCGGGCGAGGGTAGGGTTGATAGATTATGCGAAGTTCGTGGATGATGTTTATGAGCCTTATGCGGTGCATCGGTATATAGCAAGGAAGCTAGAAGCGGTCGAGGCTGGTCTGCTACGCAGGCTGGCTATTTTTGTGCCGCCGGCAGTCGGCAAGTCCCGCATTGCTAGTGAGATCTTTCCGACTTGGGTGATGGGCCGGAATCCTAATTTCGAAATAATCGAAGCGTCGTATAATAAGGACAAGGCTGCGGAGTTCGGCGGAGTGTCGAGGGATATTATTAAGAGCGATGCGTATAAGATCCTATTCCCGAAGACACAGATATCGACTACGGCAGCAGCGGCGGATGCGTGGAAGACCACTACCGGCGGATCGTATAAGGCCAGCGGGACTGCCGGAGGTATTATAGGTTTCCACGCACATATCGCTATTATTGACGATCCATTCAAAAACTATGCCGAAGCCGCTAGCCTGCAGAACCGGCGAGACGTCTGGGACTGGTACTCCGGCGTGCTGCTGAATAGGCTGCGTTCGTACAAAGGCGACGTCGGTGCTGTGATCCTGATCATGCAGCGCTGGCATGATGATGACCTTGGAGGACGATTGGAGAAGCTTCATGACCAAGGTGAAGAAGAATGGGACATTATCTCGATTCCAAGCATTGCGGAAGAGCATGATGCGCTTGGTCGGGAAGTCGGAGAAGCCTTGTTGCCGGACGGACCTAACCGGCGACCCATTGAAGAACTCCACGCTATCAGAGCCCGGAACCCAGGCCTTTTTATCGCTCTGCATCAGCAGAAGCCTGTAAGCGATGAAGGGGATATGTTCAAGCCCAGTTGGCTGATGGAATATGAGCCGGGGCAACTGCCGGAAGCATTGACGCATTACGGGACTAGTGATTGGGCACTGACCAAGGGTAGTGGAAACTACACCGTCCATATGGTCTTTGGAGTGGATGCAGTTGGGCATATCTGGATCAAGACACTGTATCGCCAACAGGTGGATATAATCGAAGGCACTGATGCAGCGTGCCAACTGATGCTTGAATTCCAGCCGTTGAAGTGGTTCAGTGAGCGGGTGATGCTGCAGAAGGCGATTGGTCCAGTCTTACGGAAGCGCAAAGCGGAACTTGGAGCATGGACAGTGTTAGAGGAAGTAAGCGTAGTGGGATTCGGTGGGAAGGATTCGCCGGATCGTGCCGGCGCGTTTGCCGGCGCGTGCCAGGCAGGTTATGTGCACATTCCCTCCGGCGCGCCCTGGACCGAAGAATTCAAGTTTGAACTCTCTCGGTTCCCGAACGGTAAGTATGACGACATAGTTGATGCGTGCGCGCTCGTAGGTATGAACATTAATAAGTTGCGTGGCATGAAGCCGGCGCCGATTGAGCCTTCCGGCGTGCCGGTCGTGACTCCGACCATATACACTTTCGACCACCTCATGGGGCAGAGGAAACTACAACGCTACGGCATCCGGCCCCGTAAAGAAAGTATAGTAGTCCCGTTCGAAGAAGGTCCGCAATTCCCGGACACTGTCGTTGACTAACTCATGTGAAATAATCACATAAGATGACTATAGACACTAAAAACGTTCTCCCTTATATGTCCGATAGCGATGTAGAATACTTCTGGAGCGGTATTCAGAAATCGGATGACTTAGATGCCTGCTGGGAATGGAGCAGGGCTCTATCCTCCTATGGATATGGAGTGTTGCGTATACAAGATGGAACGTGGACATCCCATCGAATAGCTTATATGCTGGAGTATGGAGATATGCCTAACGGGGTGTATATACTTCATAAATGTGATAACCCTCCCTGTTGCAATCCTTCTCATCTGGAGCTAGGAAGTCACTCTGATAATCAGCACGATCTGTATCATAAGAATCCCGATGAGGTAAGGGGTCATGCTAAACTTACTTTAAATCAGGTGAGGGAGATTAGAAGAAGGTATACTGCTGCACAGGGGCGTAGAGGGATTCAAGTAGATCTGGCTAGGGAATATAAAGTAACTAAGAACAATATAGGTCGTATCATTCATAATCAGACGTGGGTGGAATAGACCTTATGCCTTATCCTTCTAAAACTAGTGATAGAGTACAGTATTGGACGGACCAGATAGAATATACTAGAAGAAAGGTAAAGCCTCTATTTGAAGCGTGTAACGTACTGGTTTCACAGTATTATAATGAACCCACCACCGAAGCGGAGCGAAACCAGGGGGACTTTGGTGAGGAAGAACACATCCGGCGAACTAAGTCGAATATAGTCTTCGGGTTCATTGATCAGAGTTTGAGTAACATGCTGGAACGAGATCCTACGTTCCAGTGTCATCCTGAGACTAAACAAGCAGCGCAGCGCATTAATCCAGCCGATCCGAATTCGCTCTCTCTCGCTGCCGGCACCAGCAAAATCGTCAACTATCGCTACCGTGAGACTAACCAACTCCGAGTAGACGAACGTGTAGCACTCAACGCATTCCTCTTCCCTTATGGCGTAGCGAAGATCGGCTATACAGTCGACTTTGATCAGCGATTCCAGGAGCTATTGCAGACAGATATTAGCCCTGACCTGGAATTCGAGGATCCAGAGGACGAGAACCTGTTTCTGCAGACTGGCCAGGGCGTGCGGGTGACTGAGGAACAGGATCACGTCGCTCATATTGAGTCGCATACTAGACTACTGCAAGATGTGTCAGTGGGGATTCTGTCAGACGACGTCGAAGTGCGGGAATCCGTGGTCAAAGAGCATCTTGATCTGCATAAGAAGTTCCACGATCGGGGTAGTCCTGATGCGAACACTAACGTGCAGCGAGAGTCGCCGTTTGCAGTAAGTTGGCCGCCGGATATGTTCTTCACGGACCTGCTCAGCATGGAGGGTCCGCAAGATGCTCGATGGATGGCGTTCGAGTGGGAGGTGCCAGTTGATGAGGTGCAGGGGAATCCGACTTATTCGAATACGAGTGAGTTGAGGGGGAACAGGTGGAAAGACGCGCCTGACCGGCCGCAGCATTTGGACACTGATGGTTTCGATATGGTGAGAGGGTGGGAAATCTGGGCTAAGAATTTCCCTGTAGGTCGTGGTAAGTTCCGGGATTTGCTCATCGTAGTGGCAGATGACCATGATAAGTTCCTTCGGTATGAGGAAGAATGGCCTTATGATCGGATAGATGACTATCCAGCGGAGGTCCTTGCGTTCCACACAGGTATCAAGAGTTGGTTCCACAAGCCTCCAGTGTTGATGGGTGGAGGGGACACGGTCCAGAGCCTCGTGAATGAGGTCTTGGATGCGAATCTTTCCATTATACGGAAGATGAAGAACATCTGGTTGGTCGATCCGGCAGCTGGGATTGATCAGACCACTATTCAGCGCATTCTGCAGGCCCCTGACGGTAGTGTGGTGGAAGTGCCGGGACTGATGGAGATGAAGGGGAGTCCTGTAGTCGCGCTTCCGTTTCATAATATTCCGCCTGAGAAGCATCAGTTGCTTGGTGATTTGCAGAGTATGTTTGACAGGGCGCTCGGGACACCGCAGCCGATTTCGCTGCCGGATACTGATACTGCAACTGAGGCGCAGATTGTTGAGAAGAGGAATACGTCGAGAGAGAATAGGAAGTCTGGGCTGCTTTCTGAGTTCCAAACGCGTAAAGCGAGGAAGATGTGGCAGCTGGACGCGCAATTCCGGCCCGCTCGGCTCTTCCCCCTGATGAACGATGCGGAAACGTTCCTGGAAATCGGAGCGGAGATAGCTAGAGGGGAGTATTTGTTCACTATGGACATTACTTCCCATACGACGGCAGTATCAGTGGAGCGCAGCCAGTGGATGGACTTGTTGAACTTGTTTGCAGGCTTGACACCAGTGTTTATGCAGGCGTTCGGGGCTCCGCCGAACTTGCCGGAGTTGGCGCGTAGGCTGCTAGTGCGGGGATTTAATGAACAGATGATAGAGCAGATCCTTCCGATGCTGCAGCAGGCAGCGGGGGGTGGTGCTGGGGGTGGCACTGGTCCTGGCGCACTGTTCGGTCCTGATGGTCAACCCCTTCAGGAGCCCCCTGCGGTGCAGGATCCCGGTGCAGCGGCGGCGGTTGCAGCGGGGAGAGAGGGAGATAGGGGGATAGGGCCGGCGCAACCGGATAACTTTAATAGGGATCTACCGAATCCAGGCCGGCAAGCCGGCGAAGGAGTGACAGCGTAATGCCAGGCGAAGCATCTTATAGTCCCGCTTTTGGGAGTGTGCTTTCCAGCACTCATCTTCACACTCCATTCAAGAAACGTAAGCCGAGGGGGAGGAAGAAGAAACCGCTTCGGCGGGCGGCGCTGAAGGTTTCGAGTGCTACTAGAAGGTCATTGAGGAGGAAATAATGCCTGTAAAGAAGGGAACTTGGGGAGAAGCGATTAACAGGTTCGCGAGGGAGAAACGCGGCAAGAAGATCAGGAAGATCGGAACTGGTCCTATTGCGGAGAGCTCAGGGCCGGGTCGGAAGGCGGCCACTGCTAAGCAGGAGCGAGCAAAGAGGCTGAGAAGTAAGCTAAGCGCGTCTATGAAGAAGAAGGCTGCGGGCCGCGAGCCTCACGGGGGTTACCCTTTCCCCTCTGTACCTTATAGAGGTAACGTAGGCATGGCTGATCCTAGTGGGATAGTGAATGCAAGCCGTTATCCAGCGCAACAGCATAAGCTTTCTACTAGGTATAGATATAAGAGGCGTTACGCAATAGATAAGGCCATGAACGCTCCGCGGATTAAAAGGGAGGCTGAAGCAGAGGCTAAAGCCAAGACTAGTCCGTCTGTAGGCCCTGGTCAGGCATCTGCCCGTGCAAAGCAGGTAGGAGGACTAAAGCCTACAAAGAAACAGTATTACTCTTATCTTGGAGAGACAGGAGCCGATACGAAGTCTGGGACTAGGGGAGTGAGTGAGCTAGAGCTTTCCTATAGAAGGCATGCGGTGCCAAGGAATGCGAGGAAGAAGTGGAGAAGAGGGAGTCTTAAGAAGGGTGGTTAGTCCAACTTTGAGCGAAGCATCCGCTGCAAGTCTGCAGCCTAAGGAAGCTGGTGCTGACAATACTAGAGTGGAGCTGGAACGTAGGCTCCAGCGCGGGCAGCTACTCACGCGGGCCGAGCTGGATCTTGCCGCAGCGAAGCAGTGGATTCAGCCTTGGATCGACTCGTTTAAGATCGCCGGCCAAGCCTTGGCACAGTTGAAGCAGCGGGCGAGTGAGATGGAACGGAAGGTTGTAGGGGCTGGGCTGGAGCTTGGGGGCCAAGCTATGGAAGCGTGGCCGCCGAGTAGTGGAGCCGGCAAAGTGGCCTTGGCGGTCCCTGGCAGATTCGCGGGAATGAAGGGGTTCTTGAAGGGTGGGCAGAAGACCGGCAAGGAGATGATGGGAGACCTGGGAGTGGGTGATGCGGTTAAGAGTGCTAAGCCTAAGTTCCATATGATTGAAGGGCCGGAGGAGCTAGCAAAAAATGCTCCGAAGAACTACAAAGTCGCTCCTGGTGCTGAAGGCCTGGTAGGAAAGACTGCAAAGGCAAGCGATGCGACGAAGGAGAGTATTAGGGCTGTCGTCGCTGCCAAGAAAGTTGGCGGCTCTAAGGACGCCATCGCTATTGACCTTCCTCAAACGTCTTTCGATCTAGATGAGGTGTTGGAGACTACGTCTTCGGCGTATTGGGGAGACTTGTGGAATGCTATGAAGGCTGCGGATGTATCCAAATTGTCTAAGGAGTCTACATTACTGTTTGAAAGAGCGCTTAGAACTCTTGAAAAAGGTATTATTTATGGAAGGGGAGAAACTGGAGGGCTCTTAGATGTGGATACAGTTATGAGTCTAGGACTTTCTATGAAGCCCTTGTATATACGTAAGAAGAAGGCATTAGATATCTTACGTAAGCATAGTGTATCTCCAGATACTGATATGACAGTAGATGGAGCTACTGGAGCTTCGGTAAAGGGCACTTCCTTTTTGAGTGAGTTAGGGGATAAAGATACTTATTCTGTAAAAGATTTATTCGAATGGTTAGGTTATTGATGCCTACTTACACATTCCAATGTATGAAGTGTGGAGGCTACGCAGACATGGTTCGCACTGTGGATGAGCGGAACAATACTGTGGCTTGCCGGTGCGGCACGCTGATGCAGCGGGTGCCGGAGCGGTTCGATGCGAGGGTATTCACACCGCACTTCGATGAGGCCTTAGGCGAGGATCTGCACTCATTCGCCGACAAGCGGCGTAGTATGCAGGAACTCGGTGTGGTGGAGACCGGCGATCGAGTAGGCGGCGCGAGGAACTTTGATAAGCATTCAGACGACTACATCACGAAACGACCGCTGCAAGGCATTAGGCGGAAGCAGGCTGACAAGAACTATGATCCAGTGGTTGAAGTGCTGGACGATAAGGACAAGGTCGTGGAGCGGAAGCGCTTCAGCGACTTGCCGGATTACGATCCAACTTAGGTGATTTTTTCACATGAGCGTTGGCAACGCACTAATATCCTATCTGGCGGAGGGATAAGATGTCTGAAGTAGTTGATGGACGAACGGACCAACTGGTTGAGGATACTTTCGCTGCTATGATGGAAGAGAATCCAGTCGACCATGAGGCCGTAATGGATGGCATAGTGACTGAAGGGGGCGAGGACGCTGATAAGGATGCACAGCCGGCGGCGGCTGCGGATTCTGACGGAGTCGTCCATGTTGGTGAAGCTTCGCCCCGCGAAGGCACTGACACTGTGCTGGCAAGGCTGGAAGAAAGCGATCCTGCCGCGCATGAAATAGTGCGTGGAATGCAGCAGAATATGACCAGGATGCAGAACGAGTGGAATGACTTGAGGGATAGCACGCTGGATACCCGACAGGAACTCCTGGATCGGCTGGAGATTATGGGGTCCGAGGATGAAGGGGAACCAGAGCCTGATCCTTTGGAAACTCAGGGGATTACTGAAGAGCATCTCAATATGTTCAAGACTATGGCAGAGCACTTGGATTACGTCCCACGCTCTGAGTTGGAGTCTCGAGACGTCATGGCTTCGGCTGAGGACTACACTAATACGATGTTGACGAAGGGTGTAGAAGAGTTCGGTGAGGATTTTGGTACCCTTAACGAAGATGGGACAGTGAGTGTGAAACCGGAGGTCCAAGAACGGTTGACTAGTCGGCTGGAAAGCCTGACTGATGCTTCGAAGGGAATTACGGCTTATGAGTTGTTCAAGTTGGAATTCGAGCCGAAACCAGAACCCGCATCTGAGGCGGCAGCGGTGGGGGAGGGTGGGGCGGTGCCTGACGCGCCGCGCACGACTCCGAGTCCTAATGCGAACGTCTTGCGCCGTAGTACTGGCAGCGGGCAGCCAGTGAAGATTTACGATCCCTCAAGGGGGGACACTCCAGAAGACGTCATTGAACGCGCGTTCACGCTGACGCGGCGGGAGTTAGGTGTTTAAATATAAAAGAGACGGGAGTCTCTTTAACTAGAGAAGGTATACATGGCAGGAGAAGGCGCACCTACCCTAACTTGGGCCACAGTACTGAGCGGCACTTTGATGAAGTATATCGAAAGTGGCGCGCTGTTGGACCAGGTACATAACCGCTCACCACTATGGCAGTGGGTGAGAGAGAAGGGTCGGCTTAAGACCCTTACGGGCGGTGAGAGGATAAGCGTCCCTGTGATGTATGAGGACAGTGGGAACTTTAAATATTACTCTGGGACCGAGCAGCTGAATGTGACCGGGTATGAGGGTATTACGAGAGCCTTCTATCCGTGGCTACAGGCGGCAACGGCCGTGGTGCTTTCGGGCATCGATCAGAGAGTCAATATGGGAGAGTCCAAAGTCCGAGACATCAGCAAGGACAAGATCATGCAGGCCGAGTCGGCGCTTGCGGATAACTTGGCGACCGGGTCGTATAGTGACGGCACGGGAACCAGTAATAAGCAGGTCGATGGCTTGGAAGCCATGATCGCGACTACTAACACGAGCGGGACGTACGCCTCGATTAACTTCGGGACGAACACGCTGTGGAGGAACCAGGTCACGACTGGTGTTGGTAACGCGGCGGCGAATCTGTTGGCTAATATGCGAGTCGTCTTCAACGACTGTGGTGAGGTCGCTGGAGTGCAGGGGCAGCCAGATGGTATTTTCACGGAGCAAGGTTCGGCGGAAGCGCTGGAGGCATTGGTTGTGCCGGCGATCCGTTACTCACCTGATGGTTCAGGTGAGCTCTCAATCAAGCCCACGTTCCGTGGCGCTTCGATCAATTGGGAGGCCAAGTGCACGTCTGGTATGCTTTACGTCATAAATTCGAATCACTTCTTCCACTTCGTTCATCGAGATGCGAATCTCAAGATGAATCCTGAAGGCTTCCAGCGGCCGATCAACCAGGACACGTTGATCGCGCAGTTGCTGTATCAGGGCAACTTCGGCACGAATCTTCGTTCCGCGTTGGGCAAGCTGACGGGTATAACCTAGAATAGGGGGGTAATATGGCTGCTGGAGATATTAGCTATGACACCGCCCCTGTGAGGCGAAGTGGGAACTTGATGGTTATCCACGGGACTATTGAAGTGGATGACACTTTTAGAGCCTTCGCGATTCTTGATACCAAATCCAGGATAGCGCACTGTGTGCTGACTCCTGAGGATGGGCTTGGGACTGCGGAGGTGGACATCAACTTGAATGCGTCTGGAACTGCGACCAATGGGACTATTGCTGTGATAGGCAATGATCCCACTGCGAACACTTTCCGCTTTCGGGTTGAATACGCGTAGGAGGAACTAGTCTTATGATGCTTCAAACCGTGAATCGCGAGATAGCTGAGAAAGTCTATATCGTGGTTCTGAATAATCAGTCAGCTGAACTGGCTCCTGGCGAGGTTGTGGAGTGGGATGTCCACACTACAGACTCGTATCAGGGGTATGCAGTGGAGTTGGTAGACGAGGCTATTAACGCGTCTTCTGGTATTGCTGGGAATAAGGTAGCAGGGGTTGTTGACTCTACTATCGCCACTGATGCTGTGGGCGTGCTGCAGGTCTATGGAGCGGCAAATGTTCGAGCCAGTGCTTCTATTGACGGCGGGAACATGGTAGTTGCCGGCTCAATTAACGCCACTAATATCGGACATGTGTCGAGCTATGCAGCCAGTACGGATGATGGGCTCGGTCTTATTGGTGCTCTAGTGGGTTGGACTCTGGAAGCAGGGCCTAATGCCACTAATGCGACGGTTATGCTGAGCATTTTGTAGCAGGGCATAGTGGAGGAGGGCATGAGGCTAGCCCTCCTCTGCTGTGATTTTTTCACACGAGGGCTGGCATGAAGAATGTATTAGTGATGGGAGCGCCTAGAACAGGGACGTCCTTGGTTACAAAGGTCTTATCAGAACATGGGTGGGATATAGGGGATCGATGCAGGAATAGTCTGGCGCATAGGGATCCTTCTTGTTATGAAGATCCTACAATGGTCCAGACGAATTATCAGATCTTTAGCAGCAACGAGGCACATCCAATGATGCCTTGTGATCATGTAAATGCAGCGATTAGTGCGGAAGCGTTAGAGATTCTTACAGAAGACAAGAAAGAGCCTTGGGTGATTAAGGACCCTTCGTTGAGTGTGACTTATCCATTTTGGAGGCAGCATTTTCCTGGCTGTCATGTAGTAGCGACTTTGAGGCATCCAGTGCCGGCAATTGAATCTATGATGAAGCGCAGCCACTTCCCGCACCACCGCTTTCCGCAAGTATGGTGGAGGTACACGCATAATGTGTTTGCTTGGGGAGAGATCTACAACAACGTCTCATGGGTGCATTTTCCGACACTGCAAGGAATGGAATCTGCTGTATCCGACTCTGGTGGACAGTACGATAGTACTATCTATGATAGAGTTTTTGATAGCACTTTGGTTCATGGGACTCCTCAGGAGATGGAAGGTAACTATAGTTATATGGAACATTTGTACTCTAAAATCTTTACGACTAAAATATCTAAGCGATAGAAAGGCTGGCACGTATGAGTGATGAAGAGAAAGTTCTAGAAGGACCTGAGTACGAGATCCCTGATGATGTTAAGATTCTCATAGGGACTCCGAATTATACGAATGAGTTCTCAAGCGAAGTCCACGCTAATCATGTGCATTTGAGTGTGGAGTGGTCGAAGTGGGGGCTTGACTTTAATCACATGATTATAGGCAGGACTTTCGTGCACTTTGCTCGTTCCCAGATGTGTGATATGACAGTTAAGGGCAAGTGGAGTCATCTGCTTTGGCTGGATGATGATGCGGTGATAGATGAGCATGTGCTGCCTAAGATGCTTGCAAGGGATTTGGATGTGGTAATTGCGCCTTATCCGATGCGCCGGCCCGCGTATGAGATCGGTATCTTGAGATCGACGGCTTATAGCTGTCTTGACTGCGGCTGGTATGGGTTTATTGTATTCTCGTATGCGGAGGACAAGGTAGTGTTTCTTGATAGCCTGAAGCCCGGCGATATAGACGAACATGGGCCTAGAGGCTGTCCTCCGAATGATGATGAGGTGCATTGTCCTAAATGCGAGTCTGAGAACCTGTGGAGGGATTTTCATAATCACAAGTCTTATAAGAATGTGTCGATCTTTCACAATGTCTCGAAGGGTGGGCTGATGGAAGTGGATGGAGGCGGGACGCACTGTATGTTGGTAAAGACTGGAGTGTTCGAGCACCAGGGAGAAAAGGGCGGGCCGGATACTATGCCGCCTGAAGTACAGAAGATTGTGGATCGTATGAGGGATAGTTTGAGTCCTGAGGAAGTGGAGCATTATAATCATTACTTGGGGGATTTGCCGGACGAGACGCAGTCGTTCAAACAAGAGGATAAGGCCGGCAAGCCTTACTTCCTGATGCCCAAACGCGGCACTGAAGATATGTACTGGTGTTATAGGGCTAGGCGTAAAGGCCTTAAAATCTACATGGACAATGATGTCTTCGCATCTCATGTAGGCTTCCCGCAAGTCATTACAAAGGGCTTTAGAGAGAGAATCGAAAGCCAGGGCTTGCATAAGAGTAAGGACAAGCAATTCGGTGGGAATCCTAATACAGTGGAGATCATGGACCAAAAAGGTGATGGAAGTCTTCCACTACGGCAGGCTGGTGTTCATGCGCGTAAGGCTAGTTCGTTGATATGAATAGTGATGAGGCTGTAACAAGTCGTTATGATACTAGCCCTTTGGTCAAGTATAATGTTCTGCGATGTAAGTCGTGCAGAAGAGGCTTGGTCGTGATGGGAGTAGACGCCCCTGATAAGTATTGTAAAAAGTGTGGGTCAAGGGGACCTTGGACGAACGTATTAGGTCCTATCTCCCTTATAGAGACTCTGAGTATTTTACGTAGGACAAGAGGACAGTTAATGCTGGTTAACCCTGGCGGGCGTTTAGAGAGTTTACTCAGGAGGGTTTTGTAGAGTGCCTAAGAATGGAGTGTTTACGAAAGAAGAGATGGTTTTATCAAGATCTTATATGAGCAAGTGTAAGCCTCCGTCTATGGAGGCTAAGAATGGTACGAGGGTGAAGCTATGGGCAGACGTAGATGCTGAGACTCCTGTGGCAGAAGGCGGGACACTGAAAGTTGAGCCTAATGCGCTGGTTTGTCGTGGGGATAGGGGAGATAAGGAGTATAGGGTTATGCCTATATTTCCGGCGCGCGCTATAGAAATTCAGCATCTTAAATTATGGAGTGTCGATGAGGGGTCGGCTTCGGTGCTTACGAGTATGGTATATAGTCTCCAGCCTGAATTAGTGGTGGAAGTTGGAACTAACTGGGGCCGTAGTACTAGAGCTTTAGCTGAGGGATTGTCTATGAATGGTAAAGGTCACTTGTGGACTGTGGATATGATAGATTATGATATTCACAATAGCGGAGCATTGCTAGAAGATCAGAAGGACTATGTAACGCAGATTGTAGGTAGCACTCCTGACGTATATACGAATGATGAGACGTTAAGAGATATGAAGGGAATTGAGTTAGCCTTCTTGGATGGAGAGCATACAGCGGAGGGAGTGGAACAGGACCTGGAGTATGTAGACGCTCATAGAGCTATGGAGTGCTTAGTTATAGTGGATAACGCTAGGGATGATCAGTGGGATACCGAAGCGGAGTTCTTTAATACTTATGATAAGTATCCTCATATCAACATTCCCACTATGTGTGGGTTTGAGTTGATATGGATGGCGGATAAAAGCGTGCAACAGCGAAAGGGAGTTTGGAATGGCAATTCATGCGCCTAACGCGAGAACTGCAGCAGCCTTCAAGGGCGAGAATGATATATCCAACTCGGAGCATTATCAGAATGATGCAGTGGATGAGACAGATGTGGAAGTGCGAGCTGGTGCAGTCGTGTTGACTGGATATGAGTTGCATAACACGACTGGCTCAGACGCCTTCCTACAGCTATTTGATGCTCTGGCCGCCAACGTAACAGTCGGAACGACTGCGCCTGATTACGTTATTACGCTTGCGGCGAATGCAGCTCGGGGTCGATCGTTTACGAAGCCGTTGGAGTTCAAGAACGGCCTGACGATTGCCGGGACTACGGCTTGGGCCGGCAACACTGGCGCTGCCATCGACGTATCGTTGGACTTTGCTTAACTGATGTGAAATAATCACACGAGGGGAGTAGCTAATGCCTGTAACGATTGATATGGAAACTCAGGTCGATCCTTCCGATCATGATCTGGAGAATGGAGTGGATCTAGTCCTGGATGATGCGGCGCGAGGGCAGGTCGTGATGACTAAGTTCATTACGACTAATCCTAATCGCTATGGATTCCGGCCCGAAGGGGAGTGGATCGACCAGGTCACCACTGACGTAGGTGGCGGGAAGAAGAGCGCTAGGATTCTGACTACTGGCCTGGACGGACAACCAAGGTCTGTGAATATAGACGATGGCCTTATCATAGACATGGTCGGAACACTTACTCGCGTTGTCGGCTTGCTTCCTGGCCGTCCTCCACTAGACGAGTCGGAGATAGATCTCTATATCGAGCAGACTGACGAGCCGGTGCCTTTATTCCAGCAGTGGGACTTTAGGGTGACACGGGTTCGGAAGACTAACGGCCCGGAAGGCCGATTGAGTCTGACTCGTTCCGAGGAACAAAAGCGTTTGAAGGCCCAGACCGAGATGCTGGATACACAGGCCGAGATGATGGAAGCGTTCCGGCAGATGTTTTCTGCTGGGGCGCAGCAACTTAATTCCGATGGCGAGCTGGCACCTAAGGCCCAGGCCGCGCTGAATGAAGGAGTAAAGGCACTCAAAAAGGGATAAGCCTACCATGAACTTCGGGGAAATTGTTGATCGAGTTCTGGATCTGTCTGGTCAAGGCAGTGGCGGTGCCTTTGAAAAATTGGTAAAGTTCGGGATTAATGCTGCGTATTTGAGAGTACTAGACACGGGCCTGATCCCGCATGAGCATAGGGAATTCACACTTGCGTCGGTGGCAGATACGTCTCAATACGGCTTGCCGCTTTATGTTCGGAAGGTGCTGAACCTTGAAGATCCGACGAATGACATCTCGCTGTGGACGACTAGTGCTAGACAATATGATCAGTCTTATCCTGGTACTTCAGATAGCGGGACTCCTAGGCTTTCTTATTCTCTTGGAACGCGGGGGGTAGAGAAGTTTCCGGCAAGCGATGGGACGCTGTCCCTGGTCAGCGACGACACAGGCGATGATGGGTCGAACTATAAGGTCCGAGTTACTGGGTTTAACACTAGTGGAGTGCTGGTCACTGAACAGGTGACGATGGATGGCACGACTGCGGCTACCACGACGAATAGCTATGATTCGACCCTTGGAATAGAACGCATCGCTAAAGAGCCGGCTGAGGGTATTACATTCAGTGGTAATATTACCGTCAAAGACGATGACTCGAACACGATCTCCATCGTGCCGATCTGGTGGGACTCGCCTGATTACGTCTGGATCGAGTTCCATCCTATTCCTTCTGCAGTGATTACTTACACGGTCCGAGTGGAGATGCGTAAACCACCGCTGGTGAATGATGGAGACTGGCCGGAGTTCGATCAGGAATTCCATGATCTGCTGGTATGGGGTACTACGCAGGAACTCTTGCCGGCATTTGGGAAATCTCCGGTGGCGGATAGGCATAGGGCTTCGTTTGATCAACGTCTTAAGGACTTCCGGCGAGAGAAGGATGCTACGCCGAACGCTGTATGGACGTTCTCTAACGTGCAGAATCGTGCCGGCTATGGCCAGCGCCCGCACAGGCCGCTGATTCCTGGTGTAGATGTCGGACTGGGGACTGCGACATGAAAACTGTAAAACTTTCACAAGATATGTCGGAATTAGTGGCTATCGCGGCGATTAAGTCTACTCCCTTGTCTATCTTGATCGTTCCTAAGATACAAGTCGATGATGAAGGAGGATTCACATGGACTGGGGAAGCGGATATTCGATGCAAGGGGATAGTGCCCAATCCTAAAGGCCGTGCCTTCACTATCGCGGTCTTGGACCTAGTTGCAGACCAATTGAGGCAAGGATGACTGTAGCCTCGAGTAGGGTATCAGAGCAGCTCATTACAAGCCCTGTATTCAGGGTGCGAGGGCAGAGATCTGGATATACGTATCCTAATGAGAACTTGACTCCAGAGCATTGCGAGGTCCTCAGGGATGTGAATATTTCAGAGAGGGGGATTGCTCAGAGCCGATATGGAACGGCTTATTACAATTCGACTGTTCTGGCTGGCAGTGAAGTGGCGACCGGACTGTGGCAAGGGACTTTTAAGAATGGGGACGTGAAGCAAGTAATCGTCACGCCTACGAAGGTGTATTCAGATGATGGGACTACGAGGGTAGATATTACCGGAGCGGATCTAGCCGGCGGCGCAGACGATCGGGTCCAATTCGTCTTCGTCAAAGACACCCTCATTATTAATAACGCAGTGGATGATCCTAGAACCTGGGGTGGGGATGATACTACCCCGACCAACACTGCTGACCTGACTACGATTCCTTTTACCAAATGCAATGCTATGATGGTTCATCAGAACTTGCTCATAGCTATGGGAACGACAGAGAGCGGAACGTACTTCCCGACTAGATTCAGATGGTGTGATATAAATAGACAGAACTACGTAGTGGACATTAACACCTGGCTCACGGATGATTTCTATGAGATATACGACGGCGGTCCAGCGATCGTCGGAGGCGTTGACAACTGGGGTCTAGCGTTGGTGTTCAAAGAAGACGGCGTGTATCCTGGCCAGATCGTATACGGCCCCCTTGGATACTATGACTTCCAACTCGGCCAGCCGCAGCATGGATTTAGTCCTGTATCGAATATGAGTTTGGTGGCTAGGCCTGAGTTCGTGTTTGGAGTGGCTCGGGAAGGGATCTTCGTCTTACGTCCTGACATGTCCTTTGAGATCGTGAATACTCATGATTCTGATGAGTGGTTTGGCTTGAACCAAGGCAGGTTGAAGTTCGCCCAATCCTATGTAAGGGAGAAGGACCATCAAGTCAGGACGATCGTGTCGTCTTCTGGGAATACTACTAACCATGACTTAGAGTTGGTCTGGGACTGGGAGGATGGGGATTTGTGGCTAGATCGGCCCAGCGTGAAGAAGAACTACGTGCGTAGTGCGATAGTGAGTAATGAGGAACTGGACTGGTTTGCCGGGACGGATAGTTATTTATATCAGGGGAATAAATCTACGTATCTGGATGATAATGGCACTGGGTTTAATTGGCGTATTAAGATGACTCCGAATGACCTGGACCTGCCGGGAGTGAACAAGCACTTCGTTAATCTGGTCACACTTCATAGAAAGCGTGCCGGAGCTCAGATCCTCAATGTGAAGGCTCACATTAATGAGGGGCGATCTGGAATTGCTTCTGGGCAGCTGATGGTTGGAGCGGAGTATCAGTGGAATACGGGGATTAAGTGGAATAGCGGCAAGAAATGGCCTGGCGCAACGTCTAAGCGAGCGGATTTCTTCGTAAATCTTACAGGTGAGACTATCGCTCCAGAGTGGTCCAGTGATGACCCTGCGAATGTGATAGGCTACCAAGTTGAATATATTCCATTAGAGGGATGAACGCATGGCGACTATAACTGTTCCTGACACTGACTTGCCGGATCCTGGCGATGATATGGATGCGGAGCAGGTAAGGGATTGGATAACTAATGTAAGAACCTTCCTCGAGGGGACGAATATTGACGAAGCTAATGTAGACTTAACTGGCTCAGATGGTGTTGTAGGTAAGTCTACGGCGCAGACTATTACAGGGTTGAAGAGCTTTGAGAATACTGCGGCAGCCGCTGGCGGGATGCGGGAGGTGGCGCAGTTTGGTCTAGATCCATCAAGTGGAACCGCAGCGGGTAATGATGGAGCACGGATTGTCTTCTATGGAGACGATGATGGGGGAGCTGAGACTGACTTCGCTCAGATAGATGTAGTGTTTTCTGATGTGAGTGCAGGGAATGAAGATGCTCAGTTTAAGGTAAATACAATGGTCAGTGGGACTTTGAGGAACATCTCGACTGCCTCAGATGGAACCCACACAATGTATGCTTACCAAGCCGCTGCGGCCTCGATTCGAACTATGTTGGTGCTGGATTGGGATCCTTATGACGGATCTAACCTGACTGACAACTCGTCTGGTATAGGCATCAACTTTTCTATGCCGGACTCTGCAGATAATCAGGATACGTTCGCTTCTCTAGATGTCCTATGCGTAGACGACACGTCCGGGAGTGAAGATGGAGAGTTTAGCTTCAAAGTGATGGTAGGAGGGACAGAGACTGAAGTGTTGACGCTTCAGTCAGGACTGACCACAACAGGGACAGTGTTGAATCTCTCTACTGGAGAGACGACAGTTGTAGACGGGGATATTCTAGGAAGGATCGATTTTCAAGCTCCGCTTGAAGCCTCTGGGACGGATGCTATACTGGTATCAGCAAGTATATGGGCTGAAGCGGATGCTACATTTGATGCCTCGACGAATACAACAAGTCTGGTTTTTGCCGCAGGCACTTCAGAAGCTGCTGCTGCTCAGATGCGGATGAATACTACGGATTTGTCTCCGGAGACCAGTGATGGATTAGCACTAGGTACTACGGCTTTAATGTGGGCAGATGTATTCTTGGCTAGCGGGGCGGTTGTCAACTGGAACAATGGTGATGTTACTCTTACGCATAGCGCTAATACGATTACGGTTGCTGGAGGAACCTGGGCTACGGCAGCGTTGACGGCTACTACGATTACAGGATCTGGAGTTCTTTCTATTGATGATATTACGGAGTCTACATCAACTACTACAGGCTCTATTCATACAGATGGCGGACTTGGCGTAGCCGGCGATATCTATGCTGGGGATGACATCTTCCTAGCCTCCGGCGCGGTGTGGAATTTCAATGCAGGAGATGTGACTGTTACCCACAGCGCCAACACGCTAACGATAGCTGGGGGAGATGTGGTCGCTAATACAATTACTGGCAGCTCACCTGCTGGACCCGCGATCATTGGAGATGAAAACGCTACAGCGACAAACCCCACATTGATTCCAAACAAGGCTGAAGAGGACACTGGCATTGGTTGGGCCGCAGCAGATACCTTAACAATGGTTACAGGCGGCACAGAGCGGATGAGAATTGACTCTGCGGGCAAGGTTGGAATCAATAAGACGCCAGAAGCCTGGACCTCCTTGTTCGATGTGCTCCAGATTGGTGGAAATGGATCAATCTTCTCTACTGCCACGGAGGCGGCAGGGAACAACATGTCGATAGGTGTAAATACCTATTACGATGGCTCCTGGAAATACATATCCACTGACGAGGCCTCGTATTATCAGCAGGGCAACGGAGCGCATTATTGGGCATACGCTGTCTCAGATACGGCTGATACGGTTGTTTCATGGCTTCCAGTCCTGCAAACTACGGCACTGGGGAGCACCCTGATAGGCAATGGCGGCATTGCCACCAATTCAACAGACGGATTCCCTTACATACCTTCAATGGCCGGTGCACCATCTGGCACCCCCACGGACCACAGTAATCGCTCTGCGATAGTGCATGATACAACCAATAATAGACTGTATGTATACGACCATGTATCCAACGCATGGCAATACGCTTCTCTGACATAGGAAACAAGACAATGGCCGCAACGATCAATTTATCAAGCTCGCGACAAGCCTCGATGGATGCCTACGCCAAGGCCAATGGGACCACTTCCACGGCGCTGATTCAGAAGTGGGCTGAAGGCGAGGCTGACGCTCTGGCTGAGAATGATGTGAATAGTTGGTGGAACAGCAAAACGCTCGCAGAGAAAGAGGCAATCAAGGCTGCATGAACCGGCACCCCAGACGATTCTTGGCTGGTGCAACTATTCAAGTGGATACTTAAATGACTCCGCAGGATACAAAAGCCAAGAAGACCCGGCAAAACACTCGTGACCAGACTACTATCATCTGCACTAGTGTTATGGCTATTGTTTCAGCTATGTTCCCAGACATTCCTGATGGAGCTACAGAAGGAATGACAGGCTTGTTAATCGTTATGACTCATAGGGCCCATCATGGCATCTGATGATATAGGAAACAGTTGGGAGAAATATCAGAAACTGGTGTTGAGTTCACTGGACCGCCATAATGATCTCTTGGAAAAACTCAGGGATGAGATCATTGGGCTGAGAAGTGATATGATAGCCCTTAAGGTCAAAGTTGCCCTTGTGGGCATAGGGACCGGGACGGTGGGAGGCGGGTCTATGGTCTATCTAATAAAGTTTATAGGCGGGGAATGATCTCGTATTTTATAAGCACCCCCTTAAGGAAAGGTGGGCACTGTGAAGTGGATGCTTTTGTTCCTAATCCCCTTGTTTGCCTGCTCCTCCAATCCAGTGGCTTCAGTCGAGGAGGTGGACATTCTTCATGGGATTGTAAGCACTCGAGATTCCAGCGTCAGGACTGCAGTCAAGGACCATGATGCTATTGTAAGATTCTCCTTCCACAGTGGAGATTGGAGATTTACTCGGAAGTGGGAAAGCGGGTTTCAGGACATGGAGCAGGAGGGGACTTATGATTTTGCGTATTGCACAGACAAGTGGACCTGTACGTATTTCTTTGAGAGCGAAGATGGTAAACGTTATGATTATAGAACAGGGTGGCATACAATAGAAAGCGCTGTGTGGTATGCTACTGTTACTGTGGGAAAGCGTCATGTGCTGATGGGAAGGACTATTTATGATATAGTAGTGGATCCCGCCGCGGTTGAGTAAGCTGTATTAACTGATGTGATGTTTTCACACGAGAGGAATGCAAAATGGCTGAGCAGAGGGAAACGGAAGTGGTGGAATTGCCGGACGGGATAGATTTTAATCAGGCTCTCTATGATATGAACAGGAAGCCCGTTACGGAGATCTTCTTTGAGGATGATGACGAAGAAAGGGGGAATCATCTCCAAGCTAAGTTCCAACTCACGAAGCGTCTGTCAGAC
>NZER01000488.1 GCA_002690445.1 Candidatus Pacearchaeota archaeon
GGATGTGATTCATAACCAACAGCATCACGTATCCCAGCGGAGGTCATGCCATCTGTGCCTCCATAGTTCTTCAGATGCTTCCATACTTTCTGAAGCTTTGTACCTTTACGGATAGGGTTATTACTAGCTTCTCCGAGCATAGGTTTGGATGCATTGAGAGTGGCTGTGAACTCAGCGAGCTCATGAGATGTGATACTGGCATCGATATTCTTTTGCACCATCTTTCGGAGGTGCTTCGTCTCAGCTGCTTGTGCTATTTGATTTGCTTGAATAGACAACATAGCTTCAGCAATCTCGGCAGTACCGACAAGTAAAACCTCATTACCTCGTTTAATCTCTAGAACAGCACCTGTTAGACTCTCTATATACTCTTTCATATGGTTCCTTATTTATTTTATTAGAGCTAGCCTCAGGATGCCCCCCCTGCCGGGGGGCATCCAAACTAGACCTTATTTGTACAGGTAAGAAGACTAAGTTCGTAGGCAACTTAATCTTACTCCAGTAAGTACCTAAATTATTCAGTACCATTTCGGGCGGATGGATCACACCTACCTGAACTCTATTTAGACGTAGAGCTTACTGGTAATAGTCATCCGGGCAACTACTCATCTGGTCGAATGTGGTGTAGTTATAATTCCCTAATGCTTACCTGCGCAATAGAGTGGCCCGTAAGGGCCGGGGGTAACTTCTAGTCATAGAGCATCTTCAGACTTTTTTACTTCACTTATGTCTTACTGAGTACCTTTTGTTACATCTAATACATAGGTCCATAATGCTTCCACCATGCCCTTGTGATAGTTCTTTTGATCAATGATAAGGTTAAGCCTCTTAGCGAGCCGCCAACCCCTCTCCCAGGCCTTTAACTCCAATGATAATATACTAACCTTATAAGCTAAAGAGTTAACAACTCTCTTATCTACTATAGCAGGAGGATACACCGGATACATTTCCAAGAATGTATCCTTAGTTTCATTAAGAAGATAATGACCACACTCATGTAACAAAGTATAAAGCTTATTCTCCCACTTATACTGAGAGTTAATAAAGATCTCTTTATCCTCGAACAGGATGTAGTCTGCTGATCTACACTCTTCTATTACTATATAGCCCTTAGACTCTATCCATAGGACTAACTTCACGTACTGTAGTTCCCATATATCTTTCATGTGTATTTAATATAAGGGTATATATAGATAAAAACAATGCATAAGTTTCTTTAAAGGGTTTATATGATTAAAAAAGGAGGAACCAGATTTCTCTGGTTCCTCAGGATACTACTAACTTTCTCTTTAAGGAGGCACTGACTACTATCAACCGAAAGGAGGAGTAATCTCAGATACTTGGAAGTAATTGAGACTACTTGGATAGTATCTTTTACTATTGATTTCAACCTGAAACAAGGAGAGTTTAGGGAAAACAAATAGAGTTTCATAGAGCGTAAAGTGTTGAAAAGAAGAAGATTGGGGTTTCTTCTCTACACAACACGTATAGCACACTTTGGGCTTTCCTGTAAAGGAAAAAAGTCCTCCCCCTGTCGGGGGGAAGGATAAAGAAGATTTTGTTCTCTCCGCAATTGAGAGTTTTGTTCTTCTTTTTGAACGACTGAATCATCAGCTACTCGAACTATAGTTTGCCACGGGTACAGCTAAACTTTGTACAACAGAGGATAACTTCGCCGTCAATTCCTGAGGAATAAATGCTCATGCCTCTTACTTATGACTGTGATGAGCTGCACATGACCTGGGTATTAGGGTGAAGAGGTACCCAACCCGTTTTGAATCTCACATAGGAGACCCTTAATAGCAGCAGGCGTAAGCCTGCGACATACGCTATTGAAGAGATGGGCTTTTTCAGTTTTACAGAAAAATCCTGATTAGTGGAGAATCTAGTAGAATTCTGTCGAACTCTCTAGGAAAACCTTAAACTATTTCTACTTGCTCCCCTTTCGGGGGCAATTCTTTAGCTTTTTCACTTATCGTGAAAAAGTCTTCCTAGTTTTGTTTGGTTCTCTTTTTTTGTTGAGTTGTCACTCAAGTCCCCCCCCTTTTATTCCCCCCTCCGGGGGGATCCCCCTATCGGGGGGCACCATGTCTCGTTCCCTTGGATTCTTCTTCTGTTATGTTATTTATGGATGTTATTTATGGAGCTTTAGATATCGAGGAACCTCCAAAAAGGAGGCCAGCATGAGCTGGTCGACGTTCTCCGTAAGTATTCAAGCTTTATTTATAAAATAAAAAACGTGGACTCATGACAGATGCCATGAGCCCACTAGGAGACTGGATGAGAACCTACAATTGCGTAGAGAACTCTTGGTAGCCGTTGTTGACTGCCACCGCATGAGAATCAAACTACCACTCCAGTTCCGTTCGGTCTAGAACACTTCTTGCTCTGTTGCTTCTGGAAGTTGCTGTAGCTGTTTCTTCGCTTTTGCTACTACTGGTTTGGGATCGGTAGGAGTAGACTCTCTCTCTTCCAGCCTTGCCAGTAGCGCTCGTGCAACGTCTTTGAGCTCTAGAACTTCAGTTTCCAGCTTCTCCACTTTCTCGGTGTTCTCAGATGTCTGGTTCTCCATCTCACTGGGTTGGTTAACCCAGATTTGAGGGAACGGTTTCCACACATCATTTCCGTTCTCGTCCTTCTTCCCTGTGTTCCAGGAAAGACGAATGGCGTCATTTGCATTCTTGACGAGTCCAGCAATTACGAGGTTTTCACCTGCTTGCTTCAGAAAACAGCAGACGTCGTATGGGCCTACGTTGCCCAAGTTGGTAAAGCTAGCCTGGATATTCCCATTCGGGTATTTCCTCAAGGTGAACACTTCTCCATCCTTGTTGAGGACGGCATTCACGCTCTCTTCGTTGATATCAGGTATTGGTTGACCTGCCATTTTTCTTTCCTCCTCAGGCCGCAGCCTTTTTGTCTTTTGCTCCTGTCACTTTCTCTGTGACACGCTTGTTGATTTCTTCCACGGTATCTCTCCAGCCATTAGAGAGACCAGCAACGGTTCCAGAGCTAATGAGACCAATACTGGCCAACAAGAAAATAGGAACCATCACTACATAGAAGAACATAGATAGTATCTCCATGATTGGAGTGTACTTTACAATGAGAAATACGCCAATTGAGCCTACCATGACTTTTCCCCACCAGGGGAGCGGTCTGACAAGTTCTTGGGCTTTTTCGGTTGTAGTAGTATCCTTAGCCAAGATATCCTCCTGTCCCTTTGTGTCTTCAAGGGATTTAAAAATTGCTGTAGGAGGTGGATGCGTGAGCATCCATATTATTTCTTTATTTATGAACTAAAAATATGGACACCCACACCTAGAGGAATTTCTAGTTTGTGTTTAAAGTGGGTATCCATAATAACAACAGTTCTGCGGACTGTTGTTTGCTCGTTTTAGATATATATTAAGTTATTTAATTGGTTAGATTAATACGTATTCATTGGTTGTCCTCCAAGTTGGGAAATAAAAAAAGACAGGGGCCCCGCCGAAGCGGGAGCCCCCAGTACTTGATATCACGCACTTGGTTGGTAGCTATAAGGAGGTCATAGTTTCGCTACTCTCACTGGAGAAAGAGGCGTAAGCCTCGCTTCTTTATTACCAGAATGGAAATCCTAAGAATACTTGTCACGCATACTAAAAGTGAAGCCGATTACTTAGCAGAGCCTACAGTATTTTTTATAGTGGTTACAGTTCCACATAGCTCTAGTGTTCAGCGACCCCGTTATCTCCTTGTACAGGTTGTATGGGATAAAGAGTATTCTTAGAACCCTCCGAAAAGCTGATGCGCTATCCAGACTCCAAAAAGTGATGCTATGTAGCAACATTCTGCATAGCTGATGCTGGAGTCATTCTGTTCCATAACTCTCCTCTGTAGATGGAGGACAATGGTGGTCCTCATCAGCAAAAGGTGTTGTCGCCAACTGTCGCTGTGCCTGCCGACACAGAATCTCAGCTTTGGACTTCTGCTCTTCCAGCTCGATAAGAAGGATGCCTTTGCGGAGGCTCTTTATCTGTGGATCGTTCTCAAGGTTGTTTGTGATGTCCGTTGACTCTTTGAGATATAGAGTCTCTAACATCAAGTTGAACAGGTCCAGGGTTTTGTTGACCTTCTTCCTCATGAGAATATCCAGCATAGCCTCATCATACTTCTGGTCTTTATCTTTAGTTCCGCTCATGGTTCCTCCTTAAAGAATCCAATCTGATATATATAATCCATATACGTACAAGTAAGCGAAGATAAAGAGCCATCCTGTTACTGGATGCCCTTTATGCTTCTCCTGGAATTCTTCTTCCCGGATATCACGCTTTCTTATACGCTCTTCTTCGTCTTCTGTGGTCCACTCGAACCACGGTTCGTCTCCAGTACAATTGCAGCCGGGTTCACATGCTCCCTCGACACACATATGAACCTCCTAACAACCTAAGAACCCAAGGATAGTAGCAACCATCCAGATGAAGAACCATCCAGTAGTCGCTGCTATCCCCCAAAGGAATCCACCAAAGAACTTCATTGGCTACTCCTTTGGTTTCGTAGCCTCGTGGATAGAGGCTTTGATGCCGTCAACCTTCTCGTCTAGCTTCTCCTTATTCTGAGGACTCCAACTTCCCCACAGCCAGATGATTAATGCTGCACAAATCAAAAATGTTAATAGGTCATCCATTAGTGACCTCCATTGTGCTTGTATGCACGCCATGCAGCTTTTTGCTGTTTACGCTGCTTCTTTTCTGAAGTCAGAGTATTGGAGCGGAGGGAGCCCTCCATGCAAATTTGAGCGACTGTTGCAGGTGGAACTTGAGGTTCGGTACACAACTCTTCTGCCATCTCGACAAAGATGACAAGTGTGTCAGTGGAACTGTACCGACTAAAATCGTGGGTTTGCTCTTCCACGATTGGAATGCCTTCTGGCTGGTCATCATGAAGACGACGTCCAGGGTAAAGTCCTGCTATTAATCTCCGAATCCCAGCTGCTGTTATCAGCCCTGGATTGAACGGAGCTCGTACTCGAATTAGGTTACTCATAGCTTCTATACCTCCTTATGAGAAACTGTCATACAAGCAGGGGCGTGAGCCCCGGTTTATTTATCTGGGATCTTCACTGAGGTTATAACCCATTTCTTTCCATTCCAGAGCCAGACAGCTCTTCCTTCATCAAGAGCTTTTCGGTTCTTTTCGTATTTGTCTCTTCCCGAGGAGAGTTTCTGGTACTTCTTCCGGTTGTTCTTATTCTCCGCGATGAAGCGCTCTATCTCTTCTTCTCTAGTCATGAGATGATATCTCCTCCTTTTCAATTAGCTTTCCAGTTGAGGGGTCTACATCGTGACAACTGTATTCAGGTGTGATATATCTTCCTTCCTTCTCCCCTCGAGTGAAATCTTGTTTCCAGTAAATTTTCTCGCACCATTTAACCATCTGCCCTTCTGAGTTCCAATAGAGAGTGACATCTCCTTTTGTTGTAAGAGTAGGAACACAGCAGCTCTCAGGAGTATGAGCACAGCCTGAGAGTATCAGTAGAAGGATTATAGCTATTGCTTTCATAGGGTGGTTCCTTTTTTATTTATGCGGAGTAAAAAAGGGGCCCCCACCACGTTAACGAGAATAGTCTCGCTAGCCTCTCGGTAGGAACCACCTAATCTTCTATCAACTATGGCTATTCAATGAGCAATCAGCAACTAGGCGAGAAGAGGGCCTATTCACTTTGTCATTGAACTAACAGAGAGCACGAGGAAGCATCAATTGACGCCTTGCCATCGCTCCCACGAAACTTTCGATTAGCTTAGCCATCTAAGCAAGGGGCGTAAGCCCCGACTTATTTATTTATACGCGGAGTGCTTCCAACTTTATCTTATCGGTTGGGTCTTCAGCTGCAACGCGGAGTTACCTCCTGTGGATGTAAAGTCCACAGGAGGTCCTGAAACCCTAGTACCAATAAGTAAGTGTTGCCTTATTCTCACGCAGGACTATCCTGACCTTGATGCCATTGATGGCACCGTGGTAGGAATTCAGTGTGTGATGCCGCCGAAGGTTATACACACCCTTCGATGTTGTGAGCAAAATTCTTTCCTCGCACGACTCGTAGCCATCTTGGAAGCTGGTTAGGTAAGCTGGGATTGCTTTGATTGTATACCCTCCGATGAGACTATCCAGCCCCTTAAAGAGGTCGCTCCGTTTGCAAGCATCGCAACCACCCCCTCCGAAGTAGCGGTTTGCAGACGCGTATTCGTGGCCAAGAGGCCCGCTCTGGATTGTATGTGTTAAGCATGATCTCCAGGAAGTTGATACTCTTTCCAGCTTTCTCTTCTTCGGAGCCTCCTTCTTCCACTTTCGCCTGTCTGCTTCACCCCTAAGTACCCAACGTTCCCGTAACCATTGGGGCAAATACTCCCTTCTCTTCTCCAGGTCTTCCGTATCCCAGACCATTATGTTGACCTCCTCGATTTCCTTGTCTTCACGACCCCACACTTGCTTTGTGTAGAAGTCATAAAGCTGAGGCATGCAGTCCTCTCCCTTGGTGTCCACATGGGCCACAAAGTTCTGCTCCTCAAAAATCAGATCGGTCCTATTCCCTTTCTTCTCACAATATTGGACAATACCCCCTAACGCCTCAACAAGGCTCCCTGGGCCGCTCCATCCAATACGTATCCGATAGTAGTTGCCATTTATGGCGTGTGAGCAGTATCTCGAATTGCGGATGCAATAGTTCAACAACTGTTGACGCAGGTAGATGATATCTCCCTCGCGGTCTTCGCTAGGATCCGACCCGTTGTACATAGTAAGAATATCTTCATAACTTATAGACATGGTAATACCTCCATTACCGTAAAAGTAGTCATAACCTCTTTACCATTAAAAAAAAGAAAGACACGGCCCCCCAGGCCGTGTCAGTCTTTACCTCCTATATCCCGGTTACTTCCAGGATCTTAATCCCCCATTCTCCTTTTGAGTCTACAATTCCAACCCCACAAAGATGCCAGGACCATCGGCCCTCCTTCCCTGCTATCCGGGACTGAAGAACTTGAAAGAACCTCTTGGCCAGGGAGGTGTTGTTGTGGTACCAGTCTGGCTCGAAAGCCAACCCTGTGACGGATCCAAAACTCTCCTTCTTCGGAAGAGTCCAAAGCTTGAAGTTCTTCAAGAGATCTTTCACAATCTCATGATTAGCTTCCGCACTCTGACGAGAAGCCAGATCCCCCAAGACCTTTATCCAAAACTCCCGACGAAAGCGGTATCGTGCCTCCGTCATCTGTTGAAGATTGTGACGCTTACCGTCACCGTCAGTGAACGATGACTGTAGGATCCACGCGGGGATCCATACTTGAAGTCGCATCAGCAATAATGCGACTTCTGGCATTACCAAATTAGACTGCATAGCTCTAGTATGCGATGACATGATTACCTCCTAGTTTACATGTCTACAAACACCTGGGGGTGGTGACAGATGTCACCACCCCCAATTACTCCTTAGCTACTTTCTACCGTAGAAACCATCGCTATTCTTCTGAAGCTCAGAATTCATATCGTGGCAGATACCTCCCACTCTCTTAGTGAACTCTTCGTTCAGATTCTCCTTCAGGTTTCTCACAAATGACACCACCTTCGACTCTAAGAGTTTCCGGCAGTGGTTACACTCCTCTGCAGGAGTGCCTGTCTGCTCTTCGTGGTCCTCTGCGAACCGGCCCCAGTGAACCGTGGCATGGAAGAGACTTTGCTCCTCACCAGCTTTGACGGATTGTTGAAGCTGCTCAAAGAGCGACTCCAGTTTATCTCCATCTAGATACTGGCAAGGAAGTTCCATCTCTATCCCCAGACTTTCCAGAACGGGAGAGCCGGTAAAAGTGATCGCTCTGAAGGCACGATTCACCTTAGACTTCCTTTCTTCTGGATTGTGCTTGGCCACGAACAGCTCGGTTACCCAGATCAAGACAAGTTCTTCTAAGCTCAGCTGCCGAAGCTTTTGAGCTAGAATCTCTTGTTCTGCCTCAATCTTGGTATTCCTGTCATCAGGATCAATACACTGTCTTCTGATAGTCCACAGTGCTGAACCGAACTGTGGCAGTCCACTCTTCTTGAGCAGGTCTGAATACCTTCTACTCTTAGGGTGTGCTGCCTTCATCGACGAGATCCCTAAGGCTTGCGGAAGCAAGTCAGCCAGGTCTACCCGAGGGCTTTCCTGAGCATTGTCTTTCTTCCACTTGTCCATGAGGTGAAATGATGCAACGTTGCAAAAGTGGACGAGATTCTCGCCACTTTCACTACGATCTATGCACCAGTTCTTCTCATGGCACTTTTTCCCTTCGGAACCTTCTCTCCAAGTTAGAACTTCGTTCAGTTTTGCACCGGATGTAATCCGATGAACCCAAAACATGAAGCTCTTCATGTTGAGATGACCATTGCCGTCATCCCACCGACCACCAATCTTAGCTTGGCAGTTAACTGGAGACGCTTCATCTCCAGCTGCATTCCTCTTCCAGTTTCGGATATCTGAGAGCTTCTCAGGATCCGAACCGAGGATCACATGCTTTCCAGCATCGATTGCCTCCTGAATGAGGACTGCACATGCCAAGGCATGCATCCGCATACCCAGAGCTAAGAACATTGAGCAGTAGAATGTAAGCTGACCAACAGGCCCTCGACCATCCTGTCCCAGCAGTTCTAGAACTTTCAGATCTATAGTCCCATCGGGATTAACAAGCTTGAGCTTGCTTTTCCAGCTTTGAGCCACCTTACCGGGCTCTATAAGGAAAATGACATCATCCCAGCCAGGGACCATAGAGATCCTGCTCTTGTACATGTTTATGACCCGAGGATCATAATCGACAAGTGCAGTGTCTCCATCATCATCCCCTTGCATCCCCTTCACAAGATCCTTCTCGTTGAGGAAGACGACCCAAGGGGTCACAACCTCACCTTTCTCGGTCTTGATCAGCAGATGCTCTAGATGACGCCAATTCCGCTTTCGAGGGTCGATGACTTTCAGGACTTTGAGTGCCTGAGAAAGAATCATCGGGAACCTCGCCACAGCGATCTCATCGCCATGGTTAAAGCGCCACTCACCGTTATCGTACAGCCTCCCGATAACAGCATGCCCTGGTGGCACACCGTTATCGATGATCGTGACAAATCTCAGCGATTTCTTACCAGCTCCCTGACGGAGATGGTGATTTTGTCGCATGAGATCGTCATTCACGAAGTCCTCTACGAATGGGACCTTCAACGGATCTATATCCACTGAAGCCTTTTCAGTAAGCTTCTCGCAAAACTTACCTACCAGCTGCAACTGGTAGTTATCTTCGCTCAGCTTGTCGAAGATTCCTCCCAGCCCCCCGCTCTCATCAAGCTTCTCAAGATGTTCCTTGATAAACTCTACCACCGCTTTGCGATTGGCATCGTTATCAGCAACGCGCTCGAGAATCTCGAAGCACCAGCGGATATAGCCTTTCCGGTCCCACACTTGTAGGATTCCCATGTAGAATCCTTCACCAACCGTCTTCTCCGAGAGAAGTTCTGGATTGGTTAGAATTCCACTCTTAGGATCGAACGCACCAGTGCGCATCCCACACCTTTTCATGGCGAGGCTCTTCCACTTACCCTTGACCTGGAGCCAGTCGACCCAGATCGTGGGTTGCCCGTTCTCGTCAACACACCTCTCATCTGGTACCAAGGTACCTTTGACGAATACACCCTTAGTAGGGTGATTGATGCGTGGTTGAACGACACATGGAAACCCGATGCGCTCGAAGATCGGATGTGCCGGGTGGATGCGACCACTTCCGTCCGTACCTGCATGGATCACCTCTCCCTTGCTATTGAGGGAGGTGATGTCCTTTAGTACCATAGGAACGTTCTCATAGATCCCGTTTCCAATGGTAGGACTTCCAAGCCCACGAACGTAAGCTGCCGCACTGACCGCGTCCGGAAACGTCCGACTGAGAAGTGGAAAGAGGCGAGCATCATACATATGCTTGCCTCCAAAGATTACCATCCCTGCCTGCTGATAGGCAGCGAGGAGAATCTCCTTCCCAATCGGCTTCCTGAAACCACGGTCATCCCGCTCTTGCTCATTCACCACGTGCACCACAGGCACTGGTATATCGAGCCCGACATACTCTGTCTTTAGCTTCGACAGCATATGCTTGATTAGACCGGGTGGTCCGACACGACGGACTATCGAAAACCTGGGCAAACCTGAGGTTTGCAAGGTCGTCACCAAGGCCGTCGCGACCCGCGTCAGATAATTGGCTCTGCCCCTCATCCGAGTCACGGATCTCACCGTCTTCTTGTCCCTAGGAACAACAAGTGTTTTCGGCTGTTGAGTGTCATTACTCATAGCCATTCCTCCTTATTAGTGCTACCAACGAAAGTATGACAAGTCACACTAAGCCTGTCACACTGGTCTCGTCACTAAAACTAGACCATTAAAAGAAATAAAAAAAAGAAACCACCCGAGGCGGGTCTCATAAGAGACCCACCCGGGTAGCTATTTAAGACTTAGGTGAAAAATCATCACCGTCATCACGGGGATCACAGATAACCGCTGGAAGTGCCAGCGGTTGCAGCACTTGCAGACTCTTTGGAAGAGTCCTTGGAACTTGATGGGTGACAAATGTCTGCTCACAGTCAAGACAATGGGACAGAACGTCTCCATTACCACGAACCTGGATGTCTGCCACATTCCCTTCTAGATGTTTACACATCACTTCTCCTTCTTGCATTTGCTGTTTACAGCAATAGAGAGACAGGCATCGAAATTCTTACCTGCTCCATTACAATAGGGAGACTTTCTTACAATCTCCCTGACACAGGACTGATCCACCCGAGATGGTGGATCAGTCCACTTTATGATCAAACCTCCCATGATCCAGATTAGGATCAAGGTCATGAGAAGCTTGAATGGCAGCTTGATAAGCCACCAGATAGCCCCCAGTACCTCTCTCACTTGTGCCTCCTTTGACAGAGGGCTTGCACCTTCTGCCAGTCTTGGTCGGGATTGTATCCCGGTTTCTCGACCTGTACATTAATACAGTGGTAGTACTGGCCTGTACTCTCGCTGTGGAAGGTCGCTTCTTCACACCCCAGACCACATATTGCCAATATGATGGCAATGACAGTGGTCCTCCCTCCGAAGAGAGAGTACAAGAGATCTAATACGAAACACATTAGAAACATGATTACCTCCTTATTTATGTAACCACTAAATAAAAAAAACAGGGAGAGGTCCCGGCAAATAAATGCCGAGACCTCTTTGATCCCTACTCCCCTATGCCCAGATGAGCATTGCCAACCAAATTGGCATGAAGAGGACAACTCCACAGAGCATCCACTTGGCAAGCCCCTTAAGGCCTGCGCAATCGTCCTCTAGATAGAGCTCTATGCAATCCGGAAAGGGCTTCTTCCTCGACACGTCGAAGACCATCTCTGTGGGAGGATATAAGGCCTTCAGCCGACCACAGCTGGTGATCTGATGCACTTCTGTACACCAGATCTCCAGAACCCAGAACACCCACACGGGGCAAACCCACACGGTGAGGAATGCCGTCCCCACGACCTGGAACGGAAACCCGAACTCTGATAGCCCAATCAGGAACCCCGCTATCGCAACTGCGATAAGGGTTGCTCCCGTGATCGTGCTAATCCACGGAAGGCAGCTTCCCCAGAACTTCCAGGAATCGGTGTCGTCCTCAGCGACATCCTGCATCCACGTGCCACCCCTCCACTGGCACATCCAAACATAGAGTCCCAGAACCGCTTTATTAAAACCAAACATCACAGCCTCCTTAGCTGTTATCACAAAGTACATACATCTCTCTGATATATGCTTCATCACTAGAAATAAAAAAAGAGGGGTGCCTTCCGTGGGTTGCTAATCCACGAAAGGCAAAGAAAAACTAGAAGCCTTTCTTGAGAATCTTCAGAGCTTTAGCAGCCCCCTGGATTGACAAGCCCTCCTCCTTGAGCTTCTCGACAGCTGCTATCATCACCGGGTTTCCATACTCAAGATTGAGTATGTGGCTTGTGACCTCGGTCCAGAGCCGCTCGAATCGTGGCCCGGTCAGGACCGGCTTTGATCGTGCTTCGAGAAGATTGATCAGGTCTTGAATCTTGAGAGACATAGAACACATAATATCCTCCTTTAACATACTGGTCTGTACAAACTGCACAGATCCACTAGAAATAAAAAAAGAGAAGGGAAGGGCCGTAGCCCTTCCCTCTCTAATCCCCCTCAAGCTGCAAAATCTATGCAGCTACATTCCCATTGGCATCAAACATCCAGAGAAGGTCCTCCACCTTCTCATGATACTCTGGCATCGATTGCCTCCTGAATTCCACCAATCTCAGCTTGACCTGACCGGCGTAGGCCCTCATCTCCTCTACTTCCCTACGCAACCGCAGCTTTTGCCGCAGATCCAGTGTGGTACTCCTTCTGACGGTCTCTCGATGCTTTTTCAGCTCTTTCTTATGAGCCTTCTCCATCGCCACCGCCATCACCTTCCTCCCATCAGAATGTCCCTGAGCATAACCCAGGGCCCACATGCACTCCTCCTCAGCCTGCATCTCTGCAAGCCGCTCAGCTTTCTCCGTCACCGCATGGTAACTAGCCTCATAAGCCAGCCACCCTGCGAAGAGAAGCAGCGACACAATCGCTACCAATACAGCTAAATCTTCCATTACAAACTCCTTTGCAGTTCTCACACTGCAAGCTATCAACCAATTACTATGACCTAAGAAATGGATCCACAGAGGAGCCCACCGCTCCGGAACGATAGACTCCTCTGCTTCACCGGGTGTGGTACTTTATTCATTATGCATCTCTCACTGAAGGAGGTCAGTGAGGTCAGCCCACCCCTACCACATAGGGATCGATACTTGTTAATATCCTGTTACAGGACCGTTATTGATATGCACGGTAATCACACACAGGAGGTGCTCTCTTATATGAGCGTCCTAGCTTTGCCTATAGCTAGTCAAACCTCCACATTGGTCTCTACCGCAAGATGCCTTGTTACAGGGCTTACTCCTTATAGTAGAGATTTAAGGTTTATTTATTCCCATTCTACCTACTATTAGTAGTGCTATATAGTCCAGACCATGTCACACGACATTGTCCTTAGGCTGGACACACTACTACCTTTCAGTAGAACGTAATTGGGTCCGGTAGCACCGTAAGGTGAGAACCTACTACCTGTCCGCTAGATGACCCTATGGGACAGGGCAGAAGCATGTGTCATAGACACGACCAATGCTATTAAAAACAAATAAAAAAAAGAAAGGAAAGGACCCATCCCGAAGGACAGGCCCTTTCCTATTGCTAATGGTTAGTGGTTGCCCCCCCGAGCGACTGTATCTACACTAGGTAGAAGTACAACCCCATGGAGCCAATGAGCGCCCCACACATCGCCGTCGTCCCTAACCACACTCTATCTGCTATAGTGTAGTTGGGGAAGGTCGTCCCGACCCATAGTGAGAAGGAGAAGCAGGTTGCTATGCTGCTCCGAGCACTCCAATCCAGCACCAATCGCACCGCCTCATAGTCGACCACCTCCAATCCAATGGCGAACGCCCCGAACACCGAGCACATCGCACCCACCAACCCGAAGGCCAGCGTGATGAAAGCGCCGTAGCCCTCGAAGATGTCAAGGGTTTTCGCTATGGGGAGGAGAAAGAGCAGACCAATGTTCTTGAGAGTAGCCATGATAGACTCCTTTGTATGCAAAGCACACAATATATAACCTTTTGTTCCGGTAGGCTATGAATAACCGGGGTGGGCTAAAAACAATTAACCCACAACTACTACTAATAAATAACCTCCCCTCACCACCATTTATATATTTTTTACCTATATTGGTTTCTAATTTCCCCGGCTTTTTACTTCCTTGTTGATATTATATAATTTTTTTTATATTATATTGTGTATTCCAGTAGTTGGGGCTATAATCCCCTAAAGGTAAATTATGATATATTTTATTTTATTTGTTCTCATATTAACTGTTATCTTCCTTCACTATAGCTTGAGGTTCCTACGGAGAAGTATGGAAAAGAAAATCTCTGGTCAAGAGTATGTTTCCCACCCTGGTCCCCCCAGAGGCTTGGAAGTAGCGTGTCCGATCTGTAAAATAGCATGCAAGCTATTTATTCCACGATATGAACACTATTGTCCAAATCATGGATGGTTTAAGAAGGAGATGGCTATGGATGAAGAGAATACAGAGACTGATACCCCAACTTCCTGCAAGTTTATGACGCGCAATAACACTTTATGCAAAGCACCTCGCCGCGATGGACCTTGTGGTTATCATAGTTCAGCAACACAAATAACAAAAGAAAATAACCTTAAAGAAACAATTGTCACTATTTTTAACGAAGCTAAAGGAGCAGATTGCTCCATTCCCCCTGAATATGCTAATTCTGACATTTCTGCATATGAATTATTACATAAGTTATTCCAATTTATTCCAGA